>JAKABA010000348.1 GCA_021802115.1 bacterium | reverse complement strand
CTGAGCGCAGCCACGACAACCCCCGCGGCCAGCACCCAGATGACGGAGCCCAGTGCCATCAGCCACGGCAGGTCCAGCCCCAGGCGCGGCAGCGACGGCACCACCGCTCCGGCCAGGAGCAGAAGGTACTCGAGCGAGGTCTGGGGATGGGTGATCGCTGCGACGGCGCCCTGTCCGTCTCCGCCCAGATGCAGACCCAGCAGGTAGATGGCCAGGGCTCCCACCCCCGTGGCCGACCACAGGACGGCGGCGCGGGGGGACCGCCCTCTCACCACCAGCAGCAGCAGGCCGGCCGGCCAGACCGCCATCCCCTGCAGCGACGAATACGACGCGACCAGTCCCAGCAGGACAGCCGCGAGCGCCCAGGCGCGACCGGATGGGGACTCCGAGCGCAGCAGGCAGAACAGCGCCAGCATCACCGCCGCCACGATCAGGTAGAGGGAGACGGCGTAGCCATGGAGGGTGGTTAAGTACTGAATCAGGCTGAGGCCGACGAACCCAACCGGGACCATGAGTGCCAGAGGTCGGCTGGACACCCGACTCTGGGCGCCAAGGAGCGCCAGCAGCCCCAAGGTCAGCAGGCCGGCTCCGACGAACATCTCCACCTTGGTGTTGAAGTGGGTGAGCTGGAGCACCCCCAGCATCAGCAGGTTGGGGAACAGGACCCGGTTCTGGAGGTGCTGGGTCCAGAGCGCGGCCAGGCTCAGATGGCCATGATTGAGAAGCCGGACCAGCGGAACCAGCGCCCAGTCATCCTGATAGGGGACGCTCACCCCGTCCTTCCAGATGAACCAGAAGTAGACCACCACCGGCACCACCAGCAGACCCACCAGCGCCTTGAGACGCGGCCGGCCCGCGCTGGTCCCGCGGTGGTCAACCCGCGACTCAGCGTCCATGAAGGGCCTCCGCAACCGAACGCCAGCAAATCCTCAACCGGTGGACCGGGGCGTGGAGCGCACGACGGAACCTGCGCAACCTGAGCTGCCGGGCTGCATCGATGTGCGGCCCCGTGCGGGCCCCGTGATCGCGTCGGATAGGCGACCTCCCCTCGCTCCTTTCAGAGCCGACCATCGCGAACTCAGCCGCCCCCCGGGAGTCGGTCAATCCGTGCCCGACCTGACCAGCTGGCGAAGGCTGGCGAGGGTCTCGCTGGAAACCTCATCGGGCAAGGAGCAGCCGGGCGCCACCAGGAGTCTCTCCCCGAGCCGACTGCGCAGGTCCAGCAACCGGGAGCGCTCGCGATCACCCGCCGGCACCGCCTGGCGCTCGGAAAGTCCTCCCATCAGGATCCGGTCGGTCAGGATCTGGCCTCCATCAGCGAGCGAGACCGAGCCATCCTCCTCACTCCAGCCGATGGCATCCACCGGATAGGCGGCATAGCGCTCCACTCCTTCGTGGACCCCTCCGTGAATGTGCAGCATCCTGATGGCGGCCCCGCGGGCTCCGCTCAGCCCCATCAGGTCATAGGGAAGGCCGAACTCCGAATACTCCCGATCCGACAGCACGTCCTGGCCCCAGCACGAGTAGTAGATCCCGTCCGCACCGGCCCGCAGGCAATGCCACGCCAGCCCCGAGACCAATCCCCCCAGAGCCGCCAGGACCTGATGGGCGGTCGAGCGGGGCTCCTGCAACAGCTCTCGAAGCCCATCCGGTCCACACCAGAGCCCCACCAGGCCCAGGGGGGAGAAGAGGGTGACGACCAACGGGTCGGAGGGCTCGAGCTGACGGCGCAACAGCTCCACGCAGCGCAGATACTCTCCGGCGCGCCCAACCGAGGCCGGCTCTCCAAATGACCGGAGGTGGCGAAGCTGCCTGAAGGAGGTCAGCGAGAAGTCCTCGAACAGGATCGGGATGTCGGGCATCAACTTCGCGGCCGCCAGCTCGTGCGACCTGTAGAACCTCGCGGTGGCCGCCGCCAGCGGCACCGGCGAGTCCAGCCGGAAGTGCTTCCAGAAGAGGACCGGCGAGAGATCCCCCGCTCGCGGAGTCATCAGCCGCTCCAGAGGCTGGATGGGGTGCGCCATCAGAAGATGATCGGACATGGGGCCGACCGGCCGCCAGGCGTGGTCACCGCTGCGGCGGCGAGCCACGGCCAGCTCCACTACGGAGCAGCCAGGCCCGCCAGTGAGACCACCTCCCCCGTCAGTGCGGAGCGCCGGGCCGCCTCAATGACCTGGAGGCTGCGGATGCCGGCCCCGGCTGCCACCGGAACAGCTCCCTGCTCGCGGATCGCGAGTTCCATCTGCCGGTAGAACTCGAGGTACCGACCCTCGGGCAACTCCAACGGCTCGCCGTCGCCGCTGCTTTGGCCATCCTGGAGCCACTCCGCCCGCTGTCCGGCGTCGCCGCGGCCGAATCCTGGGTCTCCAGGTACCAGGCCCGACCGCAGCTGCTCCTCCTGGGGATCCAGACCCCAGGTCTCCACCGCACCCTCCATCCCGAGCAGCCGAAACCGCGGCCCCAGGGCCGCCGCCACGGCGGACATGTGGAGCAGCCCCAGCGCCCCACCGGCAAAGCGGATGGCGACAAAGCAGTCATCCTCGGCCGCCCCTCCCCGCCGTCGACCCAGCTGGCAATAGGTCGACTCCGGGGAACCCAGGAGCAGGAGCGCCTGGTCGATCAGGTGGCTGCCCAGATCCGCGAGCAATCCGCCGCCCTGCTCCGGCGGCAGGGAGTCGCGCCAGGCCCCCGGTCGAAGCTCCGGCCGCCAGCGCTCGAAGCGGCTCTCGAGCACCCGAATCGGGCCCAGGCGGCCACTCCCGAGGACCCTCCGCAGGAGCAGGAAGTCGCCATCCCATCGGCGGTTCTGGAAGACGCCGAGGAGGGCGCCGGCGGCGCGGGCGGCGGTGTCCAGGGCCATCCCCTGGGCGGCCGTGAGTCCCAGCGGCTTGTCCACCACCACATGCCAGCCCCGCTCCAGGCCGGCTTGTGCCTGCGGGTAGTGGAGATGGTTGGGAGTTGCGACCACCAGCAGGTCGATGGCTCCAGGGAGCTGGAGCAGCTCCTCGAAGGTGGGGACGATCCGAGCCTCAGGGTGTCGCAGCTGTGCCCTGGACGCCCGGTCGGGGTCTCCCGTCACGATCACGGAGACCTCGAGGCCCGGGGTCGCAGCGATGAGGGGGCAGTGGAACACCTCGCCCGCCAGCCCGTAACCGACCACTCCGACTCTGGCCACAGCCGGCCCAGTCTATCCATCGGAGGGTCGGTTGGCCCCCGGCCCGCCGCACCGAGGGCGGTCTGAGCCGGCCCCGGGGCGTGCCGATGTGCGGTTATGGGTATCGTCTTGGATATGGGCAACCAGACGATACGCTTGGGCCGGCTGTTCGGGCTCGAGATCAGGTGCAACTGGACACTCCTTCTGATCTTTTTGCTCATCGCCTGGACCATGGCCACCTCGGTCCTTCCCGTCACCGCCCCCGGCCAGTCCTCCCTCGCCTACTGGGTGGCAGGCGTGGTGGGAGCGGTCATCTTCTATTCCTGCCTGCTGGCCCATGAGATCTCGCACGCTCTCATGGCCAGACACAAGGGGGTCCGGGTCGCCGGGATCACCCTGTGGCTGTTTGGAGGATTCACCCACCTGGATGGGCAGCCCG
>JAKABA010000347.1 GCA_021802115.1 bacterium | reverse complement strand
CCGGTACGTCTCGGGCGGTGCCTTCGCCCTGAGCTGAGTGCCGCCGTGGTCACCACTCGAAGGGCCTTCCGTACCAGGGGTGGAGCTGAGGATAGTGGCCCTCCGCCACCAGCCGGCGGCTGCGCCGGACGAACTCCCTGATCTCGGCTGGTGCCAGCAGCTGGCTGAGCCTGGACCGGAGCCGGCTCATCGTTACCGGATCGTCCAGCAACCGCCGCACCGGGTCCAGCCAGGTCGCGGGCACCGCCTCGCCGCCGAGGTCGGCCAGCACCGTGCGCAACTTGAAGTCGACGTTGAAGGTGACGCCGTGGTCGATCCCCTTGAGCTGGCCGGACCGGTCGACCAGCAGGTGGGCGCTCTTGCGGTCGGCGTTGTTGACCAGCACGTCGAGCGTGGCCAGCCCCCGCAGCTGGCCCTTCAGCCGGTCCCGGTCCAGCTGGTGACCCGGCGCCGGGCCCTCGACGAACTCCTGCAGCGACCCCCGGCCCAGGGGAGCGTCCCGGCGGATGACGGTCACCGGCAGGAACCCGAATCCCAGGGCGCGGTCGACCACGAAGCAGGCCACCTCACGGCGGTGAAGGGTTCCCTGGGGAAAGTCCCACAGCGGTCGCTCCCCCCGGGCCGGCTTGTAGATCGCGCGCAGGTGGTCCTGCCCGGTCTGGAGGGTGGCCAGGAAGACCGCATTGCTGCCCACCCCGACCGGAGCCAGGTCGACGATTGGCGCACTCCCCAAGGTCCGTTCCAGATCGGACTCGCCGGGCTGCGACCGCTCCTGGTTGGTGGGTTTCATGCCGGGTTCAGCGTAGCTGTGGTTGCCTGAGCCGCACCTGGGAACGGTGCGATCGGTGACAATGGCAGCCATGAGAGCGGGGCGCGCGCAGTGATCCACTCCATGGAGAGCTTCCTCACCACCGCTGGGTATCTCGCCCTGTTTCTGCTGACCGTCGCCCAGTGCTGCGGCTTCCCGGTCTCCAGCGAGGTGGTGCTGCCGTTCGCGGGCGTGCTGGTGGCGACCGGCACCCTCAGCCTTCCCCTGGTCATCCTGGTGGCGCTGCTGGCGGAGCTGGTGGGCGCCCTGATCGCCTACGGGATAGCCGCGTGGGTGGGGCGTCAGGCGGTGGTCGGATTCGGCCAGCGGTTCCGACTGAAGGAGAGCCACTTCGAGGCCGCCGAGCGGTTCTACGAGCGCCGTGGGGTGGTGGCGGTGGCGGTGGGCAGGGTTCTCCCGGTCCTGCGGAGCTACACCAGCTACCCGGCGGGGTTTGCCCGGATGCCCCTGTTCAAGTTCATCCCGGCCACCCTGATCGGAGCCTTCGTCTGGGATGCCTCCCTGTCGATCGCGGGGATGGAGCTGGGCAGGAACTTCAACCGGATCGGGGCGGTGATCAAGCCGCTGGAGTACCTGGTGCTGGCGCTCCTGGTGGTGGCACTGCTCTACGGAGTCTGGCGCTACGTCAACCGCCCGGTCGCGACCGCTGAAGAGGAACCGTAGTAAACTCTAGTTGACGTGAACGTAAAGCCTGCGGGCACCGGACCGGTCTTGCCCGGGCGGTACAAGTGGGTGGCCCTCTCCAACACCACCCTCGGGATCCTGATGGCGGTGATCAACTCGTCGATCGTGTTGATCTCGCTGCCGGCCATCTTCCGCGGGATCAAGGTGAACCCGCTGGCGCCGGCCAACGTCAGCCTGCTGCTCTGGATGCTGATGGGCTACATGGTGGTGACGGCGGTGCTGGTGGTCAGCCTGGGCCGGGTCGGCGACATGTTCGGCCGCGTGCGCATGTACAACCTGGGGTTCCTGGTATTCACGCTCGCCTCGATCGGGCTCTCCCTGGTCTTCTTCACCGGCCCCACGGCGGCCCTGGTCCTGATCGGGATGAGGATCGTCCAGGGGATCGGCGGGGCCCTCCTGATGGCCAACTCGGCCGCGATTCTGACCGACGCCTTTCCCAGCAACCAGCGGGGCATGGCCCTGGGCATCAACGTGGTGGCAGGCATCTCCGGTTCCTTCATCGGGCTGGTGCTGGGCGGGCTGCTGTCCGGAATCGACTGGCACCTGGTCTTTCTGGTCTCGGTGCCGATCGGGATCTTCGGCACCGTCTGGGCCTACCTCAAGCTCAAGGAGACGGGGGTGGTGCGCAGGGCCAAGATCGACTGGCTCGGCAACGTAACCTTCGCGGTTGGGCTGATCGCCGTGCTGGTGGGGATCACCTACGGGATCCAGCCCTACGGCAGCAGCGACATGGGCTGGACCAACCCCACCGTCCTGGTCGAGGTCCTGGGCGGAATCGTCGTCCTGGGGCTGTTCGTGTGGATCGAGCGGCGGGTGGAGTCGCCGATGTTCAACCTGGACCTGTTCCAGATCCGCGCCTTCACCGCCGGCAATCTGGCCTCGCTGCTGGCCTCGATCGGACGGGGCGGTCTCATGTTCATGCTGATCATCTGGCTGCAGGGCATCTGGCTGCCCCTGCACGGCTACAACTTCGTGCAGACCCCCCTGTGGGCGGCGATCTACATGCTCCCGCTCACCGTGGGGTTTCTCTGTGCCGGACCCCTCTCCGGGGCCCTTTCCGACCGGTTCGGGGCCAGGCCCTTCGCCACCGGAGGGATGCTGGCGGCCGCGGTCACGTTCGCCCTGCTGTCGCTGCTTCCCGCCAACTTCGGATATCCCACCTTCGCCGTGCTGCTCTTCTTCAACGGATTTGCGATGGGGATGTTCTCCGCCCCCAACACCGCCGGCATCATGAACTCGGTCCCGGCCGGTCAGCGCGGGGTGGCCTCGGGCATGAGGTCAACCTTCCAGAACTCCGGGATGACGCTCTCAATCGGCCTCTTCTTCACCCTGATGGTCCTGGGTCTGGCCTCCGCCCTGCCCTCCTCGCTGTACCACGGGCTGGTCGCCCAGGGGGTTCCCGCCGCCGCCGCCGCCAAGATCTCGCATCTGCCCCCGGTCGGCACCCTGTTTGCTGCCTTCCTCGGCTACAACCCGCTGGCGACCCTGCTGGGCCCGGCCCTGCACAGCCTCCCGGCCGCCCGCCAGGCCGCCCTCACCGGCCGCGAGTTCTTCCCCAACCTGATCGCGGGCCCGTTCATGGCGGGGATGCGGGTCACCTTCTATTTCTCGACCGGGATGATGCTGATCGCGGCCGCAGCCTCCTGGATGCGCGGCCAGCGCTACGTGCACGAGGAGGTGGCCACCCGGCCGGGGCCGGCCCGCACCCCGCGGCCCGCTGTCGGGCCGGCCAGCGGCGGGGCACCGGCCGGCATCCGCACGATCGCGATCTCGGCCAGCTACGGGGCTGGCGGTGATCCGATCGCGCGGGCGGTAGCGGCCGAGCTCGGGGTGGAGTTTCTGGATCGGGCGATCCCGGTTCAGGTGGCGGCGGAGATGGCGGAGCCGCTGGACGTGGTGCTCGCCCAGGAGGACGAGACCTATGACGCGCTGGGCGAGCTGTTCGCCGCGCTCTCAAGGGGAATCGGGCCGATGGCTCCCACCGCGGCGCCGGGCATGGAGCAGGATGGGGCCGGGGACCGGTTCCGGATCTACACCGAGGACGTGATCCGCCAGCTGGCCGACCGCGGGGGAGTCATCCTGGGCAGGGGGGCC
>JAKABA010000346.1 GCA_021802115.1 bacterium | reverse complement strand
GCCCGGGCGCTTCGATCTCGACCCCCAACTGCACCAGGGGGAGGATGAGCTCGCGGACATCGCCCTGGTGGGCAACTACGGCCTCAAGGTGGTCTGGGCCGACGGCCACGACACCGGGATCTATCGCTTCGAGCTGCTGCGAAAGCTGGGCACCACCGACTGCGGCTAGCCCGGGCGGCGCCGGGAGCCCGGCGTCACCCGGCGCTGTCCAGCAGCTCCCGGATCTTGGCCGCCACGATGGTCGGCTTGAAGGGCTTGATCACGACCGCCCGGGCTCCCGCCTCCAACGCCAGCCGCTCCCCGTCCGGGCTGCGCAGCTCGGGCATCAGCACCACCCCGGCCCGGGGCCGATGGCTGGAGCCCGTAAGACGGCGGCAGAGCACCCGCCCATCCTCCTCCAGGGAGATGTCCAGGAGCAGCAGATCCACTGGTTCCTCACGGCAGATCCGCTCGGCTTCGGCGGCGGTCCGAACCCAGGTGACCCGGTGCCCCTCCCGGTCCAATTTGAACTCCAGGATGCGCCCGATCATCGGCTCGTCCTCGGCCAGGACGATGTGGGCCCGGGGGGCTGAAGGCATGGTCTGAGTGTAGGCGCTGGAAGCCCCAGATTCGAAGATGCAATCCAGCCGTCCTGGTGCCATCATTGCCCTTGGGCGAAACGCCGTGCGGGCTCTGGGCGTTGGAGTCGGCAAGGCGGTGCGGGGGGCGCTCTCCACTTGCGTCGTCACGTCAAAGCCCCAATTGGTCGGATGCCCCCCATGCCCCGAGGCCGTCGTCGACTCCTGAGGCGCCAGCGTCAGAACCCGCTGGCCCAGGCCGTTCGGGTCGGTCCCATGATCCAGAGCGCGGTCCCCGCGCTCGATCCGATCATGCTGGGCGCGATTCTCGTGCTCTGCGTGCTCGGGGTCATGAACCTGGTCGCGATCGGAGACCGGTCGCTCGCCATCCATCAGGCGATGACGGTGGCGCTGGGTCTGGTCGTCCTGGTGTGGGCCTGGAGGACCCCCAGCCGCTGGTGGAACTGGCTGGGGCGCCTGGCCTACCTCGGGTCGGTCGTGCTGCTGCTGGGGGTTGCGGTCCACGGGGTCGACGCCTACGGGGCCAAGCGCTGGATCGACCTCGGGGTGTTGATCCAGCCGTCTGAGCTCGCGGAGCTGGGGCTGATCCTGTTGCTGGCCGAGGTGATGTCACACCGGGAGTGGCGGGAGCGCCGCCGGGTGGGGCTGACCGTGGCGCTGGCGGTCCCACCGATTGGGCTCACCCTGCTCGAGCCGGACCTGAGCACCTCCGCTCTGCTGTGCCTGATCGTCATCGCCGCCATGGTCCTGGGCCGGGTGCGGCTGCGGGTGCTGGGGGGTCTCCTGCTGGCGGGCCTGCTGCTCTTGCCGGTCGGCCTGCGCCTGCTCCGTCCCTATCAGCTGGCGCGGCTGCACACCTATCTCAATGGAGGCGCCAACGGCAGCTCCGGTGGCTTCACCCTGCTCCAGTCCCACATCGCCATCGCCTCCGGCGGGCTGCTCGGCATCGGGCGCTCCTCGATCGGCCAGCTGCTGGCCTCCTACCTGCCCGCCCGCGAGACCGACCTGGCCTTCGCCAGCCTGGTGGAGCAGTTCGGGCTCATCACCGGGGGGATCGCCATCCTGGCGGTCGTGGTCCTGATCTGGCGGCTGGTCTCGGCCGCGACCCATTCCCGGACGGCGCAGGCGTCCCTGGTCGCCGGCGTGATGGCGGTCCTGGTCGGCGGCGAGGTCGTGCTCTCCGTGGGGGGGAATCTCGGGCTGCTGCCGCTGGCCGGAGTGCCGATCCCGTTCCTGGCTTACGGGGGCACCGTGACCATCGCCCACATGGCCGCGTTCGGGTTCATCCTGGCCGGCCGCCTGGACGCGGAGCGGCGTCCGCTCTGGCGAATCCCGGTGCGGCTGCGCAGCCGTCCCCGCCTGGTCCGCACCCTCTCCGCGGTGCTGGCGCTGGGACTCCTGATGCTGGGCGGTTACGCGTACCAGCTTCAGTCGCGCAACGGCGCGGAGCTGCACCAGGCCGCCCTCCAGGAGGTGACCCGCTACATCCCGATCACCCCGGAGCGCGGCGTGATCGAGGACCGGCATGGCCAGGTGCTCGCGGCTGACCCGGCCGCCGACCAGGTGGTGGCGATCCCGCAGCTGATCCCGGCCCACGACCTGGGGCCGCTGGCCCAGCTGCTGGGCCAGACCCGGACCCAGCTCGCCAAGGAGATGGCCCAGCCCACCGATGGGGGATGGACCGTGACGCTGGCCGCCCACCTCTCCACGGTGAGGGCGACCCTGCTGCAGGCGGCGGACATCCCCGCCGTCATCGTGGAGCCGGTGCTCGGTCGGGAGTACCCCTACGGGTCGCTCCTGGGGCCGATCCTCGGCTACACCGGCGTGGAGACTCCCCAGCAGGTGAAGCAGTACGGGCTGCTCCCGAGCGGGGCGATCCTCGGCCAGGCGGGGCTGGAGGAGCAGTACAACCGGCTGCTCAGCGGCCGCTACGGGTACCAGGAGATCCTGGTCAACTCCCAGAACATCCCCGTCGCCCTGGGGAAGACGGTGCCCGCGGTCAACGGCGGCACCCTGGTCACCGGTCTGGACCTCGGCCTGCAGCAGCTCTCCACCCAGCTTCTTCAGAAGGCGATCTCGGGCGCGTACCCGGGTTCGCAGCGGGGTGACGAGGGGGCGGTGGTGGTGATGGATCCCCAGAATGGCCAGGTGCTGGCGATGGCCAGCTGGCCCGCCTACAACGACAACATCTTCGAGCCCCCGCGCAACAGCCAGGCGATCGAGGCGCTGCTCAACCAGCCGGGCAGCCCGCTGCTGGAACACGCCACCCAGACCGCGATGCCACCGGGATCCAACTTCAAGCTGGTCGTCTCCTCGGCTGACGTGTACCACCACGGCATCCCCCCGTACGAGGTGATCCCCACCGGCTACACCTTCACCTACGACGGCCACACCTATCACAACTGGGAGACGCTGCCGCCGCAGGACCTGCCGGAGGCGATCGCCTGGTCGAACGACGTCTACTTCTACAAGCTGGCGGTCGCCTTGGGAGCGCAGAACATAATCTCCACCGGCCAGATGATGGGGGTGGGTGAGGACACCGGCATCGACCTGCCCGGGGAGGTGCCGGGCTACCTCGGGACCCCGAGCACGGTCGCCAAGCTGGGGGAGACCTGGTACCCCGGGTCGACCGTGATCCTGGGGATAGGGCAGGGATACGTGACGGCGACCCCGATCCAGGACGCGGTCTGGACGGCCGAGGTCGGCACGGGGAACAAGATCGTGCCCCACATCGGCATGGCGGAGAGCAACGGCTCCAGCACCGCCCTCAAGCCGGTCCCCGTCCCTGCGCCCAAGGCATTGCCCTGGGCGTCCGAGCTCGGGCCGGTTAGGGCGGGGATGCGACTGGCCGTCACCGACGGCACCGCCAGCATGCTGAGCGGACTCCACGTGGATGCCGGCGGCAAGACCGGCACGGCCCAGGATCCGACGGCTCCCAACGGTGGCCCCGATGCCTGGTTCACGGCCATGGCGCCGATGTCCGATCCCCAGTTGGTGGTCAGCATGCTGGTCCGGGGCGGGGGTCAGGGCT
>JAKABA010000345.1 GCA_021802115.1 bacterium | reverse complement strand
GTCAGAGCGGCCGCGGCTACCCTCCTGCTGCTGGTGGCGGGATGCGGGACCACCGGCCACTCCCAGACCGCACCGGCAGCCACCCCGAGGGCGCCCGGCCAGTCCGGCTCGGCGCTCACCGGCTTTCAGTTCCTGCCCAACGGCTCCGGTTGGCTGGTGACCCAGACGTTCAGTGGCCGCAACGCCATCTGGCACACTGTCGACTGGGGGCGAAGCTGGGTCGAGGTTACTCCTCAGGGCGCAAACCAGCCCGGGGTCTCCGAGCTCGCGGGAAACGCTCAGCCGATCTCGGGGTTCGACTTTCTAACCGGGGAGGACGCCTTCGTCGCCATCCAGCGGCAGGCCGCGACGGTCAGGCAGAGCAGCGCCACGATCTATTTCACCGGCGACGGGGGACGGAGCTGGCGGCGGGTCTCCAGGGTCGCTGGTGGTGAATCCCAGGTGAGCTTTCTGACCAGCCAGGTTGGCTTCGACTCGGTGCAGGAAGGTGCGGCGGCTGGCGCCACCGCCATGCGCCTGCTGGGGACGAGCGACGGAGGCCGCCGCTGGGTGACCCTGGTGTCGGCCTCCCCCGCCGGGGGACCGGCTGGCGGCCTGCCCCTGGGCTGCGACAAGAACGCGCCCGGCTGGGCCACCGCGTCCACCGGCTGGATGACCGCGTTCTGCAGCGGCGGCGCGGCACTCTACTTCTTCCGCACCACCGACGGCGGCAGATCGTGGCTGCGTCAGCCACTCCCTGTGCCCAAGGGAGTGCCCGTGACCGACTCCTTCGACTGCATGTGCCGCACCTCGCCTCCCCGCTTCTTCGGCGCGGACAACGGAGTCGAACTGGTGACCTTCTATTCCCCCCAGCTGACTCTGCAGTTCGCCTACACCACCCAGGACGGGGGCGCACAGTGGCTGCCCACCCGCATTCCGGACGGGGCGGCGCGGGTGGATCTGGTCACCTTCCGGGACTGGGTGACAGTGGCCGGCAACCGGCTGGCGGAGACCAGCGACGCCGGCGCCCACTGGTCGTACCTTCCGGCCCACCCGAGCTTGGACGGAGCCCAGCTCGACTTCACGAGCCCGAGCGAAGGATTCGCCGTCATGGACCCCCAGGGACCGCGACCCACGCTCTGGCAGACCACCAACGGCGGACGCGACTGGGTCAGGCGGCGGTTTCCCCAGTGAATCCGACCGGGTCCGGAAGCGAGTCCGTGCAGTGGGGGGGGGCGCCGCGGCTCCCGTCAGTCGCGATCGGCCGCCGCCCCCTCCGGAGTCGGCTCTAGTCCCGCCAGCGCCAGGGCACACGCAGCGGCCGCCAGCGGCATCTGCCCCAGGTCGTAGCCTCCCTCGAGCACCACCGCCACCCGCCCAGAGCACAGCTCCGCCGCCACCTGGCAGATGCGCTGCATCGCCATGGCATACGCTCGCCAGTCGAGCTCAAGGTTCGCCAGCGGATCGGTGCCGAGGGCGTCGAACCCGCAGCTGACCAGGATCAACTCGGGCGAGTGCTCCGCAACGGCAGGCAGGGCCACCTGTTCCAGCGCCTCCAGCCAAGGGGCGTTGCCAGTGCCCGGAGGCAGGGGCAAGTTCACCGTCTTCTGGAACCCTGCCCCCTCCCCGCGCTCACCGGCCAACCCCGTCCCGGGATACAGCGGCGACTGGTGGAGCGAACAGTAGAGGACGTCGCCATCACTCCAGAAGATTTCCTGAGAGCCGTTGCCGTGGTGGACGTCCAAGTCGACGATCGCCACCCGCCCCACCCCCAGCCGTCTCTGGGCGTAGCGCACCGCCACCGCGGCATTGTTGAACAGGCAGAATCCCATCGCGCGGCTCGGGGTCGCATGATGGCCCGGCGGCCTCACCAGGGCGAAGGCGGGAACCGCCTCGGGAGAGCACGCGATCCGGGCCGCCGCGATGGCCGCCCCGGCGGCATCGAGTGCGATCTCGAAAGACGAGCTGTTGCAATAGGTGTCGGAGTCGATCCAGCCGCCGCCGCGGCGGGCCAGCTCCCGAATGGCGCTCACGTGGGCCTCGGTGTGCACCGGCAGCAGGTCCGCCTCGGCGGCGGGGTCGGCGCTTTGCCAGCAGCCGGCCCCCAGCCGTGTCTCCCGCGTCAGCGCTTCCGTTATGGCCCGCAGCCGCTCAGGCGACTCGGGATGTCCCCAGCTCTCATGGCCGAGAAAGGTGGGGTCGTAGACCAGCGCGAGCTTGCGCTCGCGCTCGCTTCCAGGCAAGCCCTACTGGTCCAGCGACAGCACCATCTGAGGCGGTGCTATGCGGTGGTCCTCCTTGGTCGGGCGTACCGCCGTCCCCACCGCGAAGAACTCGATCACATGGCTGCCCCACCCGTGGTTGCTCTCCTTGATCTGGGCCCCCACGATGCCCTCGGCGGCGACCTCCTCGGCCTCGGTCTGCATGCGCTCCATGGCCAGCTCGCGGGCGTCGTACAGCGCCTGGGTGAAGTTGGGCATCTCCTGGTTCTGGCCCATCTTGCGCATCCAGGCACCGAGCCCCTGGTGGGCCACGTGGTACACGCAGGAGCCCATCACCAGCGCCAGGGGGGCGTAGCCCGCCTGCAGCAGCGTCCAGAAGTCCTGCCCCGAGAGGTCCGAGGTGAAGGGCTTGCCCTTGGGCGTCTTCATGCTGCCCTGCTGGCTCCGGACCGCGGTCCCGACGGCCATGAACTCCGCCAGCCCCTGGCCCCACTCGTAGCGGTTGATGTCAAGCCGGACCCCGACTATCCCGTCGGCACCGAGGACATCCGCCTCCTCCTCCATCCTGCTCATGGCCAGCTCGCGGGCCTGATACATCGCCTGGCTGAGGACCTGCAGCTCCTGGTTCTGGCCGTAGTTGGCTATCTGCATTCCAATGTGGTAGATGGAGCTGCCCACCACCAGGCCCACCGGCTCGAAGCCGGCCTCCTTGACCAGCAGGAATTCGGAGATCGACAGGTCGCTGGTGAACAGCTTGCGATGGCCCTCGGTTCCCCGCATCTCGCGCAGCCGGTTCAGCGCGTCCTGGGGTATCTCCGGCTGCCCCGCCGGCGCGGGGACTGGCTGATCGGTCATGCGCATGCCTCCTTCAAGGTCTGAGGGAAATGACCATCTTGGGAGATGCCATCCTGGTGGCCTCACCCGCGGCTGAAACGGCGGTGCCGAGGATCACCCACTCCGCAATCCGCCCGCCGACCGACTCCGAGCCGGTCGGGAACTCCAAAATGTGCGACTCGATCTCCACCCCCACGACCCCCGCGGCGGACACCTGGGCCGCCTCCTGAGCCAGCCGGCGGCGCGCCATGTCCTGGGCCCGGGTGAGAGCGAGGGTGTAGCTGGTCACCTCCTGGTTGCTCCACGCGGAGACCCCGATCCCTCCCATCCGCCCAAAGCCTCCTCCGAAGTAGGCCACCGCCTGGTAGGCGCTGGCCCCCATCACCAGCCGCAGGGGACGGTGACCGGTGCTGAGGAGCTTGGCCATCTCCTGGCCGCTCAGGGTCGATGTGAAGGGCTGCCCCCCGCCGCCACCGCGTCCGTCCCGGGCCACGGCGGTGCCGATGACGGTGAACTCCGCCATCCCGGATGCCCACTCCCAGCGGTTGATCTTGAGCCGGACTCCGACCACCCCC
>JAKABA010000344.1 GCA_021802115.1 bacterium | reverse complement strand
GCTTCGATACTGCGTAGTCCGCTCATGCCGATCACCGAATCCGGGCATGTCGATCACCTGGGTGAACACAGCGGTTCACGTGCGGTG
The DNA here is from genome assembly GCA_021802115.1 of bacterium. The sequence continues at coordinate 3,546 of JAKABA010000344.1, read as the reverse complement.
CAGGGCCGAGACAGGTGATCGGCATGGGACGGTGATCGAGTGCGTTCCCCACCTCCTGACGGGTCCAGTGGTACGCCCCGCAGGGGCGTGGGTCCTGCCCTCTGCCGGCAGGGGGACCGGAGGGGGACGGCCAGTCCCCCTGGCGAGCAGGGGCCTCCGCGTCCAGGGAGCAGGGTGCCTCGCCGCAGGCGCTTCCGGTGCCGCCCTCCCGGAGGCAGCGTAAGCGAGGAGGCGCCCTCCCCCCGCCCTGTCCCCCCCCCGTGGACGGAGGCACCGCCGCGCAGCGAGCCCCGCAGGGGAGGGGCGGGCGGCTCACGCGCCGGTCACTTCCGTGGTGGCGGGAGCGCGGACGGCACGGTAGGCCTGCAGCGCCCGAGCACAGCGGCGGCACACGGGGTGCTCTGCAGGCAGGTTGCCGGCTCCGGCCGCCAGCGCTCGGAGTTCCGCGAGCACGACGCCCACCATGCAGCCGGCGAGGGTGCGCTGGCTACCCGTGGCCCGCCAGGCGGCAGCCAGCGCGGCGGCGAGCTCGGCCTCCTCTGGTTCGGGCCAGCGGTCCCAGAACTGGCCGCGCCGCGGCGGTGACGGCCGGCGCCCGGTGTTGATGCGACCGGCCTCGTGATCGAAGTGCCAGAGGGCGTTGGCGTAGCGGCCCGCCAGGTCCTCTTCCCCGGACTGGGCGAAGTCTTGCCAGCGGCGCTCGCACTCGGCCAGCAGCAGGTTGGTGATCACGTCGGCCTGGGACTCGCCCGGGGCGCGCAGGGCCTCCAGGCACAGCACCGTCGCGGCGGTGAGACGGACGTTGACCTGACGGTCACGCGGCATGGTGCACACTCCTCAGTGAAAGGTGTTGTATAGCGGACCGCTAGATGACCTGCTCGCCATCAGATGGCCGGGCGGCCCGCAGCTTGCGCTGGGACTCACCCCGCAGCTCGATGCGGTGGCTGCCATGGATCAACCGGTCGCAGATGGCGTCGGCCAGCGTGGGGTCCGTGATGCGCCCGTGCCACTGGGTGACGGGCATCTGGGTGACGATCACGGTTGCTCCGACGCCGGCCCGGTCCTGCAGGATGTCCAGAACATCCTGAGCCTGAACGGGGTCCAGGGTCCTGAGCAACCAATCATCCAGAACGAGCACCTCTGCCTTGGCCAGCCGGCGCAGCAGGTGCCGCAGGCTGCCGTCGGCCCGCGCCAGCGCCAAGTCCTCCAACAGCCGCGAGAGGCGGTGGTAGGCGACGCTGTGCCCCAGCCGGCAGGCCCGGTTGCCCAAGGCGGAGGCGATGAACGTCTTGCCCGAACCGGTGGGGCCGGTGATCACCACGCCTTGGTGCGCGGCGATCCAGTGCCCCCCGGCGAGGCTGTGCAGCACGGCGCGCTGCAGGCCGCGGGCGGGGCTGCAGTCGACGTCCTCGACGCAGGCGACCTTGTCCTGCAGGCGCGCCGCCTTGAGCCGCGCAGCCAAGCGCCGGTTCTCTCGCGCGTCCCACTCCCGGTCGACCAACAGGCCCAACCGCTCCTCGAAGCTCAACTCGTCGAGTGCCGGCGCCGTGACCTGCTCAAGCAGGGCCTCCGCCATGGTCCGCAGCCCCAGGGCCCGCAGCTTCTCCGTCGTCTGCTGCAGCATCCTCAGTCATCCCCTTCGTAGTAGGCGGCGCCCCGCACGTTCTCGTGCGGCGGGCTGGGTGCCAGCGGCAGGGCTTGGGCCCGCGGGGCCCGGTCCAGGCCGCTGCCGAGCATCGATTTCACGGAACGGTACGAATAGGTGCCCAGCTCCAGCGCACGGCGGCAGGCCGCCTCGACGCGCTCGGGCGTGTAGGTCTTGGCCAGACGGATCAGGCCCATGCCGGACCGAAAGCCCTGCTCGGGGTGCGGCCGGCGCTCCAGCATTCCCACCACCACGTCGGCGGTGGCCGGGCCGACCTCCTCGGCCCAATGGCGCAGCCGCTCCGGCGTCCACTCGGCATAGCGGCGGTGCGCCGAAGGCATGTGCTCGGGCACGGTGACGAAGCGGGGTCCGGCGTAGAGGCGTGCGTGGCTGGCCACCCGCTGGCCCCGGTGCAGGACCTCGATGCACACGGGGCTGAGCCGCACCTCCACCCGCTCGCCGATAAGGCGGAACGGTACGCTGTAGTACCGCTGGTCACACTGGATGTGGTAGTCTGGGCCCACCTTGGCCGTGAGCCAGTCGAGCCACTGGTAGCGCTCGGCGGGCAGCGGCCTCAGGGCCGGGCGCTCGATCTGCTCATAGAGCAGCCGCCGGCTGCCGGCGATGTGCCGGAAGGGACGGTCGTTGAGCCACTCGCGCATCGGGGCCAGTTCAGTGTTGAGTTCCTCAACACTGAAGAAGGTGCGGTGGCGCAGCCGCGCCAGCACCCAGCGCTGGACGACCTGAACGCCGATTTCGGCCAGGGCTTTGTCGCGGGGTTTGCGTACCCGCGTCGGCAGGATGGCCGTCCCATAGTGAACGGCCATATCCCTATACAGGGGATGGATCTCGGGCTCATAGAAGCTGGCCTGCAATACACCGGTCTTGGTGTTATCTGGAACAGTCAGATCAGCCACGCCCTTGAAGAACTCGTAGGCGTGCACATGGCCCCGGATCCAGTTCGGCAACTGCTGGTTGGCCAGGGCCTCGAAGTACGTGTAGCTGCTGGCGCCCAGCACCGCCACGAAGATCGGTGCCCGTAACCTCACCTCGCCGGTGTCGGCGTCGATGATGGGAACGGTCCGCCCGGCCCAGTCCGTGAACATCTCCTTGCCCGCTTGATGTTCACGCCGCAGCACCGGGTCGAGCTTGCCCAGCTCCCGACGTACCAACTCGCAGAAGAACGAGTACTGATACCCGTTGGGGTTCTGCTCCCTGTATTCGGTCCACAGCAGCGAAACCGTCATGTCCGGCTTTGCCAACTCGCGCTTGATGTACGCCACGTCCGGCAGCTCACGTGCCGGCGTGGCCGGCGTGGCCGCCGGCGCTCCTCCCGCCAGTGCGCGCTCCAACGCTGCGTCGTCCATTGTCGCTACCGTCGCCCAGTCCAACTGCGCGTCCCGCACCCGCCGCAGGTACACCGAGGCCGTGCTCGCCGAGATGCCGACGCTCCTCGCCGCCTGCCGCCCGCTGTGCCCTTTGTCCAGGCACAGCCGCAGCAACTCCCTCGCCTTGCGCATGGACAGCCCCTCCTGGCCCAACACCGACCGGCCTCCTTCCGTTGATCCGGAAGGCTCCAATCGTCGGTGTGGCGTGGCTCTCCCTGCGCCGCGCGCTACTTCCGACGCTCACCCATCACACAAGTTCGTGAACGGACTTGCATCCGCCATGCCGATCACCCATTCCGCTCCATGCCAAAAAGTGATCGGCATGGCCCCGGAATCGGTGATCGGCATGAGCCCGGATTCGGTGATCGGCATGCTCCGGATTGAGTGATCGACATGGAGCGTTACGCGCAGATACGTTTGCCGGGAGAGAGGCGACAGCGCGCCCGATCCCACGGGACCATCTCATCGATGGTCTCCGCCAAGCCGATGGCGCGGCAGATCTGCAGCAAAAGA
>JAKABA010000060.1 GCA_021802115.1 bacterium | reverse complement strand
CTGGCGGGACTCCTCAACGTGGTGGCCTCGCTCACCATGCTCGGGCTGGCCGCCTATGCCGCCTATCGCTGCTGGGCCTTCATGGAGTCGGTGGTCGACGCCTCCCGGCGCCCGACGACGGTCCGCCGCAACCTGGAGTCGCAGCGCAGCCGTTCCCCCGAGCGGGGTCGGCAGCCCGAGGATCCGGACCCCCCAGGTCGGGACGAGGTGGCCAGGGAGAGACCGCGGCGCCTGCGGATCCGGCTGCATCCGGCGCGGGATCCGGCGGCGATCAGGGACCGGTGAGGCGCTGTCGCAGCTGCAGGTAGGACCGCTCCACCAGGTGGATGGGATCCTCGGCGCCCACCCCCTCATCCAGCCTGACCCCGGCCCGAACGGAGATGGCGGCGACCAGTTCGCGCGCCACCTCGCGGCGCCGTTCCGGGCTGAGCCCCGAGCGGCGCAGGAACTCCCCCATCAGCTCGAGCTCGAAGCGCCCGCAGCGCTCCATCGCCATCAGCGGAGGACCGGGGTCCAGTCCGGCCGAGAGCGCGGGCTCGGCCGGGATCCTATCCTCGGCGAGGCGGCGCACCCCATGGTCGTGGACCACGACCGTGCCCGCCGCGAGATCGCCGAGCCGCCGGGAGCGGCCTCCGGCGAACATGGTCACCACCCCGATGCCGTACAGGAGCGGGAGGAAGTCCAGGATCCGGATCAGGTTCCGCACCAGGGAATCGCCCACGCCGACGGGGACCCCCTGCAGGTCGACCACGCGCAGGCCGAAGATGAGCTTTCCGGGTGAGCGCCCGGCGGTGGTCACCTCGCAGACCACGTAGTAGGCCACCGGCACCACCGACGCCACCACCACCAGGGGAATGAGCAGCGACTCCACGCCAGAGGAGGAGGGGGAGATGGCGTCGAGCGCCAGCGCGCCGAACACCAGCGCCAGCATGATGACCAGGATGATCGCCGTGTCGACCACCGCCGCCAGCCCCCGCGACCCGATACCCGCCAGCGGCTGCGAGAGGAGGAGGCTCTCCGGAGTGCGGTATCCGAATTCCTGCTGCATGCCCGGTCGGCATCTTAAACCGCGGCCATACGCGGCCACTGCGCTCGTTGAAGGCCGGCCTCGATGAGGCCGCCGGAGGACTTCATCGCCGCCCGGCGTCCCTTGTGGGACGAGCTGGTGTCCACCAGCGAACGCCTGCGCGGCCGAGGGGTCCGGAGGGCCTCGGCGGCAGACATCGACCGCCTGGCGCTGCTGATCCGCATGACCAGTGGCGACCTCGCCACCTGTCGGCGGGACTATCCCGGCTCGGAGCTCACGACCTACCTCCAGACCCTGTTGACCACGACCCAGCCGCTCCTCTACCGGCGAGCCGGTCCCGGCCTGGCGGCGCTGCCTCGCTTCTTCGCCCTCGGGTTGCCCCGACGGTTCCGGGAGCTGGCCCCGTACACCCTCCTGGCCGCCTTCTGCCTGCTGGTCGGGGTGGCCGCGGGATGGGCGGCGGTGGCGCTGCGGCCGGACCTGGTCGGGCTGCTGCCGGCCGGGTTCCAGGCCAGCGTCGCCTCCCACCACCTCGGCAATCCGGTCGCCCTGAGCGGCCAGTTCGGCTCCCAGCTTTCGGCCTTCATCATCCAGAACAACATCCGGGTCGCGGCCTTGGCCTGCGTGCTGGGGTTGTTGCTGGGGCTCCCCACCGTCGCCCTGCTCCTCGAAAACGGCTTCATGCTGGGCGTGCTGGCGAGCGCCAGTCACGCCGCCGGCCTCGACCTCCAGTTCTGGTCGCTGATCGTCCCCCACGGCGTGATCGAGCTGAGCGTGATCTGCGCCGCCGCCGGCGCCGGACTCCGCCTGGGCGACGCCTGGCTGCGCCCGGGGCTGCAGCGGCGTACCACCGCGCTGACCCTGGCCGCCCGCCCCGCGGTGGAGCTGGCGCTGGGCATGGCCTGCCTGCTGGTGGTGGCGGGTGTCATCGAGGGGTTCGTCACCCCCTCCCCACTTCCGCCCGCCGTCAAGCTGGGGGTGGGAGCGGGGTCGGGGATCCTGCTCTACTCCTGGCTGCTCCTGGCAGGACGCGCCTCCGGCCGCGGTCGGACCGAGGCACGAGCGACTTTCGGCCCGATTTCGAGCGACTGGTAGGATCAGGTCAATGGAGGTGGTGAAGATCACCCCTCGCGGCTACTGCCACGGGGTGGTGGAGGCGATCCGGGCGCTGCGGGTGGCCTCCGAGCAGCATCCCGGCGAACCGGTGGCGATGCTGGGCTACCTGGTCCACAACGAGCACGTGACCAGGGAGTTCGCCGACCGCGGGGTGCAGCTGGTGGACGCCCCCTCTCGGCTGGAGGCGCTGGAGAAGGTGAAGGAGGGCACGGTGGTGCTCACCGCTCACGGCGTCTCCCCGGAGGTTCGGGAGCGCGCCCTGGCCAAGGGCCTCAACGTGGTCGATGCGACCTGCACCGACGTGATCCGGACCCACGACCTGGTGCGCCGGCTAAGTGCCGAGGGGTACGAGATCGTCTACATCGGCAGGCGCGGCCATCCCGAACCGGAGGGGGTGCTGGGCGAGGCCCCGGAGGCCGTCCACTTGGTGGAGACCCTGGCGGACGTGGATCAGCTGGAGTTGGCGGCGGAGAAGCTGGCGGTCACGACCCAGACCACCCTCTCGGTTTGGGACACCAAGGCGATCATCGACCGGCTCCGGCAGCGGTTTCCCCGCATCGAGGTGCACAACGAGATCTGCAACGCCACCCAGGAACGCCAGCAGGCGGCGGTCGAGACCGCGGCCTCCTGCGATGTGGTGGTGGTGGTGGGCAGCTCCCGGAGCAGCAACACCAAGCGGCTGGTGCAGGTGGTCCAGGAGCTGGCTCACCGGCCCGCCCATCTGGTGGACACCGCCGCCGACCTGCAGCCGGCGTGGTTTGAGGGGGTGAGCCGGGTCGGGGTCACCTCGGGGGCGTCGACCCCCTCGCAGATCACCCGGGAGGTGATTCAGACCCTGGAGCGGATGTCGGGGCCGAGCCCGGTCACAGCAGACCCCGGCCCTTCAGCTCGAGGTAGCGATTCAGCAGCTGGGGGGTGATCCCCTCGGGGCCGCTGTCCACCGACATCACCCCCAGGGACCGCAGCCGCTCCAGCGCGAGCGCGCGGTCCTCGAGCTGGGCCAGGGCGGCCGCCCGCCGGTAGAGCGCCCGCTCGTCGTCGGGGCTGGCAAGGGCCGCCTGCTCCAGCACCGGGTCCCTCTGGGTGACCATCAGGGGCAGATGGCGAGGACGCAGGCTCGCGCCCGCCCTTGCCAGCTCGTGCGCCCCCCGAGGGTCCCCCAGGTCGGTGAAGAACACCACCAGGGAACGGGGCCCCTGCCGCCGCCGCAGCTCCGCCACCACCAGCTCCCAATCGGGGTCCACCGGCAGTGAGCGGACCCCAACCAGCCCATCCAGCAGCCGCCGGTAGTGGGTCCTGCCCCCGCGCATGGAGATCTCCGCCAGGACCTCGCCGGCCACGGCCAGCGCCCCCACCCGGTCACCCCGAAAGAGCGCCACCCATGCCAGCAGCAGGGCCGCGGCGAGAGCGGTGTCCAGCTTGGTCAGCCCATCAGGGGCGCCGGCCATGAGCCGGCCGCAGTCCAGGACCAGCCAGATGGGGCGCGACCGCTCGGGCTCGAACTCGCTGGAGATCGGCCTCCCCATGCGCGCGCTGGCCCGCCAGTTGATCCGCCGGGGGTCGTCGCCAGGCACATAGTCCCTGAGCCCGGCGAACTCGGTGCCCTCGCCGAACCGCCGCCAGCTCCGCACCCCCATCTCCTGCAGTGCGCCGCGGCGCACCAGCTGCTCCCACCGCCCTATCGCCGCCAGCGCCGGATACACCGGGATCCGTTCCTCGGCCGGCACCGTCACCTGGCGGCGCCAGAGCCCGAGCGGCCCCGCGGTCCGGACCACGATGTTGCCGAAGCGGTGACTTCCCCGCTGCTTTGGGAAGGCCAGATAGCTGACCTGAGTGAGCTGGCCCGGCGGCAGCCTGAAGCTGAGCAGGGCCGGCCGGCACTCCAGTTCGACTGGGGTCTCGTCCCGCGCCTCCACCCTGCACGTGTACCGGGCCTGCACCAAGAAGTTGAGCGAGATCTGGTTGGCCCCGGCCAGCGCCAGGGCGGGCGGGTGCTCCCGCGAGACCCGCCAGTCGGCGGACCCGGGGGCTGACCACCAGTCCCAGAGGCAGGCGAGAGTGAGAGCCGCCAGCAGGCTCAGCCCGACGATCGTCAGCCACCCCTGGGCGGCTCCGGCCAGGACCACCGCCAGGCAGGCCACGCCCAGCAGCAGCGCCCGAGGGGTCACGCGCCTCCTACCGGGGCACCGGGACCCGACCGAGCACCCGCTCGACGACCTCCCGCTCGCCCAGCCCCTGCATCTCCGCCTCAGGTCGGCGCTGCAGGCGGTGCCGGAGCACCGGCACGCAGAGCTCCTTGACGTCCTCGGGCTCAACAAAGTCGCGGCCGAGCAGTGCGGCTCTGCCCTTGGCCAGCCGGACCAGAGCGACGGTGGCCCGGGAGCTGGCCCCGACCGCGAGCTCGGGCGCCTGCCTGGTCGCCTGCACCACCGCGGTCAGGTACGTCATCACCGGGTCGGAGACGCTGACTCCGGCCACTTCCTGGCGCAGCGCCTGGAGCGCCGCCTGGGTGATCACGGGCTCGCCCAGGGCGGCCTCGGCCGAGTGGGGGTCAAAGCCACGGTCCACCATGCGCGCCAGCTGCAGCTCCCCCTCCTGGTTCAGGTAGTCCACCTCGATCTTCATCAGGAACCGGTCCAGCTCCGCCTCCGGCAGCGGAAACGTCCCCTCCAGTTCGATGGGGTTCTGAGTGGCGAGCACGGTGAAGCGGTCCCCCAGCGGTCTGGCGAGCCCATCCAGGGTCACCTGGCGCTCCTCCATCGCCTCCAGCAGCGCCGCCTGGGTCTTGGCGGGGCTGCGGTTGATCTCATCCGCCAGCAGCACATCGGTGAAGACCGGCCCCGGGCGCACCTCGAAGGCGGCCCGGGCCTGGTTGTAGATCACGGTCCCGACGATGTCCGCCGGCAGCAGATCCGGGGTGAACTGGACCCGGGCGAAGCGGCCGGCCGTGAGCCGGGCCAGGGTCTTGGCCATCAGGGTCTTGGCGGTGCCGGGATACCCCTCGAGGAGAACATGGCCGCCCACGATCAGGGCCAGCAGGCAGAGCTCCAGATTGTCGGTGGGGCCGACCAGCACCCTGGATGCCGCGCTCAGAAATTGCGCCCTCGTCTCCAGCAGGTTGGCCATCCTCAGGCAATCTCCCGGGTGGCGCCGCCCTGCAGCTCCCGCTCCACCTCCGCGGCGCGCTGCGCCAACCGCCGCAGCTCCGCACCTGCGACCGGTTCCCTGACCGCCCGCTCCAGCGCCTCCACCAATGCCTGAACCCCCGACCCGGGTCCGAAGGAGGGCCCGGCCAAGCCCTGGGCCCCGAGCACCGCCCGCAGCTGGCGCAGGTAGTGGGCGGCCACCGCGCGCCGGTCCCGGGTTCGCGCGTACAGGTTGGCGACCGCCTCCAGCTGATCGGTGGTGCTCCTGACCGCCACCAGCTCGGGGGGTGGCAGGGGGCGCCCCAGGCGCCGGCCGCTGCTGAAGAGAAAGAGGAGCAAGAGCAGCGCGGTTAGCACCGTCACCAACCCCAGGGGAGTGCCCCAGAGCAGCGCTCCCGCGCCGTCGCCCAGGCTGTAGCCGTGGTGAATCTCGTCGAAGATCACCCGGGCCGGCCTGCCCAGGCCCAGCGCGGCCGCGGCGAACCGGGCGTTGCCGGCCCGATCCAACAGCGAGTTGGAGAGGATCGCCTCCGAGTCGAGCACCACGGCGCGCCCGCGCCCCACCCGCTCCAGCACCGCAACCGGGCGCCCGACCGAGCCGAGCAGAGGGATGGCGCCCGTCCCGGCGTAGCTGAGCGAGGGAGCGCGCGCGGAAAGGACCCGCAGCGGGCTACCGCTCGCGAGCGGCAGCAGCGCCGGCCAGGGGCCGGGGCCGGCCTCAGCTCCCATCCGGAGCCCCAGGCTGCGCAGCAGGGGAGCGTCGATCGCGGTCCGATCGAGGGCGAGCACCAGCGTCCCGCCGGATCGGATGAAGCGGTCGACCGCTTCGACCTGGGCCGTATCGAAGCCGGTGGAGGGCCCGGCCTCCACCAGGGTGGCGCGGCCGGTCAGCGCCCCCCCGAAGTCTGAGCCGGTCAGCCGGGTGGGCCGCGCCCCCAGCTCCTTCGCGAGGTGGTAGAGGGCCCAGGTGCCCGCGGACCCGGTGGCGTAGGTGGAGGGGTTGGCATTGTCGGGCTCAGGCCCGGGGCTGAGCAGAATGGTGAGGACCACTCCGATTGCGAGGATCGTCGCGGGCAGCGCCCACGGCCGCCACCTCCGCCGCCTCATCAGGGCAGCTCCAGGGCGGTCCTGCGACAGGCCCTGGTGAACTGATCGCAGCCGCCCGGGCCGGGGTCCTGCCCGCCGTAGACGACCGCGTTGAACTGGCTGACCAGCGGTTGCAAGCGGGGCTCCAGATCCGCCACCCCCCGGGCCGCCCGCAGCAGGTCGGCGTTGGTCCAGGCGGGATCGACGGCGAGGACCCGGCGGCTGCTGGCACTCGTCAGCAGCCCCCGGAAGGACAGCCGGACCGCCTCTCTGAAGTTGCCCTGGCGCTGCATCCGCTCAGCCTCGGCGAAGAGCCGTTCTGGGGATGCCTCGACGCTCGGACGGGCAAGGACGGCCGCGCCCGTCTCGGGCTGGGGCAGCCGGCCCCGGGATCGGTGCAGCATCACCGCCCCGCCCAGCCCGCCCCCCACGAGCACCGCGAGGGCGAGCCCCAGCCAGACTGAATGGGCGACCAGATGGAAGAGAGCCGTGAGCAACTGGAGCAGCAGCTGGCCGAGGTCGGTGATCAAGGAGGGGCTGGAGTGGCCCGAGCTATGCAGGGCGGCAAGCTGCGAGCTGCGGTACACCGCCCCGACGGCGGCCCGGACCGCCACCGCGGGCCGGCCCTCCGCGCCCAGCCGCAGCCCCACCTCCAGCGCCTGCACCTGCCGGAGGGCTCGCCCCGGATCCCCCTGCCGCAGCGACGCCACCGCCGCCTGCGCGGCGGGAAGCGACCTGAGGGAGGCCCTCAGGTCGGAGGCGGCGGTCCCGAGGTGGCCGCTCTGGAGGGCTGCCTGCGCCAGCTCCAGGCTGCGCCCCAACGATGAGGTGGTGGACGCCACCACCGTGGGGGAGAGCAGGGCGAGCGCGACCAGCGACAGCCCGGGGAGCAGAAGGGTCCCGAGCCGTCGCCTCAACTAGGGCTGGTCCCCTGCGACAGCTGCTGGGACAGCAGCTCGAGGTCGAAGGCCTCCTTGCGGATGCGCAGGTCGAAGTAGAGCAGGGTCACCCCGCCCGCCAGGATCGGAGCCACCAGGACCCCGATGATCAGGGTCCCCAGGTCGCTGATCAGGACCCCGGCCGGGCTGTTGATGCCCACCAGCCCCGCCGGGATGCCCACCACGATTCCCAGCAAAGCGCCCACCAGGACCTCGATCAGGACCAGCGAAACCAGCACGCCGAAGGTGCGCCCGGCGTGTCCGGCGGTCAGCTGCCAGCTGCGCCGGATCGACTCCCAGGGACGGCACCCCTCCAGCACCAGAGCCGGGCTGGCCACCACCAGCCGCACGTAGAAGATGATGCCGACCACCAGGGCGATCAGCCCCACCAGGACCGCCAGGGCGCCGCCGGCGCCGCCGATCAGCAGCAGCAGCAGGGCGACCAGGATCGCCAGCACGATCGCCCCCGCCAGAAATAGCCCCAGATAGATGAGCCCCAGCAATATCAGCGCGCCCCAGCGGTTGACCGCAAAGCGATAGCAGCTCCCGGCGCTGGCCGGGCGCCCGAGGAAGCGATCCGCCACCGCCTTGGTGAAGGCGGCGGTCTGCAGCGGGACCACGGCCGCCACCACCAGGACGAGCAGGATGGCGGCGACCCCCAGCCCCACGGCGGCGTCGTGCAGCGTCAGGTTGAGCTGGGCGTGGGTGAGCGCGTGCCCGGCCTTGACCCGGGGCAGCCGGGACGGCCGGGTCAGGCTGAGCAGGTCGTCGATGATCTGGTAGGGGACCTGGACCACCGCGACGATCGCCACGAACAGCCAGAAGTTGCGGCGATAGAGGCTGAAGACGGTGTCCAGCAGCTCGGTGACGCGCAGAGGGCGGAGCCTCAGCTCCACCGGGGAGGACTGCATCGGAGGAAGCCTACACGAGTCAGGGGCCGGCGCTGCTATCGTCACGGAGGTTGGAGAAGTTTGACGACGGTCCCATCCGGGGGGAGATCGTGGGGGCGAGTCCCTCACCGGCGCGCCGCGTGACCGCGATCGCGATCGCACTCGCGCCTTTGCTGATCCGGCTGGCGCTGTGGTGGCGCCAAAGATCACGCCCGCTCGAAGTCCCGAGCCGCGCGGGCCCACGGCTGATGGAGCGGACCGACCTGCGCCTGTCGAAGCGGCCCCTGGGGCGGTGGAAGCTCCGGGTCGTGACCACCCGATGGGTGCCCGATGGGACCCGCGAGGAGGCTCACAGCGCTGAGCGCGGCTTCAACTCGCCGGTCCTCGGTCGGCTGACCCTGCTGGCACTCGACCGGCTTTCGCGGTCGGGGGCGGAACCTGCCCCGCTGCCGCCGCCCCGACTCCCAAAGGGCTCGTCACCCCCCGAGTAGGGGGAGATCCGAGGACCCGTCACAGCATCGTAACCGGACTTGCACCAGCGAGCGAAGCCTGTTAGTGTCCGCTTTCGAGACACTCTTGATCTCGTCCCAGCTCATGTCTCAGGCCAAGTATTCACGATCTCTGCGCTTGACGGCCCATGCGGGTGCGTTCGCGGTCGTCCTCGCCGGAGGGGCGCTCTTCGCCACCGGGCAGGTGGGCGCCACCAGCCTGGCATCTCAAATCTCCCAGCTCCAGTCGCGCGAGGCGGCACTGCGGGCCCAGCTGGCCGCGGTCCAGGGCCGGGCCAGCCACGCCAACCAGGAGGCGGCGGCCGCGCAGCTGCAGGTCTCCCAGACTCAGGGCCAGCTGGCCCTAAAGCAGCAGCAGCTCAACCGGGCCGACGCCGCCCTGGCCTTGACCAACGACCACATAGCCCAGACCCAGGCCAAGGTGGTGGTGGACAGGGCACAGCTGGCCGCCTTGGTGACCCAGCTCTACCAGCGCGGCACCTCCAACAGTCTGGGCAGCGCCATCGCCGACAGCTCCGGGATCTCCCAGTTCGTCGACAACACCCTGCAACTGCAGACGGTGGGCCAGCAGTTCTCCCAGATCACGACTCAGCTGCTCCTTGAGGAGAAGTCGCTGCAGGCCTTGAAGGCGACGCAGACCCGGCAGCAGCAGCAGGTGGCGGCGCTGGTGGTCAGCCTCCAGAGCCGCGCCGTGCAGCTGCAGACGGAGGAGGCCGCGTTCAACGCCGCCGCGGCCTCTCTGGGCGGGCAGGCGGGCCAGATCGCGGCCCAGATCCAAGCCATCTCCAGCAAGGTCGTGGCTCTCCAGGCCGAGGAGGTCGCCGTGACCAGTTACGGCGGCTCTGCCGGCGCGGAGGAGGGAACTGTCCTCAGCGTCTCCCCGTACCCCCCACCTCCCTACGCCACCCCTGGGGACCCGTACCCGTGGGGGCAGTGCACCTGGTTTGTCGCGACTCAGACCAACGTGCCCTGGGCCCCTGATGGGAATGCCGACCAGTGGGTCGGCCTCGACTACCAGTACGGCTCCTACCCGGTTGGGATGACCCCCAGGGTGGGGGCGATGGTGGTGTTCTCTCCCGGTGGCGCCTACGACCCGTACTACGGACACGTCGCCTGGGTCGTCCAGGTGCTGGGACCGAACAGCTTCGTGGTCAAGGAGGGGAACTACGTGGCCCTGAACGAGATGGACACCCGGGCGATCTACACTCTTCAGGGTGTCGAAGGTTTCATCTACGGTTAGCGCTTGAGCCGACCGGCCCCGCCCGACGGGGACGGCCGCAGGCAGGAGTCACAGCCTCAGCGGGCAGGCTCTCGCCTTCTGGTGCTCTACCACGGGGACTGCCCGGACGGCTTCGGCGCCGCCTACGCGGCGTGGAAGCGGTATGGGGAAGGGGCCGATTACGTCCCGGTCAGCCATGGTGATCCCCCGCCCGACCTCCGCGGTCGGTCCGCACTGCTCGCCGACTTCGCCTATGACCGCAGGACCATGCTGCGGCTGTTCGGGGAGGCCAACCAGCTGGTCGTGCTGGACCATCATCGCTCGGCCGAGAGCGAGATCGGAGACCTACCGGGCTGCGTCTTCGACATGCAGCGCAGCGGGGCCGTGATGACCTGGGAGCATCTCCACCCGGACCCGGCCCCGCCCCTGCTCCAGTACGTCCAGGATCGTGACCTCTGGCGCAACCAGCTACCGGAGAGCGACGAGGTGGCGGCGGCGCTGCGGGCCAAGCCCTTCGACTTCTCGGTGTGGGACGCGCTCGACATCGATCAGCTCCGGCAGGAGGGCAGGCTGCTGCTCGCGTACCAGCGCCGCATGGTCGACCGCATCGCCGCCCACGCCAGCCCGGTCGAGATCCTGGGGGTCAAGGTGCCCGCGGTCAACAGCCCGGTTCTGCAGAGCGAGATCGGCGACCGCCTGGCCCGGGGCAAGCCGTTCGCCGCGGTGTGGTGGCAGGGAGCCGGGGACGTGGCGCGCTGGTCGCTCCGATCCACGCCCGAGGGGATGGACGTGAGCGCCATCGCCGTCCGTTTCGGAGGCGGGGGGCACCGCACCGCCGCCGGCTTCAAGGGCTCGCCCCCCGCCGGGGGCAAGCTGCTCCTTCCCGAAGAAGCCGGCTAGGGCAGCTGCGCCGGATCCAGCAGCTGGCCGGGCCCCAGCTCCGGGAGCTCCGACACTTGGAGGCCGTCGGCCGGGTCCAGGTCCAGCAGGAACTGGCGGCAGCGGACGTACTCCTCCAGCTCGCCGATGGCGGCGCTGGCCAGCATCAGCAGGTGCAGGGAGCGCAGAAAGCCCCGGTTGGAGGGTTCGCTCCAGCGCACCTGCCCGGTCCCGCCCCAGCCGTGCCGGCGCAACCGGTCCAGCCCCCGGTGGTAGCCGACCCGGCTGTAGGCGTAGGCGTCCACCGGGTCCTGCGCGCGGTAGGCCAGCTGACCCAGCCGCGCCCACCCGTCCAGGAGGCTGGGGTGGGCCCGACACACCTCCTTAAGTAGCTCGAGCTGAGTGCTGCCGGTTCGAGCCAGGGCGACCTCCAGCGCCCGCTGGGCCGACTCCGGTTCGGGAGGCAGCACCGTTTGGTGCCGCGCCTCGATGCGATGGCCGTGGGCCGCCACCGGGATCGGTCGAAGGGGAGCGTCGCTGGAGCTCATGGTCCTCCTGGTCCGGGGATCTGGCTGGAGATTGCTGGTACCCCGTAGCGGATTCGAACCGCTGATCTCCGCCTTGAGAGGGCGGTGTCCTGGGCCACTAGACGAACGGGGCGGGCGGAGAGACAAAAGGGCTCCAATTTGGAACCAGTCGCCAGTATAGGATTCGAGGCACCTGAACCCGAGCGGTCACCCGCCCCCGAACAGCTCGAGGATGGCCTCGACCAGGGCGGCGTGGGTCTGCACCTGGGGATAGTTCCCCAGCAGGGTCGGCGGGCTGGGCAGCGCCACCTCGGAGAGCTGCCCGGCGGGCCCTGCCAGCTCGACGATGGCCCGCAGCCGCGCCTCGGCGCCCTCGCGGCGGTCCAGCCGCGCCTCGGCGATCACGGCCCACAGCGAGGGGAAGATGAATGGCGCGCAGGGCGATGGCAACCCATCCCGCTCAGGTCGGTGGCGTGCGAGCAGGGGACCGATGCTCAGCTCGGCGGTCACGCGGTCCAGGGTCGCCGCCGCCGTCGGCGCCCCCGGGTCCAGATGACCGATGACATAGGCGGCCAGGGTCGAGGAGTCCGCGGAGGGGTCGTCGAAGGCCATCTTGTAGGCCCCGTCCTGATCGCTGCCCCGATCGCGGATGGCGGCGGCGAGCTCATCGCGCTCACGCTCCCAGCCGGCGCCGGAGCCCAGCGCCAGCCGCCCTGCCATCCTCAGCCGCACGGCGCTGTCCAGCGCGGCCCACGCCAGCAGCTTGCTGTGCACGTAGTGCCGGGCCTCCCCCCGCACCTCCCAGATCCCGTGGTCGGGGAGCCTCCAGCTCGCGGCCGCGCGCTCGGCCAGCCGGGGAACGGCCTCGAGCAGCTCCTGCGGGCACCGGCCGGTGCGGTCCAGCAGCTCGATGAAGCGCATCACCTCGCCCAGGGTGTCCACCTGGAGCTGCTCCGCCGCCGCGTTTCCGATCCGCACCAGCCCACCGCCGTAGCCGCTGAGGTGCTCCAGCAGATGCTCGGGGGGCAGCGCCCCGCCATCCAGTCGCGCCACCGGCGCACCCTGCTGCCGCAGGCGCGTCGCCAGTCCGACCGCGAGCCGCCTCGCCTCGACCCAGGCACCGGCCCTGACGAACGCCATCCCGGCGTCAGCGCAGTCCCGCAACCACGCGTATCGGTAGTCCCAGGCGCGCTCGCTGCCCGGCCACTGCGGGATCGAGGTGAGAGGCGAGGCCACCAGCAGCCCCGAGGTGCGGTCCTGGAGGGAGCGAAGGGTGAGCACGGACCGCAACAGGCTGGCCCGGGCCCATTCCGGGCCGTCGTTGAGAACGGTCGCGAGCTGCGGCTGGCCTGCCAGACCGTCGAGGAACTCCCTCGCCTCGGCCCGGTCCCTGGCGAGCTCCTCCCGGACCGCGAGCAGCGCGGAGGCCGGGGCCCGCACCAGGCGGTCGGCCATGGGGGAGGGACGGTGCTGCGGGTTGGAGAGCTCCAGCCACACCAGCGCCTCCGACCGGCTGAGGCGCATCCGGGCCCCGGCCGGATCCGGCGCCAGGGCCTCCGACGCCACCACCAGCAGAGGACCGCCGGGGCCATCGGGCCAAACCGCCCGGCCCAGCTCGGCGCGGGTGGGGAGAACGGTCCAGTCACTGCCGGCGGCCCCGAGTCGGATCCAGAGCTCGGCTCCGATTGGTCCGTCGATCAGGAACGCCAGGACGGAGGCGCCCTGGTGCGAGAGCAGGCTGACGGTGATCGACACCGAGCCGGTCCACTCCACCACCATCGCCGAGGCGCCACCCAGCCAGCGCGCTGAAACCGGCGCCCCAACCGGGGGCAGGACGCCCACAACGCCGCCCCTGGCCCTGTCCAGGATCCCCGCCAGGCGGAGCGCTGAGTCGAAATGAGGGGAGCACCAGAAGTCGCAGAGGCCCTCCCCGGTGACCAGCGCCGCGGTGCGGCCGTCAGCCAGGCAGAAGTGCGCGCCCAGGTCGGGCAAGTCAAAGGCAGGGCTGTTGGGCACAGCGCCTCGGGGGAGCTGCGGGCGCAGCCCCGGACGGCTTGATGGACCGCATCTTCGACAGGATGCTGAAGATGGCTGCGGGCGAGCGGGAATCTCCACGGTTGTGGGTGACCGCGGCGGGGACCGGCGGTGCCGCCCTGGAGCGCTCCATCGGCTACCACCAGCCGTCGACGTCGCGGCCGAGGGTCTCGCTCACCCGTCCTCTCAGCAGACGGGCCAGGGTCGGCGTCGTGACCTCCCCAGATGCCGACAGAGGAGCTTGGTGAAACACATCCCAGAGACGGATCAGCCCTGCCTCCCCATCGGCCTCAAACGTAAGTGCCGCCAGCCGGAGCCAGCGGTACTGATACCAGACGTAGTTCAGAGGGCTCATCGGCTGGCCGCCGCCGGCGTAGTGCAGCTCGAGCTCGTCGAGGGTGGTGAAGCCTTGCCCCGCATCCGCTCGCGAAGCGCCCGACTCCTGGCTCCCGCCGTCGGCAGCGTCTCAAGCGTGTTTCGGCTCCGCGGCCGCGTGGTCGCGACGAAGGTCTGCAGGGCCAGGTTGGCGAAGATCTCGCCCAGCCAGAAGGTGGGAAGGTGAAGATCCCCCAGGGCCGCGAAGGCGTGACCCAGCTCATGGATGACCACCAGGTCGAAAAATGGCTGAAGGTCCAGGCCGCCCGCTCCGTCAGGGTAGGTCGCCAGCAAGCTCGCGTGAGCGCGCCTCGAGACGTCGCGCAGGTCGTCGCCCATGGCAAGCCAGAGGTCACCGCGGCCGGCCGGCATCACCACTATCCCGGGGCGAATCTGGCCGCTCTCGTCGTTGAAGAAGGGCAGCCCGTACGGTTGCCGGCTCTCCCAATCGGTCTGGTCGAGCACCAGGAGGGCCAGGTCGGGCTCGAGCCCTCCAAACAGTTGGCTGAAGTAGCGGTACGCATCGGTGGCCACTGCGGCCACGGCCCGCGCCCGGGTCAGGGCCCGGCCGCTGTAGCGCACCTCGAACGGACAGCCATCAAGGTGAGCCAGCCCGGATCCCAACACCACTTCGGAAAGCATAGCCAGGCGGCCCGCGGCCGCGGCTCGTCCAGGGCCGCCGGGCCGATCTCCCCGGGCACCGCTTTGGATGAACGCACGCCGTCGCCTCGCGCCCATCCTTCCCGGCGGCATTGGCCGACCGGGAGGGACCCGCTCACCGCACCCGTACCGCCCCGAACCTCCCTGCTCGAGGCTGGTCGGGCGCCCGCCGCGGACGGCAGAGGTCGCGATCGGGCCAGGCGAAGCAGCGCGGTCAGCCCGGAGTGGACTGCAGAAGATCCCCGATCTGAGCGATCTTGGTAGCCCACGAGGGGTCGCTGGCGTAGTCAACACTCATGCCTGCCACCGTGGGACCGTTGTAGAACTGACCGGTCGGCACCGACCCCGGCTGGCCGGGGTAGTTGGGTACCTCCGAGCCGGGCGGGGTGAGATAGTAGACCGACACGTACCAGGAGACGAAGCTGATGCACGCCTGATCGCTGGGGAAGGAGGCCCCATCGCCGAAGGGGTTGGCGTCGAAGGCGTTGAAGCCGAAGAGGTTGTGCTTCTGGGTGTAAAGGGTGGAGGTGCCCCAGCCCGTCTCCAGGACGGCGTCCGACACCAGGTAGATCGCGCTCACGTGGTTGGTCTGCTGGGCGGCCAGGAAGTAGCCGGCGTCGGCCGCCAGCGGCGTGCCCTGGAGGAAGTTCTCAATCTGACCAAGGGTGATGCCGCTGGGGTCGGTCAGGTTGGTGGTGGTGCTGAAGACCCCTCCCGCCGCGCTGGGAGGAGGCGGGGCCGGGGTGGGGCTGCTGGCCGGAGTTGGCGCAGGAGTCGCGGTCGGCGATGGTGTGGGAGGCGGCGTGGAAGCCGGGGTTCTGCTGGGCGCAGCGGGCGTGGTCGCTGGCTTGGTTCGGTGGACGGTGCTACCAGGCGCGGATGGAGTGGCCTTGGCCGTCGCCGTCGGCCGGGTGGCGGCAGGTGGGTTGGCGGCCTGGAACGCCGCGACCAGCTCCTCCGCCCGGAGCCGGTTCTCGGTCGCCAGCGCGCGGGCTGTCTCCAGCTGCAGGCGCCGCTGGCTCTGGCGCTGGGCGGCAATGGTGGCCGCGATCTGGTTCACCGCGGCCTTCTCGGCGCCGGTGATCCGGGACAGCGTGATCTGGGTGTCCAGCGCCTGACTCAGCGACCCGCTGGCCAGCACCTCCAGCAGTCCGTTCGGCGTCCCGGTGTACTCGGCTGAGATCAGGGCCGCCAGCTGGGCGCGGGCTCGCCCGATCTCAGCCCGTTCGGCTCGGAGCTGCCCTCTGACGGTCTGCACCTGCTTCAGCAGGAGCAGCTCTCGAGCCTTGGCACGGTCCACCAGCTGACTCAGCCGGGTGACCGCCGATGGTTTGGAGGTCGCCGTAGGGGCACTGGCCAACGCTGAGCTCAGCCCGGTTGCGCCCAGGATGCCGACCGCCGCAGCCAGGGTGCCGATCAGGGCAAGCGCCTGCCGCAGCAACCTCCTCTTGCCTTCCACCCGGCCAATTCTTGGGGCGGGCCGCGCCAGCCCAGCCCCTCGTCGCAGCCCCGCGACCTGGTCGCGACCCAGGTCGCGACCGCGTCGCAGCGGCTATCCCGGGCAGGAGGAACCCGGAGGCGTGATCAGCAGCGGCGCGGAGGCCGCCATCCCTGGAGCGCCGGCGAGGGCCACCAGCCCGACCGGGGTCGTGCTGGGAATGCTCACCTGCGGCTGGGCCTCCACATAGGTGTAGTAGGCGGGGGCGGGAATCTGCCCCGACGCCACCTGGCTCACCGCCCCGGTACAGCGATCGACCAGGTCCAGGCGCCACGCGACGGTGGCGGCCGGGTGGGAGCTTAGGTTGGCTGTCACCGTGAAGGTGCAGCTCCCGGACCCGCTCGCGGGACAGCTGCCCGCCAGCTCGACATTGGAGACCGGTGGGTTGCTGGCGGGCCCAAGCAGCGGGATCTCCTGCAGTTGCAGCGGCGTCGGGGTTGGCGCGAGGCTGGGAGTCGGAGAAGCGGCCGGAGAGGGGAGCTGGGTTGGTGACGGCAGAACGGCCTGCGAGCGGGCAGGAGTCGGCCGCGCGGTACCCGGGCCACCTCCGACGTGGTGGCCCGCAGTCGCCCTGAGCGCAAGGAAGGTGCCTCCGGCGAGGACCAAGAGCAGCACCACGGCCGCCGCCAAGAGTCCGGTCCAGAGCGACCTCGAAGTGGGCGCTGCGCGAACGATCTGGGACCGGCCCGGCGGCGTGTCGGCGTGGTTCCCCAGCGGCGGGGCTGGACGTTCGACGAGCGCCGATGCGGTACCGAGCGCGCGACCCGGCGGACGGGACGCGGCCCCCACCGCCGCAGCCGTGGCCACCGCCGCAGGGGCGATCGACTCCCCTGACGGGCCCTCAGCACCAGCGGCCTCGCGCGGCGCGGCGGCGAGACTGGCCGCTGTCACCCGCTGCTCCGCCAGGCGCGCCGCCAGCGCCTGCAACTGCCGGCGGACCTTGGCGCTACGGGCTCCCCCGAGCCGCTCTCTTATGTGCCGGTGCCAGCGTCGGCTGAGCGCAGCGGCGGGGCGCGAGGTCGCGTCCTCCGCTTGGAGCAGCTCAAAGAAGGCGGCCGTGATGGCCGGGGACGTGGAACGGTGCCCGGCCGAGGCCGCCGCCTCCATGAGTTGACGGACGAGACTGGCCGCTGCCTTGAGGTCGGAGCCGGCGTCGGCAGCGTCAGGGCGGGGATCGGGAGCGGCTAGCCTGATGAGTCCGTCCGCGGCTCCGATGAAGGCGGTGTCGAGTCCGATGTGCCGGTGGTGGGCCCCGTGAGCCTCCAGCTCGGCCACCGCCGCCAGCAGCCCGTCTGCGACCATGGCCGCCTGCTCCAACGTGAACGGCACCAGCCGCTGCAGAACTCGAAGGGATGGCCCGTCCACCTCCTCCTCGGCGACAGTCACCGACCCCTCGTCCAGCCGGGCCGCGACCGGGCGGGCCAGATGACGCCCGCTCACCTCAGAGAGGCGCTGCAGCTCGGACCAGACCACCTGAGAATCGGCCCCTGCGGGCAGCCTGAGGGTCCTGACGGAGATCGAGCGCCCGTCGGAGAGCTCAACTCTGGCTGGAGGGTTGGAGGGCTGAGACCCCGCCTCGATCTCCAGCGGAGCCCCATCGCGAAACGAGATCAGCTCCAACTTCGTTTCCAACCTGCGGGAGGCGTAGTGTTGGCAGGGCCGTCGGACCGGCGGCTGTTCTGTGGGTGGCATAAGTGGGATTGCTCTCGGCCGACTTCGGGATCGACCTCGGCACCGCCAACACCGTGGTTTGCCGCGGTGACGGCACGATACTGCTCAACGAGCCTTCGGTGATGCTGGTTTCGCTGGGTTCGGACGGGAGCCGCAAGCCCATCCTGATCGGCCACCAGGCCCGAGAGCTCACCGGTCGGACCCCGGTCGGGATGACCACGGTGCGGCCGATCCGCGACGGCGTGGTCTCCGACCTCCAGTCGGCCAAGGGCTACATCGTGGCCGTGATCCACCAGGTCACCCGCCGGCCCTGGGAGCGCTTCCGCCCGCGTGCGATCTGCGGCGTTCCGGCGGGCGCCACCGCGCTGGAGCGCCAGGCGCTGATCGAGGCCCTCGAGGAGGGTGGGATCGGCAAGGCCGACCTCATCCCCGAGCCGGTGGCTGGCGCCATCGGCTGCGGCATCGACCCCCTGGAGGCGCGGGCGCACATGGTGGTCGACGTGGGCGGCGGCACCGCGGAGGTGACCGCGATCTGCTTCGGGGGCATCCTGGCGGCGAGCTCGTGCCGGATTGCCGGGGACGAGATGACAGCGGCCCTCAATCAGTACCTGCGCCAGGAGCACCATCTGATCGTCGGCGAGCTGACCGCCGAGGACATCAAGATCAAGCTGCGCTCCTCCAACAACGGCTCCGGCCCGATCGTGGTCGAGGGACGGGACGTCTTCACCGGCAAGCCGCGGATGCAGACCCTGGACCCCGATGAGGCCACCCTGGCGATCCGGCCCACCGTCGACGGGATCGTCGACGCGCTTGCCTTCGTGCTCGATCAGCTGCCACCGCAGGCGGTCGGCGACATCATGCAGACCGGGGTGCTGGCGTTCGGAGGTGGGTCGCTGCTGGAGGGTTTCCAGAGTCACCTGGAGGAGGCCCTGGGCTTCTCCGTGGCGATGGCAGAGCGACCTCTCACCTGCGTCGCCGAGGGTGCCGCCAAGGCGCTGGCCTCCCCTCGGGTCATCGACGCCTTCAAGGGCGCGCCCCCCCAGTTCTGAGCAGCACCATCAGGCGGCCCCGTCGGCACTGGTGAGCCGGGCTCCGAAGTAGGGTTCGCCGGTCGGGGGCCGCAGGCCAGCTCGAATCACCGCCGCTGTCGCCCGCGAGGGGCCGGCCGGAGGCGTGGCGTGAGCCGCCGGCACCGCCGACGTGGTGGGGGCTGCGGTCACCCCGAGGGAGCTGGACACGGTGGTCATGATCTGGGAGCGGTGGGCGAAGAAGTACTTCACGATCTGCGCCACCGCGGGCTGGTCGGTGTAGTAGCCCTGACCCCCGCCCCTGACCAGCATGCTGACCACCAACTGGGGGTCGGACATCGGCGCCATGGCCGTGAACCAGGCATCGGGGCCACCGTTGGGAGCCGTCGGATCCTGGGCCGTGCCGGTCTTGCCGCCGGCATCCACGTGGAGTCCGCTCAGCATGCTGGCGGTGCCATCGGTGACGGCCAGCCGCATCCCCGCCCGGACCGGTCCGAGCTCGGACGCCCAGGGCAGCGGCTTGGGGGCGGGTACCGAGACGGGCTTGAGAGCGGTGCTGGAGCCGTTGCTCTCCGCCATGCCG
>JAKABA010000343.1 GCA_021802115.1 bacterium | reverse complement strand
TCCCAGCCGCCTGGTACGTGTACGGTGGCCCGGCGTTGCGGCGCGGCGCGTGGCTGCTCGCCGGGGCCAGCCCGCTCTTAGTGCTGGGCTGTGCCTACTGGCTGGTGCCAGCATGGTTCGAGTTGCACTCGGTCCCTACCAGCCAACTCGCACCAGTGGCGAGCTGGGCTTGGACCGAGAGCAGGGCCAGCCTGGCCAACGGTCTGTGGCTCAACACTGCTTGGGGGTGGCGGTACCCTGCGTACTTCTCTTACGCAAGCCTGTACCATCAACTCCCTCTCAGCCTGCTGAAGTTCCTCCTGCCAGCAGCGGCCTTCACCTCGCTGGGCGTCACGGTCTTCGCTCGTAGAGGCAGTGCACACCTGAGCAGGCTGGCGGTCGGCACGGCAGCCGCGACACTCACCTTGGTCATATTCTCGACGGGCACCCTCCCTCCGGGCTCGCTCCTCTTCGACCCCCTTTACCACCTTCCCTATGGGTGGGTCCTACAAGGCCCCGGGAGGTTTCTGATGGCAGCTGCACTCGGCTACGCGGTGCTGGTGGGCGTCACCGTCACAGCGGTGCAAGGCTTGGTTGCTGCTGTGGATATGAGGGTCACTGCCTTGGGAGGCCAGGCGATTCTGGTTTGGAAGCGACTGGGTGTCGCTGCCTCCGGAGACTTCACCACAGCCATCGCTCTCGTGGCGTTGGTGCCAGCATTTCCGCTCTTCAACGGCGCGGTTGTGCCGGGTCCGCGGGGCGCGTTCCCTTCGAGCCATGTTTCCATGCCGGGCTACTGGAAGACCACGGCCGCTTATCTCAATCGCACCGCCCCGAATGCCACCGTGCTGGTGCTGCCGCCCGATGATTTCTACCAGATGCCCTACACCTGGTACTACGGGAACGACGGTTTCATCAGCGACATGCTGGACGCCCACGTCATCGACCCATCCGGGCAGGGGTACACGGCAACTTCGGGGTACTTGGAGACCGTCTCCGAGGACATCTCCGCCAGCCTGCTGGCCCAGGACTGGCCGCTGGCCGAGCGCCTTCTCGGATCACTCGGTGTGTCGGAGATCCTTCTTCGGGGCGATGTCGAGCCGGGTTTCCCCGGGCGCCACATCATTTCGCCGAAGGCCCTGGCCCAAGCGCTGTCGCGCGACCCCCTGGTATCGCTTGTGCGGCACGATGGTCCGCTCCGCATCTATCGGGTACGAAGCCCGCGTCCTTCAGTGGTGAGCAGCCCAAGCATCGCAACGGTCAACTCCACCTCCCCCGACCCCCGCGTCCTCGCGTTGTTGCCTCCCGGCACCGCTCTGGTGACTGGTCCGCCTCGGGCCGGACTTCCAACTGTACTCACAGTCCCACCACTCTCCGGCTGGCAGCTGAGCGGCCGATCCCTCACCACGACGGCGCCACTCCCGACCGGCTGGCGCTATCGGCTGGCGGAGCTGGCGCCGATCTCGGCCCGTTCTGTCGTGGCTGAGGCGCCCTCACCTCTCCTCACTCCTCCGTTCACAGCCCAAGCCGGCCGGGATCGCAACGGGCCGTTCCTCCGGATCAATCTCCCGCTCGGCCCCCCCCTTCTCGCCAACGGCAACTTCCGGCGGGGAAAGTGGGACCCAGTTGGCAACTGCGACGCCTACCCTGGCACCCTCCAAACCGCCCATCTTGCCGCCCGGGTGCTGCGCGCGGGCGGGCCCGAAGGACTGCCAGTTCTTGAGCTATCCGCGCAGGCAGACGCCGCGTGCGAAGCTCAGACATCGACGTGGCGAAGTGGTCCTGTCCTGCTCAGCCTCTGGACGAGACACGTCTCGGGCTCGCGACCCGCCATCTGTGTGTGGGAGGCGCCGCTGGAACAGTGCGCACCCCTCGAGCTACCCGCTCCCAGAAATGGTTGGGCCCACTTCCAGGCAGTCGTCACGCCGCCGCCGGGGACCAAGAACCTGTCGCTCCTCCTCTACGCCTACGGGCCTGGCGTCGACGAGTACGCCGGCGTGACGCTTGCCTCTCTCCCGTCGGCTGACCTGCCCGTGGTCATCGGGACTCCCACCGGCCGGGCCCCGGCGAGCACCAAGCTCTTGGTGAACGAGGCCTCCTACGCGCCGGGCTGGAGTGGCCCCTCGGGCGCGACGTACGTCCGCGTTGACGGCCTGCGCGGGGGCTGGCTGGGAAGGGCTGCTCGTGGCGCGGCGTCAGTCTACTTCGCGCCAGGATTCGCCGACTTCTGGCTTGGTGTCGTACCGTCCCTGGCAGCAGGTGCAGTATTGATCATCCTCGTTTCCTTGCGCCCTGCGGGAGTGGCTCGTGTGAAGTTTCGGTGGCGCGGCAAGCACTCCGAGCCTGTGCCGGGACGACCACCAGGGGATCGCCGGTTGTGACCGTGCCTCTCCGCGTCAGCGTCTGCGTGCCTGCATACGGGCGCCCCGGGACGGTCGCCCAGCTCATCCACAGCTTCCGGCGCCAAGACATCCCGTCGGCGGAACTGTGTGTCTCAGACGACAGCCCGAGCGACTCCGTGGAGCGGGTCGTGGCGGCCGAATGCTCGGGGCTGCAGGTCATGTACGCGCACAACTCGAGCCCCATCGGGTTCGCCGCCAACTTGTGGAAGGCGATGAGTATGGCCAGCGGTGATGTGCTGGTGGTCCTGGGTGACGATGATCTTTTGGTAGACGTCTCGGCGCTGTCGCTCTACGCGGATGCGTTGGCTCGAAACCCCTCCGCCCACTATTGCTACAGCGGACTCCTCCAAGTTGACGATGATCTCACGGTGACACTCGCCTACCCTGCACGCCTACCTCGCGACGGAGCGGAGCGCCTGCTGTCGGCCGGTGACGATGCTTTGAAGGGCGCTTGGTTCAGCAGTATTGTCATCACGGGCCTCGGATTCCGCCGCAGCGGGCTCCTCAGCCGTTACTATCCCCAACGCCAGTTCTCGCCGGGCGTTGACCGCCTCTATCCCCAGGTGGAGCTGGTAGGCCGCCTGTGCTTGGAGCACGACGTGGTGGTGCTTGGCCGCTACCTCTGTGGGTTCCGGGCGCACTCGGGCCAATTGGGCTTCGAAGCAGCGAAGGGCTCCGTCGGCGATCGGCGGTCGGCCCACGGGCTCGACGAGCTCCCCCTGATCGCGCAGAAGCTCGCGGCTCTGTACCCGCGCACGGGCTCCTGCGCTCCCAAGGTCTGCGCCCTGGAGCTCTCCCGTCAATACCGGACCAACTTGGTCAACGAGTGCCTAGCCGTTGGAGTGGGGCCGACGCGCCGAAAGGTCGTGAGCTATGTTCGGGCCCAAGCCGGTCAACCCGGGCGATTGGCCCTTCTGCTCACGGTCGGGATTGTCTCCGTCCTCCCGAAGCGAGCCGTACGCGTACTCAAGAGGGCGGCCAGAGGGGTAGTGGCCCAACGGCGGTTGGCTCGGGCGGGCGTCGACCGCTCGGCGGTGCGCAAGTTCCTGGGCGAGGTGCGTCCGGAGTGACGGACAAGCCCACCTCTCTTCCGTACGTCGCCCCCCTCGCAGTCGAACGGGAGGAGGGTGCACCGCGGCGCGGGAGCACCCGGCACGATGTTGTGGTTGTGGTGCCTACCCGCAACTCCGCTCGCTCGATCGAGAGATGCCTCGCGTCGCTACGCGCCCAGACGTGGCCGTGCCAAGTCGTGGTCGTCGACAACTTCTCAGAGGACGCCACTTTCGCGATCGCGC
>JAKABA010000342.1 GCA_021802115.1 bacterium | reverse complement strand
TCAAGGTCGTGCTTGTAGCGCTTGTCCAGGGCGGGCACCTGGTCCAGTTCGAAGAGCGCACCATCCACGCGGATCCTGACGTAGCCCTGGCGGCGAGCCAGCTCCACCACCGCCTGATGCTCCCCCTTCCGGCTCTGAACCATGGGGGCGAGAATCAGGATCCGGGATCCGGCGGGGAGCTGAGCCACCTGGTCGGCGATCTGCTCCACGGTCTGGCGCGAGATCTCCCGCCCGCACTTCGGGCAGTGGGGGTGGCCGACCCGCGCGTACAGGAGGCGCAGGTAGTCGTAGATCTCGGTGACGGTGCCGACCGTGGAGCGCGGGTTGCGGCCGGCTCCCTTCTGGTCAATCGAGATGGCCGGAGACAGCCCGTCGATGTGGTCGACATCCGGCTTTTCCATCTGTCCCAGGAACTGCCGGGCGTAGGCCGAGAGGGACTCCACATAGCGGCGCTGCCCCTCCGCATAGATGGTGTCGAAGGCAAGTGAGGACTTGCCCGACCCGCTCAGCCCGGTGATGACGGTCAGCTGGTCGCGGGGGATGTCGATGTCGACGTTGCGCAGATTGTGCTCACGCGCGCCTCTGACGGCGACGAAGGCCTGACCCATTCCCACTAGCCTACCGGCCCGGGCCAGCGCCGCCTTCTCCGTTCCCGCCCTCTTGAGCCGGGCTGCCGCCGGCTGCCACCAAACACGCGTTCCATGATAGGGATTGGAGCCTGCCGGTGCCGCGGCTGCGGCCGGGATGCGAGACTGGTTGGTCGTGGACACGACCCTGCCGGGATGGCCCTCTCTGGGCGAGTTGGCGCAGATGGTCGCTTCCAAGCAGGTGTCACCGCAGGAGTTGGTGGACCTCAGCTACGCTCGGATCGCTCGGCTCAACCCGCATCTCAATGCCTTCGTGGCCACCTGTGAGGAAGGCGCGCGCGAACAGGCAAGGAGCGCCGAGCGACGGATTCTCAGCGGTGCGGCACGGCCTCTCGAGGGTGTCCCGGTGGCGGTCAAGGACAACACCGCCGTGGCGCAGATGCCGCTCACCAACGGATCGAGGAGCTCTGGTCGCGCCCCGGTTGCGTACGACGCCGAGGTGGTCGGCCGGCTGCGCCGGGCTGGCGCGATAGTGGTCGGCAAGACCAACCTCCCGGAATTCGGAGCGGTGCCGGTCACCGAGAGCGGGCTGCTCGGGACCTGTCGCAACCCCTGGGATGTCGAGCTCACCTGTGGGGGCTCCAGCGGCGGCTCCGCGGTGGCGGTGGCGGCGGGGATGGTGCCCGTCGCCCAGGGTAATGACGGCGGCGGCAGCCTGCGGATCCCGGCCTCGTGCTGCGGAGTCCTGGGGCTCAAACCGAGCCGGGGACGGATCTCGCTGGCCCCCGCCCCAGATGGCGCGGGACTGGTCAGCACCGGATTCCTGACCACCAGGACCTGCGACCAGGCGCTCCTGCTGGACCTCGTCAGCGGTCCTTCGCTCGGGGACCAGTTCCCGACGCCTGCTCCCAGACGGCCCTTCTCGGCGGCGCTGGCGGGGGCTGCTCCCCGACTGCGGATCGCCTGGACGGTCGAGCCTCCGGTGGAGACCGCGATAGCGCCGGGGTGCGCGGCGGCGGTGGAGGCCGCCGCCGACATGCTCGCCGGGCTCGGCCACGAGGTGGTTCCAATCGACCCCAAGTGGACCAGAGACTGGCTGGCTGAGGAGTTCCGGCAGGTCTGGACCGCGGGCATCCTGGCCACCGTTCTCGGTCTGCCGCCCAGCCGGTCCGGGGCAGAGTTCCTGGAGCCGCACATTCGGGCCATGGCCCAGCTGGCGGCGCAGCGAAGCGCTGGCGACCTGCTCAACAGCCAGGCCCGGCTCCAGCTCTACGCTCGCGAGGTCGCTCAGCTGTGGCAGCGGTGGGACGTGGTCATGACTCCTGCCCTGGCGGCTCCTGGGCTCAGGGTGGGCGAGCTCTTCCAGGGAGTGGCCGACGATCCGCTGGCGCCGCTGGAGCGAGCCGACCGATTCTCACCGTACACACCGTTGTTCAATGTGACGGGCCAGCCGGCAGCCTCCCTCCCCCTCCATTGGGCCGACGGCTTTCCGATCGGGGTCCAGTTGGCCGCCCGGCCGCATCGCGAGGATCACCTGCTGCGACTGTCCCATCAGCTGGAACAGCTCACCAGCTGGCCGGCTCGGCGGCCAGTAGCGCCAGCCGGCCTCCAGAGCCCGCGCCTGGCGGCTCTTCAGCGCTCCTCGGGGTGACCGGCCAGCTCCGCAGCCGAGACCGTTCAGCGGTGCCGCCGCCTAAGTGACAGGCCGGAGCTGGGCTTCCCGATCCGGCCCCACCGTGGCCGAGTTGCGATCTCAAAAATTGGCAGATTCTCCAAAAGCGGTATAGTTGTGTGAGCAATTAAACCGCCGGGCAGGGCTGATGGCCTCGCCCTGAAGGAGGGATTCAAAGTGAGCAGATCCGACCTTGGTGTGCTTGCCCTGCGGCTCGCCGCAGGTTCGATACTTGCCAGCCACGGGCTGCCCAAGCTGTTCGGAGGACCGGACCGGAAGCCGCCCGAGTTGCTCTCCAAGCTCCTGGGGTCCAACTATGTCGCGGCCTGGCAGAGGAGCGGGCCGGCCGCCTTCGCTCGATCGCTGGGCACGATGGGCGTCCCTGCTCCGCGCCTGGCCGCACCAGCCAGCGGGCTCGCGGAGTTGGGAGGCGGCGTGGCGCTGGCGCTCGGTGCGGCCACACCTGTGGCGGCGGCAGTGGTGGCGGGGAACATGGGGGTCGCGGTGGCCAAGGCTCATTGGAAGACCGGGTTCTACGGCGCTGGCGGATACGAGTTCCCGTTGCTGCTGGGGGTGGCCGCGGTGGCGATCGGGCTCACCGGGCCGGGCCGGATCTCCGTCGACCGTCTCCTCCGCTGAACTGCCGAAGGCGCGGTCCAGTCCGGGCCGCCCGGGGCCGGTAACGGCGGTGTGCGTGCGGCGGCGCTGAGGTGACCGTCGCGGCGGATCCGCGCCGCGGTCGGGGTGAGCGCTTCGGTAGCCGATCCGGTCTTCAGGCCCGCCACAATGATGCGGCGGGAGCTGGGGCGGGCTGCTTCCAGGCGATGCCATGGGACAGCTCTTGCGCCATCCGCGTCGTGGCTCGGCGTCCCCTCAGGCCCGCAACCGTTCTTGGGGCTGGCTGAGGCGCTCGCGCACCACCTCCGCCAGGATCATGGCGGCCGACAGCGACAGATCCCTGGTTGCGGTCACCAAGGTGATCGGGCCTGATCGCGCGAGCTCGACCAGCGCCTGCAGGCCCGCGGCCGCGTCACCGGTTCCGAGCTCCCCCCGGTAGCGGTTGGAGAACTCCGCCAGCCGCTTCTCCTGGTGTCCATACCAGCGGCGCAGCTCCGTGCTGGGGGCCACCTCCTTGAGCCACCGGTGGAACTGTTCGGAGTCGCGCCGCAGCCCCCGGGGCCACAGCCTGTCCACCAGCACTCGCTCTCCATCCCCCTCACCGGGGGCGGTGTAGACCCGGGCCACCCTGACCTGGCTGGGCTCAGTCAAGGCGCCTGAAGGCGTCCGGCCGCGGCGTCGGGGCGGGGCCCTGGTCGGTGAGGGCCAGGGCATCGAAATGCTCGTTGCGCAGCAACCAGGCACGGGCGGACTCGGGGTCGACAACCTGATGCCACTCCTCGCCGCCATCTTCCCAGTGCCA
>JAKABA010000341.1 GCA_021802115.1 bacterium | reverse complement strand
CTCCGCGCTGTCCCGGGCGGGGGGGGAAGGTAGGGGCCCGGGCAAAGGTCATTCGGGTGAGGGCCCTCGCTGGTCTGGTCGCGGAAGCGCCGGGAACCCGGGCCCGCGGCACCTGTTAGCGCAGGTGGGCGAATGGGAGAGCCCGGCAGCTGGACGTCTCTGCCAATCTCAAGCGCATCACCAAGGAGCTGGAGTCGAGGCCGATGCGCCAGCGGTACTCCGCTCATGGCCCCTACTGGGCGTCACAACTGCTGCTGCCCGCGGCGACCCGCGCGGGTGCCCGCCTCACCGAGGAGACGGTTGCGACCGCTCTGGACACGGCGAGCTGGTCCTGCCCAGCGTCACGACCGACTTCGCGGCGGCCCGGGTGCCGCCTTCCGGGCTGCGGTTGGTCGACGCGCTCCACCTCGCCAACGCCCTCGAGATCCGGGCGGATCTGGAAGAGATTGTGGTCACCGACCTCAGGCTGAAGGAAGCCGCCGGCAGAGCCGCGGTCCTCCCGTCACCCTCCTGAGCCGCGCCCCGGCGGCGGCTGCTGTGTCGCCCCCCTGATCGCCGGCTGGGGGACAGTAGCAGAGGTGAGCGGCGGGGTGATGCCGTTGGCGGCAGCGGCCGAGCTCTTTGCGAGCAGCACCGGGCGCGCCAGCAGCAGCAAGGAATACCAAGGGGTGCTGAGGTCGTTTGTGCGCTTCGCCGCCGAGCAAGGGGTGACCCGGGGCGAGGAGGTGGACCTGGCTCTGGTCATCCGCTACCAGGCGAGCCTGGCGCAGCTCGCAGCCTCCACCCGCCACCACCGCCTCTTGTTGCTGCGCCAGTTCCTGCGCTTCACCGAGCAGGCGGGAATATCGCCGAAGGGGCTGGCGTCCGGGATTCGCATCCAGCCCCTGTCGTCCCATCATCCGGAGCCGGCGATCTCGGTGGAGCAGTCCCTGCTGCTCATCGCAGGCGCGCCGGACTCCAGGTCCGAGCTGTTGGTGTGGCTGCTGCTGGCAACTGGGGCCAGGATCTCGGAGCTGCTCTCATGCAACCTCACCTCCTACCAGGATGGGCTGCTCTACGTCCGCGGCAAGACCGGCTCCCGCGCGATCTCGCTCGGCGCGGGCATCCAGAAGCTCCTTGAGGCGGAGTTGGCGGCCCGAGCCGGCGAGCCGCCAACCTCCCCGCTGTTCCGCTCCCGCCAGGGGCGCCTCTCCGACCGCCGGGCACGGGAGCTGCTGGCCGGCTGCTGCGAACGAGCCGGCCTACCCCCGCTCAGCCCCCACCAGCTCCGCCACGCCGCCTGCGCCAGGTGGCTCAGAGCGGGGATCCCCGTGGAGGTGGTCTCGCGGACTCTGGGACACTCCCGGCCCTCCACCACCCTCGACCACTACGCCTCCATCACGGCCCAGGATCTGCAGCGCGGGCTGGCGGCCGATCCCCTCGACCGCCTGCTCGAGCAGATGGGCCACGATGCTGCGGCGCCGATCCCCGGGGCCCACTGCTGGGCGCTCGGCCCAACGCTCCGGGCGAGGGACGCCGGCCCGGCCACGGAAGCGGCCGAGGATCACGGTGGGCCCGCCACCGCCTGCTTTCCTGGACGAGGGGGGTCCTGCGGCGAGCTGCGTCGCGTCAGCGACGCTAGCTGCGGCAACGGGCAGAGTGACGAGCGCCGGCCCGCAGGTGCCCCGTCTGACGCAGGCGATCCGGTGGCGCCCTGCACTAGCGGGCATCACTCGAACTAAGCTCTGCCCCGGCCCTGCCGAGGCTCGCGCCCGCGGAACCCGCGGGCGTGACCTGTCCCTCTTGGGAGCTACCGTGATCTCGCCCTGAAGTTGGGCTGCCGGACCTGCGGGAGCCGCTGGCGCAAGCGCGCCGACCGCCCGCGCCACACCGAACTCAACCTCCGCTGCGGCGCAGGCACCGGTGGCGCCGCGGGCATCTCCGCCCACGGGGGCTGGCGGCCACATTTGACACGGGTCGCAGATTGTCGACAAAATACGATTGGCGAGCAAGCCGAGGCGCAAAATGGGAGGAGTCAGCGTTGCTCAAGGTCGGTCTGATCGGCGCCGGGCGGTGGTCCCAGATGGCTCACATCCCGGCGTGGCGCCGGGACCGTCGCTGTGAAATCGCGGCCGTCTTCGACCAGGACGCCCACCGAGCCGCCCTTGACCCGGCGCTTCCGGTGGTCGGGTCAGCCGCGGAACTGGTCAACGATCCGGACATCGACATAGTCGACGTGGTGACCTGGAATCCGAGCCACTACGACTACGCGAACGCGGCGATTGACCACGGCAAGCACGTGCTCTGCGAGAAGCCGGTGCATCACGACTACCGACGCACCCGCGAGCTCGCCGCCCGGGCCACCGCTCGGGGCTTGCGGACGAAGGTCGGCTTCACCTTCCGCTACAGCGCGGCCATGATCCGGATGCGGGAGCTGATTGAGGAGGGCTTTGTGGGAGAGCCGCTCATCTTCAACGGGTTCGAGCAGAATTCGCAGTTCCTGGATCCCGCGGTGCCGATGCGGGTCGGCGAGGATCCCACCACCGCGGATGGCAAGCTCCGCGCGGCCTCACTCGAGGGCTATGGGGCTCCCATCATCGATCTCGGGCTCTGGTTCACGGGCGATGATCCGGTCGAAGTGGTCGGGCTGCTGAGCAACCTAGTCCCCCAGCGCGCTCGGCCGGGGTCGCCCGCCCTGGCACCGCTGCCGATCGACGACGCCGACTGCTTCATCGCCCGCCTGGCCCGCGGCGGCTTCATGACCATCCAGAGCAGCTACATCACGGTGGGCAACTACCCCGGGCTGGAGGCCCGCATTTACGGCACCGAGGGGGCGATCGTCTGCCGTCTGGTCGAGGAGGGGGGGATCACTGAGCGGCTGTGGGCGGCGCGCAAGGATGCGGTGGAGTTCGTCCCCCTGGAGGTCCCGCCGCGGCTGCTCCCGGAGCGGGGCTCCTTGAGCGAGCCCTGGCCGAGCTCCTTCTATTCG
Source organism: bacterium (assembly GCA_021802115.1). The sequence continues at coordinate 734 of JAKABA010000341.1, read as the reverse complement.
AACCTGGTCCGCGACTTCGTGGACGACATCCTCGATGGAGGTCGCCCGGGGGCGGGCGACTTCGGAGATGCCGCCCGGGTGCAGGAGGTGATCGACGCGGTCGAGCTCTCCCACCAGGAGCACCGCTGGGTTCCGCTGCCGTTGGACCGGGAGGGCGGCGGGTCGTGAGCCGGGTGGGGTCGCGACGGGTCGTCATCACCACCTACCTGGAGCCGGCGCTGGTCGACCGTCTCGGCCAGGAGTTCGCCGAAGTGGAGTTCGTCTACCCGCTGCGGCTGCTGCCGCTGCCCCGTTATCCCGGAGACCATAGCCTCCCCCGGGCAGCTGCCCCCGAGGAGCGCGACCAGTGGGAGCGGCTCCTGCGCGAGGCCGAGATCCTCTTCGACTTCGGGCCTGCGGAGTTCCACCAGCAGCTGGGCGCCCTGCCGCGGCTGCGTTGGATCCAGGCCACCTCCGCTGGGGTCGGCCAGTTTGTGCGGCGCATCGGGCTCGATCGGGAGGGCGGTCCTGTGATCACGACGGCCAGGGGTGTGCACGGGCCTGCTCTCGCCGAGTTCGTGGCGATGTCGGTGATCGCGTTCAACCGCGACCTGCTCGGGACGTTGCGCAATCAGGCGGCCCGCTGCTGGGTGCGCGGGGCGGGCCGGCTGGTGCGCGGGCAGACGGCGGTGATCTTCGGGCTGGGGAGCATCGGCCGGGAGGTGGCCCGCCTGCTGACCGCCCTGGGGGCCCGA
>JAKABA010000059.1 GCA_021802115.1 bacterium | reverse complement strand
ACCAACCACGCCACGCCCAACTACAGACGGGCTGGTCCGCCATCCGGGCAACCGGGGACGCGGCAAACGGAGACCCGCAGGCGCCATTCATGCAAGTGGATGAACACCTACGTTGTTCGAGACTGTTTGGGACCGGGCCACCACATCGTAGCCGGCATCGCGGCCGGCCCTGATGGGGTCGCGGCTATCCCGCGGTGGGCAGCTTGGCAGAGACCGTGAGCGGCCACAAGCCGGCGGCTGCCACCCGGTTGCGTCCCCCATCCTTGGCCGACAGCAGAGCCTCGTCAACCCGGCGGACGAGGTCGGCACTGCCTGCCGCGCCGGTCTCGGGCCAGGAGGCAGCACCGATGCTGACCGTGGCTCGCAGGCAGGAAACGTCGTTGGGGACCTCGAGACCGGCCACGGCCATCCTGATGCGCTCGGCCACATCCTTTGAGTCTCCGAGGTCGGCTCCCGGAAGCAGGATCAAAAACTCGTCACCACTGAAGCGAGCCATCGAGTCGCCCTCACGAAGCACGGCCGCGGTGGCGTTGGCAACCGCCTGAAGGACCTTGTCCCCAGTCCCCCGCCCATAGATGTCATTGACGGCCCGGAGGTTATCGAGGTCCACCATCAGAACTCCCAGAGGGACCTGGGAGCGCACCGCGCGGGCGTATTCTTCGTGCAGCCTGGCCTCGCCGAAGGTTCGGTTCAACTGCCCGGTAAGTCCGTCCTGGGCAGCCAGCTGGTCGAGCGCCTCACGGGCGCTGGACGTCTGCAGGGCAAGGCCCAGAGTCGCCGCTTGGGCCGCGAGGGACCGGCGCCGGACGACGGTTGTGGGCCGGTCCAGCGCCAGCAGCATGGCCCCGATCGGGGCCGAGCCCCCTGACAGGGGCAGCACCACCGCTTCGATGGGCTTCGAGGTGGCCAGGACGCGGTCTACATGTATCTCCGCCGGCTGCCGAACCACGGTAGCCTCCGGTGACTTGAGGCACGTGGCCAGCAGCTCGCTCTCGGCTATCCGGTCCGCCTCCTTCAAGCCGTAGGACGCGACCGTCCGCAGGGTCCCCTCCCGAAGGAGAAAGATCGCACCGGCCGGGGCATCCACCGAGCGCCGGATCTGGTCCAGGCCCGATTCGGCAAGCTGACCCAGCCCGGGTTGCTGCAGCATGGCGGTGGCGAGCGTGCTGAGCTGGTCCCGCACCGCGTGGAGTTCAACCAAGTCGCCGATCAGGTCGTTGAGAGCCCTCGCCAGCGCTCCGAACTGGTCGGCACTGTCCACGGGCAGGCGGACCTCCTGGGGCAAACATCCAGTCCCCTCCTGGGAGTGGACGGCTGGGGCGACGACCTGGGTCAACCAAGCCGTCCTGGCCGCCAGACGGCTCACTCTGCGACCGACAATCTGGCTGCCGAGCAACCAGCCGGCCGCTCCGATCACCAGCCCGGCGGCCAGGCAAGCGCCGTAGAAAAGGGGCCGCAGCGCCTGGGCCGCGGAGACGCCTAAGAGGAGGGCGAGGAGCGGGAAGAGCGCTCCGACCAACAGCCCCATGACCAAGCTCGCGATGCCGTAGTCAAGCGACACCTTGCCTGAAAACGGGGCCCGGGCCAGGTTCGTCGATCGGTCAAACGGATGGTCGTCAGGGGAGGTCATCGGGCGAGTTTCGTCGGAGAGCTCGCTCTCCTGAGGTGACAAGTGCTCATCGATTCGGTCACAGACCTTCCCGGCCCAGCTCAGGCTCGACTTGAGAGCCAGGGGGCGTACGCCGTGGGCGTCGCCAGGGGCCCCGGCGGAGCCCTCCAGGACGGCGCTCCGGACTCCTCCAGCCGGCGGCGCCACTTGCCAGGTCCGGGTTGGGGCTTGCCTGCGCTGGGCACCTGGGTGGGAGGGCGGGGGCGGCGGGACTCAGGTGCGGGCAGAGTGCCCGGCCACGCTGGCGGGAACTCTGAACCCGCCCGGGTCACTCGCCAGCAGCGACCCGGCGACCAGCTCGACCGGGTGGAATGCGGGCAGTGCGCCGCCCGAAGCCGCCATGGACGCCCGGATCTGGAGCAGGCAGCCGGGGTTGCCGGCCACCACGCAGTCGGCCCCCACCGACCTGAGGTTGGCCGCTTTGCGCTGGCCGAGGTCGCGGGACGCGGCCACCTCGGTGAGGTTGTAGGTGCCGGCGCTGCCACAGCAGAGATCGCCCTCAGGAACCTCCACCAGCTCCAGCCCTGGGATCGCCCGCAGCACCCGGCGAGGTGCCTCCCGAACTCCCTGGGCATGAGCGAGATGGCAGGCGTCGTGATAGGCCACGCGCAGAGGCAGGGGCCGGAGGGTGGGTGGCGGACCCAGCTCATCTAGGATCTCCGTAATGTCGCGCACCTTGGCGGCCACCGCCGCCGCGCGCTCCGACCACTCAGGGTCGTCGGCGAGCAGGCGGTCGAGAGTGCGCAGCACCGCTCCGCAGCCAGCGGCGTTGACGGCGATCCGGTCCAGGGCTGGGTCCTCGAACTCCGCCACCAGGCGCCGCGCCCGGTCCAGGGCCGGCCTCTCGCGGCCGGCGTGCAACTCCAGGGCTCCGCAGCAACGCTGCGCCCGTGGCACGCGCACCTCCGCCCCATAGGCTGCGAGCACCGCTGCGGTGGCGTCGTTGACGTGGGGCTCCATCACCCGCTGGACGCAGCCGGCCAGCAGCCCCACCCTGAGCCGGGCCGGGCCGCCACCGGCCGGTCGCCGAGGCGCGGGCAGGCGCCCCAGAACGGCGCGCCGATTGACCACTGGGGCCAGTCGGGCCAGCGTCTGCACCCGCGCTGGGGCATACCGCTCACCGCCACTCCCTGCGAGCCACGCCCGGAGGCCTGAAGCCTGTCCCAGCCAGAGGGCTCCGGCGGCGACCCGCAGCGCGGCGGGATGGGGCAGCACAGCGAAGATCCCGCCCCGCCACATCCGCTCCCGCAGGGGGCGCCGAAAGCGCCGCTCGACCTGTTGCCGGGTACTCTCCAGAAGCTGGTCGTAGGCGACCCCGGAGGGGCAGGCGGGGACGCAAGCCAGGCAGCCGAGGCAGGCATCCCAGTGGGCCACCATGTCCCCTGTGAGTGGCCGCTCGCCCCGCTGGGCAAGGTCCATGAGCAGGATGCGTCCACGCGGTGAGTCCATCTCCTCGCCCCATAGGACATAGGTGGGACAGGCCGGGAGGCAGAAGCCGCAGTGCACGCAGTCAGCGATCAGGTCGGGGTCGGGCGGGTGGTGGGAGTCGAAAGCGGACCGGACGGCCGCTGCTGAGACCCGACCGGCAGCGACCGGCGGCTTGGACTCAACCAACGGCAGCTGCGGTGTCATCCCTTCGTCCGACATGGTCATGCCTCCCAATCCCATCGTCCGGGCGCCAGGATGTCGCCGGGGTCGAGGGCGGTCTTCACAGCCTTCATCAGGCGCCGGGCCACCGGGTCCTGTGAAGCCGAGCCGAGCCTGCCCACTTCTGCCCCGGACCGATGCAGCTCCATCTGGCCGCCGAGTTTCTCGACCCCCTCTCTGGTGCGGGTGACCGCCTGCGGGTCGGCGACAACCCGCGCCTCCCCGACTCCGATCGTGCCGCGCACCGAGAGCTCCAGCAGAGCCCCGCTAGCCGCCTCGCGCTCGGCCAGTTCAAGCAGCGCGGAGATGGCGGTCAAGGGCACCGAGATGCCGACCACCGGCCCTGACCCACCCCAGGGGCGGACCTCGATGCGCTGCTCCCAGAGCCTGGCCTCGGGCTCGTCCAGGACTCGAGCCCTGGGATGGAGAGCGACCACGCGCTCGGCCTGCCGTTCGGCCCCCTCGGGGGAGCTTTCGATCCGGACCAGCACGGCTCGCTCCGGCCAGAGCACCTCCACCAAGCTGGGCACCGCCGGGGCCCTTCGGAGCGCGGCGCAGAATGAGCCGGCCTCGCCCGGCGAGAGCGGCTCCAGCAGCACCGTGCGGCTGCTGTCCGCGACCGGATGGAGCCGCACCGCCACCTCCACCAGGACGGCAAGGGTCCCCAGCGACCCCACCAGGAGCTTGTCGATGTCGTAGCCAGCGACGTTCTTGACCACCTTGCCTCCAGTACGGGCGATGGTGCCGTCGGCAAGCACGAACTGAGCTCCCAGAAGTTGGTCGCGCATGGTTCCGTAGCGAGCGCGAAGGGGGCCGGCCGCCCGGGTCGCCACCAGGCCCCCCAAGGTGGCCCCGTCGCCCTGAGGCGGATCCAGCATCAGTCGCTGGCGGTAGCCCGCCGCCCCGGCCACGAGCGACTGCAGGCGCCCCAGGGTCATGCCCGCCCCGGCGACACAGATGAGGTCACCGGGCTCGTGCTCGACCAGCTGGTCCAGGCGGCCGGTCTCCAGGACGATTTCGCAGCGGCGCGGGGGCGCTCCCCAGGTCAGTTTGGTGCCTCCTCCGCGCACGACCACGGACCAGCCGCGTTGGCTCGAGGCGCGCAGCACAGCCGACACCTCCTGGGCTGATCCCGGGGTGACCACCAGATCCGGGATCAGGCCGGACACGGCGTCCCCGGGGGCGCCAGGCCGAGTCGGGACCTCTCCGGCCATCTCCACCAGCTCGTCCCTCGTCGGGCGGCCCACCGTCACAGCCTCTCGGCGGCTCCCGAACGTTCCAGGGGATGGGGCCTGTATATGCCCGGATGCTCACCGCAGAGGCGGGGTGTGGGCAGGAGCTTGCCGGGATTGGCGAGGCCCGACGGGTCGAAGGCGGCGCGCACCCGGTGCATCACCTCCTGGTCAGCCACCGAGAAGAGGCGCGGCATCTGACATACCTTGTCGCGACCGACTCCGTGCTCGCCGGTCAGGGACCCGCCCGCGTCCAGGCAGAGCCCGAGGATGTCCTCCGCCAGGGCCTTGGCTCGGGCCGGCCCGTCCGGCGCCCGGCGGTCGTAGAGGATGAGGGGGTGGAGGTTGCCGTCGCCCGCGTGGAAGACATTGGCAACCCGCAAGGAGTGGCGCTCCTCGAGGCCCCGGATCTTGGCCAGGACCTCGGCCAGGCGGGAGCGGGGCACCACGCCGTCCTGGACGTAGTAGTCAGGGCTGACCCTGCCCATGGCCGAGAAGGCGCCCCGCCTTCCCTTCCACAGCCGGGCCCGCTCCGCCTCGTCCTGGGCGACGCGCACCTCGCTGGCGCCCGCGTCCCGGCAGAGGGCGTCCACCCTGGTGAACAGGGACTCGCACTCTGGCGCCGGGCCGTCCAGTTCCACCAGCAGGGCTGCCCCGCAATCGGGATAGCCGGCGTGCATCGCGATCTCCACCGCCTCGATGGTGGCCCGGTCCATCATCTCCATGGCCGCGGGCACGATTCCCGCCGCGATGATCGCCGCCACCGCCCGCCCGGCGGCGTCGGTGGATGGGAAGGCCGCCAGCAGGGTCTGGACGCGCTCCGGCTGGGGCACGATCCGGACCGTTACCTCGGTCACTATTCCCAGGGTGCCCTCGCTGCCAATGACGACCCCCAGGAGGTCGTAGCCAGGGCTGTCCAGGGCTGAGGATCCGAGCTGGGCGACCTCGCCATCGGTGGTCACGAAGGTCGCCGCCAGCACGTGGTTGGTGGTGAAGCCGTACTTGAGGCAGTGGGCGCCCCCGGAGTTCTCGGCCACGTTGCCGCCGATGCTGCAGACCCGCTGGCTGGACGGATCGGGAGCGTAGAAGTAGCCCGAGGCCTCCACCACCCTGGTCACCTCGAGGTTGGTCACGCCGGGCTGCACCACGACCCGCTCGTTCTCAATGTCCACGCGCAGAACTGAGCGCATCCGGCTGAGCCCGATCACGATCCCGTCGGTGACCGGGAGCGCCCCGCCCGACAGACCCGTTCCACTTCCCCGCGCCACGAAGGGGATCCCCTGCTGGTGGCAGACGCGGACCACCGCGGCCACCTCGGAGGTGCCGCTCGGGAGCACCACTGCCAGCGGTACCGCCCGCCAGCCGGTGAGCCCATCGCACTCGTAGGTGCGCAGCTCATCGGGTCTGGTCAGCACCCAGTCGGAGCCGACGATGGTTCTCAGTTGGGCGAGGACATCGGCATTCAGACCGAGCCGGGGAGCTTCTGCCAGCACCATGGCGACCATCGTAGGCGTGCCGGGCCCGGATTGTTCGAGAGCTCCCTTGACAGGAGCGCTGCCCGTGCCCGCCCACCTCCTGGTACCGCCCGGCATGATCCGGCCAAGAGCCCCACAATCGGATGGTGAGTGCCGCCGACAGGTGGGCCAGCGCCCTCGCCGAGTGGGCGATTCCGGGTCCGATCCTGGCCCAGGCGGAGGAGTCCCCGTGGCGCCTGAGGCCGGAATCCTTCGCCGAAACAGCCAGGCTCGCGCTGCTGTCGGCCCCGACCGTGACCCACCTCCGCGCCCTCGAAGAGCTGCCCGAGGGAGGGTCCGTGCTAGATGTGGGGGCAGGGGCCGGAGCCGCCAGCCTGCCCCTGGCGGCCAGGGCGGGCGAGATCGTGGCCGTGGACAGCAGTGGGGCCATGCTCCAAGAGCTAGTGGTCATCGCGGACGGGCGCATTCGGGTGGCCACGGTTGAGGGCACCTGGCCGCAGGCCGCCGCTCTGGTAGCTGCGGCGGACGTCGTGGTATGTGCCAATGTCGCCTACAACGTGCCCGACCTCGGGCCCTTCGTGGCGGCTCTGGCCGCCAAGGCTCGACGCCGGGTGGTTCTGGAGCTGACCGCCGCCCACCCTCAGGCGTCTCTGAACTGGTTATGGCGACACTTCTGGCAGCTGGAGCGCCCCATGGCCCCGACCGCCGAGGTGGCCGCCGCCGTGGTTCGGGAGCGCCTTGGGGTTGAGGTTGCCCAGGAGAGATGGGTGAGACCAGTTCTGCGAGGCGGCCGTTTCGATCCCGTCACGGTGGCGGAGGTTCGCCGGCGTCTCTGCCTGACTCCAGACTCTGACCGGGAGATTGCCGAACTCCTCCGCTCTCGGGCAGCGGCCGCCGCTCTCGAGATGGTCACTCTGTGGTGGCCAGGCTCGGCCTGAGGGGACGCCGCCGGGTTGTGGTGAACCTGGTAGGCGGGAGTTGCCCGAGCCGTCTTGCCCGCGGGCCCTGGCAGCCCGGATGACCCGGCTAGGCCAGCGGCGGGCTTGAGCCGTAGGCGTAGCCGCTGTCAGGATAGCGGCTGCCGGACACCATCCCGGCCGGGATCAGATCGGAGAGTCGATCCCGGTCCCGGACTGAGAGGGACACCTGGACCGAGCCGGCGTTCTCCTCCAGGTTGCGCCGGTGCTTGGTGCCCGGAATCGGCACCACGTCCTCCCCCTGGGCCAGCAGCCAGGCCAGAGCCAGCTGGGCCGGGGAAACGCCCATCTCGGTGGCCAGCTCGCGCACCAGTCCCACCAGGGCCAGATTGCGCTCGAAGTTCTCGCCCTCGAAGCGCGGATTGTGGCGCCGGAAGTCATCCTCCTCGAAGTCCTTGGTGCTGGTCACCTTGCCGCTCAGGAAGCCCCGGCCGAGCGGGCTGTACGGAACGATGCCGATCTTGAGCCGGCGGGCTGTCGCCAGCACCTCGCTCTCGATGTCCCGGGTCCACAAGGACCATTCACTCTGCAGCGCGCTGATGGGGTGGGTGGCCGCGGCCCGCTCCAGCGAGTCGACACTGGCTTCGGAGAGGCCCAGGTAGCGCACCTTTCCCTCCTGAACAAGCTCGGCCATTGCACCCACCGTCTCCTCGATCGGGACGGTGGCATCCACGCGATGCTGGTAGTAGAGATCTATGTGGTCGACACCGAGCCGCTGCAACGACTGCTCACAGCACTCCCTCACGTACGCCGGCCGGCCGCAGATGGGCGTGGCCCCGGGGGAGTCTTTCCGGATTCCGAACTTGGTGGCCAGAACGACCCTGTCGCGGCGGCCGGCGAGAGCACGTCCGAGCAGCCGCTCGTTGTGGCCATCGCCGTAGGCGTTGGCGGTGTCCAGGAAGAAAACTCCGAGTTCCAGGGCCCGGTCTATGGTCGCCAGTGACTCGGGTTCATCGGCCGAACCGTAGGACTGCGACATGCTCATGCAGCCAAGTCCCACCGCGGACACAACCAGGCCCTGGTCACCCAGCCGACGGGTCGGAAATGAAGCTGCAGCCACGTGGGTACTCTAGCCGACGCCGGGACCGGGCGGTCACCGGCACTAGAGGTGCCGGGTTTGGCCCCAGCGTGGGTGGGGCGGCAGCCAGGGGCGACATCGCCCGATTGCCAGCCTCGCTTCGACTCCGGCCCGACACCTCCAACTGCGGCCGCGAGCGAAGCTATACTCGGCCACGGTCCGGCCGGGCCCGAGATGGGTCACGCCACGGCGATCACGGGATGCCCGGTCGCCACCTGGAGGGGATGTCACGATCCATTTCGCCTTCGACGACCAGATCGCCTCTCAGGCTGACGCTGTCGCGGCAGCGCTGGAGTCGGTTGAGGTCCCGGCTTTGGACCCCGCACGGCCGATCCTTTTCTGCGGAATTGGGACTTCCCTGCACGCCTGCCGGGTGGCCGCATACTGGACCCACGAGCTATCGCAGGGCAGGCTTAGGCCGCTGGCCGTGGAGGCTCATGAGCTCGCCCTCCACGGGTCAATCCAACCGGGCGACCAGCTGGTGGTGGTGTCCCATCGAGGGAGTAAGAGGTTCCCCCGGCTGTTGCTTGCCCGCGCTCGGGACCTCGGAGCGAGCACGGTCGCCATCTCCGGGCGCGGAGCGGAGCAGCCGGGCGGCGACCTCGTGCTCCGCACCGGCCCCGACGAGCGTGCCAGCACTCACACCGTGTCCTACCTCACCGCCCTGGCGGTCCTGGGGAGGCTTGTCTCCCAACTGGTCGGTGACCAGGGGAGAGCTTTCAACAAAGCTCTGAACGGGGTCCCTGACGCGGTGCGCCGGACCTTGGCGCTGCCGGCGCCGACCGCCATCCCGAGTCGGCTCATCAACCGCGAGCCGATCCTGATCACGGGCTTCGGAATCGACGAGATCACCGCCGACGAGGCCGCGCTGAAGATCAAGGAAGGGTGCTACCTGTGGGCGGAGGGAATGTCCGAGGAGCTGGCCCTGCATGGGACGCCGGCGGTCTTCGAGTCTCGGATGGCGGCGGTGCTGATCGCTCCCGGGCGCGATGACGGTGGCCGGGAACAGGAGCTGCGACACCTGCTTCACGAGCTCGGCCTGGAGGTGATCACCTGTGGGTCGGAGGGCTCAGACCTCCCGTTTGCCGCAGTCGACTACCTGTTGCGACCGTTCGTGGCGATACTCCCACTCCAGCGACTGGTCGCGGAGATGGCGCGTCGCCGGGGCTCCAACCCCGACCTGACCAGGGGCGATGTTGAACCCTGGGCGTCGGCCATCCCCAGGGTCAAACTCTGAGCCAGAGAGCTGGGCGAGGGTTGCGCCGATAGCCGCGGTCGCGTTCTGGCTCAGAAGCCCCATGCCAAGCCCAATTGTGCTTCGGGAAAGGGCCGGCCAACGGCAAGACCCCGCTTTATCAGGCAGCTCTGGGCGCGAAGTGGGAGGTCAAGATGGGCCAACCGTGGGGGCGGCCCGGGCAACCTGGGCTGTCGTGGGGCGCGTGCGCTGCCAGCGCGGAGGTCACGGCGCATGATCGGGTGCCGGAGTGCTGACCGGCTCCCTACCGATCAGAGGTTGAAGCCGCTCGCCATGCTGGTCGCCGTCGCCGCCCGGCCCAGCAGCGGGCTCAGCCGGAGCAGCTGCTCGATGGTGCGCAGCAGCGAGTAGTGCGTGTAGGCGGTGGTCACCCGAATGCCCGCTGGGACCGTGGGCGCGATCACCAGGGTGGGGACCTGCTGGGTGCCGCCGTCGCTCTCATCCCAGGTGATGAAGATGGCGGTGTTCCCGGAGCTGTACTGGGCGGTGGTCAAGAGCAGGGGCACCTCCCGTGCCAGCCAGGCATCTCCGGCGGCCGTCGCGCAGTCATGCATGTCATTGCAGAGATTGGGTGTGATGAGGGTGAAGGCGGCCGAGATGTTCGGTGGGTTCACCAGCGCAACGTCCCAGTCGGCGCACTGGGAAGTGACGTCAGTGTAGTAGGCGGCCGGGTTGTGCTTGACCGCGTACTCGCCCGAACTCTGCTGGGCGCAGTTGCTTGGCATGCTCTCCTCCAACGACCGCCAGTTTCCATTCAGCAAACTGAAGATGCTGGGGGCGGCGACCGGGTGGGCGGCCGGTGGCCCGTCGTCACTGATGCCCTGAGTTCCACCAGAGGTCAGGGCGATGTAGTTGGGCAGGCTGGGGTGGGCCACGGCCTGGTAGTCGGTGGCCAGGCCACACGGGCTGGCGATTTGATTTAGGTAAGGGGCTTGGGAGGAGCCGATCACGGCCTGATAACTTCGGTTCTCCATCACGATCAAGACCACGTGCTGCATCCCTGTCGGCCCCGGACCCGCGAGTCCGCAGGGGTGCGCCAGCGTAGGCGAGGGCAAAGCCGTCGGCGTGGGAGCCGCCGACTCGGCTGGGCGTGCTGTGGAGGCGGTGCCCGTGGCCTCAGGACCAGGTACGGTTGCTCGGCAGCCGGCGAGCAGCGCGGCTAGCCCAACTGCCGCCAGGTCAACAGCGAGGCCGCTGCCTCTTCGCCATCCGCTCTCAGGCGTGTGACTTACACGCCCGAGCTCGGGCGGCCAACGTCCATCGCCGGTGGTGAATTCTGATCAGCGCCCCTGATCCACTGCTGGCACGCCCGCGCCACAGTGCGGCCAGCGGGTCCCCATAGACGACCGACCCGGCCCCGCGGTCACTCCCCGTGGCGGCGGCGATACCGGCGGCGCAGTCCTCTCTCCCAGCGAGCCGGTCCAGCTGCCTCAAGGCGGGGTGGTCCCTCGGCGTCGCCCGTGCGGGTGCCGCTGGCTTTCACCCTGACCGTTATCTCGCCCATGATGGCTACGCAGGTAACCCGAATGGCGGGCGAGCCGGGCAGCGGGCGCGCTTCGCCTCCGCGCAGCTCCTTGCTGCCCATGATCGCGATCCCCGAGATGTCGACGTCGATGCCCTCGGGAACGATGACCGTTATCTCTCCCATTAGGGTGACGGCCAGGATGTGGCTGTCCCGGCTCGCCACTTCGGCCTGGCGCAGGTCGAGAACACACTCACCCATGACGGCCACCGCCTGGGATGAGGCGCCCAGGAGCCAGCGTCCCCGGCGCATGGTCGAACCCATGATTGACACAAACCACGAGCTGCCCCGGCGCCGACTTGACGCCACCTGAAGGTCGGGGCTCCTGAGGTCGGCCACGATCTCGGCGAGCTCAGCCAGCGTTCTAGCCCCCAGGGCGCGCTCGAGTCGGTTCGAGAAGTCCTCCAGTCCCAAGCGCCCGTCGCTGCAGGCGTCGCTGAGGCGATCCACCGCCAGGTCGCGGTCGCGGTCTGATGCCAGCGTTTGCACGCCTGGCGGGTCAGTTGAGAGCTGGGGGAGAGTTGGGTTCGGCTCCATCGCCACCGCGTGAGTGTAGACCGACCGCAGCAGTCGAGTCGGGAGGACCAGGGCCGGCCCTTCGAGCAGCCAAGGTCGCCGCAGGATCGCAGCCGGTGCACAACTGCCGGTGGACCCCGTCGCCGCTACTGGGCTGGGTGTGGGCTTCGGCCCCGGGGTGGATGTTCCAAGTCGCGCCAGCCGCCCACCCAGCGGGTTCGCCACGAGGCCCGAGCCGCGGCGCGATACTCAAAGTCCGATTGCTCAGCAATCCAGCCCATGCGCAGAGGAGATGCCCATGCCCGATCCGGCCTCGGCCCGCGACAGGCACTCCGGGCGGCGGCTGCGCCTGGCTCGGCTAGCGGGCGGGCTCTCGCAAGCCGATCTGGCCAGAGCCTGCGGGCTCAGCCGTCAGGCGGTGGTTGGGGTGGAGGCGGGCGATTGGTCGCCGTCGTTGAGTGTCGCGCTGAAGATGGCCCAGGTCTTGGGACGCACCGTGGAGCAGCTCTTCGGCGAGGAGGCGGTCGACAGGCCGGTGGCGGCGAGCCTGCTTGAGCCCCCCATGTCGGATCCCACTCGCGCTCACCTGGTCGAGGTCTTCGGCCGCTGGGTGGCGCTGCCGCTGCAGGGCGAGCGGACCGGGACCCAGGGCTTCGACGCCGCCTCGGGGGCGATCGTCGGCTCCGGAGCGACCAGCTGGCGGCCCGACGGAGTTCGGGCGGTGGTTGTGGCCGGTTGCGATCCCGCCCTGCCTCTGCTGCGGGCGGCTCTACCTCTGGGACCACCCCGGTGGGAGCTCGCCTGGTGGTCCTGCGGCAGCGCGGTTGCTCTGGATCTGCTGGGGCGAGGGCTCGTCCATGCGGCCGCAGTTCATCAGCCGGTCGGGAGCCGGGGCCAGCTGCCGTCGGCCCAGCGTTTCACCAGGATCGGATTCGCCAGCTGGAGGGAGGGCGTCCTGCGGCGCCCGGGTGCGGGAGGCAGCTGCTTGGAGGACTTTGTCTCCCAGCGGCAACGCCTGGTCAACCGCGAGCCAGGAGCCGAGGCTCGCACCCTGCTGGATTCCGAGCTCGAGCGCGTCGGCGTTCCGGCCACCGAGGTGCTGGGGTACGGGAGCCAGGTCGGAGGACATCTGGCTGTCGCCAGCGCCGTCGCGGCCGGGACAGCCGACTTCGGGGTGGCGACCGAGCCGGTGGCGGTGGCCTTCGGTCTGGAGTTCCTGCCCCTCACCTTTGAGGAGAGCGTGATCCTGGTGGCCAGAGACCGACTCGACAGCGCCGAGCTGGCGGCTCTGTTGGGGGCTCTGGGGCGAGCCGAACTCAGACGCCAGCTCCTGGCCGTAACTGGATACGAGCTGGAGATCCTCGGCGAAGCGCTCTGAGGTCGCCTCCCACAGAGCGAGTCAATGGGACCCCGGCAGACAGGCGGACGCCGGGCACGCCGACACCAGGAGCCGGCGCCTGGCTCGATCAACCCGATCCAGCGGCCCGGCCGGCGGAGTCCGGAGCCACCAGTGGCGGTCGAACCAGGCAGCATCGATAGGCCCGACCGGAATGTTCCTCAGCGCACGCTCAACTAGCGTAAAGCCAGCACAGCTGTCGTGGAGCCGCTACACTCTGCGGATGCGGAACCAGTGGAGGGTTTTGACCGCCAGCGTGGCCTCAAGCTTCACGCTCTTGACTCTGGCCGGCTGCGGTCCCGCGGTCGCCACCACGGCCACCGTCAAGCCAGGTCTGGCCAGCGTGGCCAGCGCCGGTTCGCTGCAACTGCTGATGGACAAATACCTGGGGCCGTCCTTCATCAAGGGGACGGGCAACCAGTACCAGAATCAATCGGCGGGGAGTCAGGGTCTAGCCCAGGAGATCGTGGCTGGGGAGATCACCCCCAACGTGTTCATCCCGATTGGGGCGGCCCCGATGCAGCTGCTGGAACCCAAGTTCACCAAGTGGGCCGTGCAGTTTGCGGCGAGTCCGCTGGTGGTTGCCTACTATCCCAAGGGGCCGCACGCCGCCGAGCTGGCGAAGATTGCCAAGGGCCAGCTGCCCATCCAGGACCTCTTCACACTGATGGCGACTCCGGGGTTCAGGCTGGGCCGGACCAATCCGGCAGTTGACCCTCAGGGGCAGGGGTTCATCGAGATGGTCCATTTGGCGGAGAAGTATCTGAGGGTGAGCGCCGCCACCGCCTACGCCGACCTGGGCGGGTCCCATGGGAGTTCGCAGATCTTCTCCGAAACCGGCCTGGAGCCGACGCTCCAGGCTGGCGAGCTGGATGCGGCCAGCGCCTTTCTTCCCCAGGCGGTCCAGCTCGGTCTTCCCTACGTGGCGTTACCTGACCAGATCAACTTCGGAAGCCCCAAGGACTCGGCGATCTACCAGTCCGCCTCGCTTGAGCTCTCCACCGGGCAGGTGGTTCACGGCTCCCTGCTCGACCTCGAAGCCTCGGCGCTCAATGTGGGCGGCAGCCCCTCGGCCGCCGCCGCATTCGTGAGATTCCTACTCAGTGCCCAGGCCCGGCGCATCCTCACCAAGGAGGGGTACACGACACTGCCGCCCGTGCTGCTGGGCCAGAGCTCGGCTGCGCCCAGGTCGATCAGGGATCTCGTAAAACTGGCTTGACGGTCCCGCCCGCGCCCGCCATGCTGCGCGGCTCCGCCGTTCGGGCGGGCACCGGCGCCGCTCTGATCGGGGCGCTGGTGGTCTGGGTCGCGCTGTTGGGCCCGATCATCGCCCTGCTCGCCCACCTCTCTCCGGCGGCCGTGGTGAGCTCCCTACGCCAGCCGGGAGCGTTCCAACCGTTGCTGACCTCGGTCGAGGCGTCGCTCCTCGCTCTGGCCGTGATTCTGCTGCTGGGAACACCGCTGGCCTACATGATGGCCCGGGGACGGCTCCCGCTCCCTCGTGTGTGGGAGCTGGGGGTGATCCTGCCCCTGCTCACCCCGCCGCTCGTGATCGGCCTTCTTCTGATCTTCATGGTCGGGCCCGCCACCCCGCTTGGCGGAGCTCTCGCCCACCTCAATCTGACCGCCTCGGACACATTCTTCGCCCTGGTCGTGGCCGAGGTCTACGAGGCCGCGCCCTACTACGTGCTGGGCGCTGCCGCCGCCTTTGCCGCGGTCGATCCGGAGCTGGAGCAGGCCGCCGCCATCCTTGGCGACTGCCGCTGGCGCGCCTGGCGGCGGGTGACTCTCCCCCTGGCGGCTCCCGGGCTGGCCACCGCCCTGGCGGTGACCTGGGCGCGCGCGATGGGCGCCTTCGGAGCGGTCCTGATCATTGCCTATCATCCCTTCGGCCTGCCCATGCAGATCTGGGTCACGTTGCAGGAGACGGGCCTCAGCT
The DNA here is from genome assembly GCA_021802115.1 of bacterium. Next base: position 4,731 of record JAKABA010000059.1, on the reverse strand, counting down.
CGGCGTTGCCGTTCGCCCTGGTGCTGCTGGTGGTGGCCCTGCCCCTGCCGGTCGGCGCCTACATCTGGAGTGCCCGTGCTCGTCGCCGACTTTGAGCTGGACCGGAGGGAGTTCCCGGTTCGGATCGATCTCCGAGTGCCCCGGGGAGAGCGGGTCGCACTGTTGGGCCGATCCGGGGCGGGCAAGACCTCCACCCTGGAGGCGCTGGCCGGGCTGCTCTCCCTCAGCCGGGGCGAGATCTGCCTCGGGGAGCGCCGGCTCAGCTCCGCTGCGGCCCCTGGCGCCGACCTGCCTCCGGGACGGCGCGGAGTCGGGCTGCTGCGCCAGACACCCGGCCTCTTTCCGCACCTCACTGTGCTGGAGAACATCGGGTACGCCAAGGGAGTTGCCCCCGAGGTGGCCCGGGCCACCGGGGAGCGGCTCGGTCTTGGGTCACTGCTTGGCGTCCGGCCCCGGGGTCTCTCCGGTGGCGAGGCTCAGAGGGTGGCCCTGGCCCGGGCGCTGCACACCAAGTCGGAGGTGCTCTGCCTCGACGAGCCCTTCAACTCGCTCGACCGTCCTTTGGGCCTGGAGCTGCTCGACCTTTTACGTCGCGAGCTGGAGAGCTCCGCCACCGCCGCGGTCCTGGTCACCCACCGTTTGGAGGAGGCCCAGGCCTTTGCCCATCGGGTGGCCGTGCTCCATCGCGGCAGGATTATGCAGGTGGGGGATCCGCGGGAGCTGGTTCTGCGACCGGCAAGCCTCGAGGTGTCTGAGCTGGTGGGGTACCAGGGCTGGCTGGTATCCGGGTCTCAGACCATGGCGGTCCACCCGGACCTGGTGCATCCAGTGGAGCTGGCTGCGGAGGGGGAGCTCTTGGCCCGGGTGGTCGGCGCCATCCCCCAGGGAGCCCGGATTGAGCTCGAGCTCGAGGCCGAGGGCCGCTGGCGGGGCCGGTTTCGCTGCCGCTCGGAAAGGTCGGCCGCAGTCGGCGAGCTCATGCGGTTCGCCGCCCCCGGAGCGCCGGTCTATGAGACAGTCGTCGCCCGGGATTGAGGGTGACCTGCGCCGCGCTCGCTGGGCGCCAGCGAGGCGCGCTGATCCCGGCCACCGTCGAGGGTTGGCAGGGGGGCCGGCTCGCTGGCCGTGAAGCAGGTGGGTGGGGTTAGATCCCGGCGCCAGTCCAACCCGCCTCGCTCAGAGCGGCGCCCTGGGATGCCGCCGAGCTGATGGCCCCCGCCCGCCCGAGATGCGCGATCATGGGACTGTGAAGGATTTGGAAGACCTGGCCCCGGGCGAGGCTCAGCGCGCCAAGCGCCGCGACCGCAAACGGGTCACTCGCATGGTGGTGGACGGAGGCAACCTCCTGCGTCAGGTGGAGGCGCTTCGCGCCCGGTCCGAGCGGCGTCGACAGGGCTCGGCCGACAGCTCCTGACGGGACTGGCGCACGCTGGTTGTGGCGGGGCCCCGCTTGTCGCGGACTCCGACGGTTGGGACGGTGTCAGTGGGGATTCGGAGCGGGCCGCCTGCCAGCTGGATCGGAGCGCCTGACGCCAGCGGCGGTCCGGCATTGGCGTTCTGACCGGATCTGCCGTGGCAGGCCCAGCCACTCCCGGATCTGGGTTCCAACTCCGCGCTCAGGTGGAATGGTGCTCTCCCCCCAGGGAGGCCAGGCCTTCACCGGGCACCGCCCAGGTGGCCATCTCCCCGGTGGCGGGCAGCAACAGATGGATGAGCTGTCGCGCCTGGTCGAAGGCGAACGTGTGGGCACCCGGGCCGGTCGGCAGGATCGCGGTGACCTTCCAATCGTGGGTGCTGGCAACCACGAGGGCGCCCGCGTCACCGACTGCGACATAGGCTTCGCCGGCGCCGCGGTTGCAAAAGGTCACGTCGGGTGGCCCGGGCAGGGAGAGTTGTCCCGCCAGAGTTCCCCTATCGGCGTTGACACCGAGCAGCGCCCCGTCGTCGCAGGCCACGAGCAGGAGCCGTCGGTCGGGGTCCACGTCCAGCCCGTGCGGCCCCTGAGACCTCAGCCTCCAGCTCGCCTGGAGCTCCAGCGTCGCGGGGTCCAGGACGGCCACCTGGGCTGGCGAGGCGATGTTCACATAGAAGTGGTTGGACCCAGGATCGTGCACCGCCCAGCGTGGCCGTCCCGGAAGTGTCGCGTGCGCCACCACCCCGGCCTTGGCGGTGTCAATGAGCAGGGCTCGGTTGGTCTTGACATCAGCCACCAGCAGGCCCGGGCCGGCTCGGTCCAGGGCGAGTCCGTTGGGAGCAGGTCCAACTTGGATCTTGGCGACCACCTGCAGACTGTCGACGTCGATGAGGAGGACGTGGCCCCCAGCCCGGCTGGCGGCTGCCGCCAGCCGGTGTTCCTCATCGACCACCACGCCGCTGGCACCCGCGCAGTCCTCGATGCTGGCGACCAGTCTGCTGGCCAGGGGGTCCACCACCTCCACGGTGCCGGCGGCGGTGTTGGCCACAAAGACATGCCCAGTCTTGAGGTGCACGGCGGCATGGTCAAATTCGCTGCCGCCGGGGATGCTGACCCTCCCGACCACCGGAGGCGCGCCGGTCACTCGGTCACCTGGCGCTGGCACCAGCAGTAAAGAGCGTCGTACACGAAGCTCCCGAGCTGCAGGAGGCGCTGGTCGTCAGCCTCCACGTCCAGGCCCCCCTCACCGATGGCGCGCAGTCCCGCCCCCAGGGGATCGGTACCAGCCTCGCCGGTCACGTCGGCAGCGTGCACGATCTTCGCCAGCCGAACCAGAGCGGGATCGCCTCCGAGCTGGAAGTGGTCGACCAGCACCTCGAATGAGCACTGGTTCCCGCGGTGGGTGAACTCGGCCCCCGGGGCGTCGAAGGCGTGACCGTGCTCGGCGTCGGCCCGAGACAGGACCTCGTCCGGGGGCACAAAGACGATTTCCGCTGCGGGGTCAATGAAGCGCCGAATCAGCCAGGGACAGGCGATCCGGTCGGTCTTGGGTCGTGCGCGGGTGATCCATTTCATCGGGCGGCTCCTTTGCTTGGTGTTCTCAGTGTTCTCGATTCCGCTTGCGCTCGATAGTGGTGCTAGCAGGCCCGCCGCTCTGCTCGGGCGATCCCGCCTGGCCCGACGGCCGATCCGTGGCGGCGACCGGTGAGCAGGGCGAGCTGTCCGCCAAGGACTCGCGCATGGCCGATCCGCCAGCATCTGGTCCCGTGCCCTCGAGCTTTGGAGGTAAAGCTCGGCCCTCAGCGAAAGGCACTTTGTGGAATAGGGTCCAAAGCAGCAGGTCGTACAGTGTCTTTAACCCGCCGGCGACGAAGAATGGCAATCCGGGCAGGACCGCCACCCCGGCCCCGGCCAGCAGGGGACCGGCCGGCCGCGTGGCATACCGGGCGGCGTTGGTGTAACCGACCGCCGCGGTGCGTTCGGCCGGGTGGACCATGGCCATCAGGTACGCCTGGCGGGTCGGGACGTCCATTTGGGAGAGAGCGGACCGGGCCACCAGGAGGCCCGCAGCCCCCAGGAGGTTGGGGGCAAGTGGCACGGCCGCCAGCAGCACGTTCGATGGCAGGTGGCTGACCACCATGGTCGGCAGCAGGCCGAAGCGGCTCCCCAGCCTGGCGGCGATCAGCACCGATACGGTCTGGGCCACTCCCACGGCGAAGAACATCAAGCCCAGCTCGCTGGGGCTAGCTCCAAAGTGGGCGGCGAACCAGTAGGCCAGGAAGGCTTGGAGCACGAAGCCTCCAGCGAATGAGTCCAGGGCGAACAGGGACCCCAGCGCGGCGACGATCCGGCGGGAGCTGGAGAGCCGCTCGGGCAGCTTGGGTTGCCCAGGACCGGCTTCGGCCGGTAGCTGTCCCAACTCAACTTCGGAGGAAAACCTGGTGGCCATTATCGCCCCAGCGCCGGCAGCGGCCACCAGCACCAGGAAGAAGCGCTGGTCCGGGGGTACCATAGGCCAGGTCCGGCGCAAGAGATCTGGGGCTCCCACCGCCAGCGCCCCAAGCGAGCCGGCGGCCGCGGCGACGGCGTCGTAGCGGCCGAAGACCCGCAGTCGCCGTGCTCTATCCGGCTCGTTCGCGAGCATCGCGTGGTCCAGTGAGGAGAAGGGGCCTGACGCGATGACCTCGGTCGAGAGGGTGCCCGTTAGAGCGGCGATCATGAACATCCACCAGTTCCCGGCGTAGGCGAAGATTGCGCCGCTGACCCCCAGCAGAAGACACAAGAAGAGGTACATCCGGCGGCGGCCGACGCGGTCGCCGGCGCGCGCCACGGCGACGCTGGAGAGGATCGACCCAGCCGCCACCGCCGCCAGGACCGCACCAGCCTGGAACCCCGTTAGCCCGAGGCGCTCTAGGGTGGTGCCCAGAAGTAGGGCCGCAAAACCGTAGGCAAAGGCCCGCGCTGCCTGGGCCCAAAGGATGCGCCCCACATCCCGGGCGCGGCGCTCCCGCTCCTCGCCATTCGCCTCCATCAAGCGGGATCCCGCCATGCCATCCAGGCCGGGCGGAGGTACTCGGCTAACCTCCCCAAGCTCCGGCCCGCCACACAGATGGGGCTGCCGTCAGCCACGGTCCCGGGGCCACCCAGCAGGACAAGCTCGGCGCCCCGACGATCTGGAGCTTCGTCCGCCCCGTCCCCCAAGGCTGCCCCACGGACGATACCCGAGATGTTGCCCGGAATAGGCGATCCTCCCCGAGTCTGGAAAAGATGGTCGCGAAACCGCACGGGCCTCTCGATCGCAGAGCGTCCCACCCTCC
>JAKABA010000340.1 GCA_021802115.1 bacterium | reverse complement strand
GCCGCCCCGCAGGCGGCGACCAGGGGCACCAGCACCAGCGACACCTTGTCGCCCACCCCGCCGGTGGAGTGCTTGTCGACGGTGGGGCGGGACAGGCCGGAGAGGTCCTGGCGAATGCCTGAGGAGATCATGGCCCGGGTCCAGGCGTTCACCTCGGACGGGCTCATGCCGCGCCAGCAGATCGCCATCAGCAGGGCCGCCATCTGAGCGTCACCGACCGCACCCTCGAGGTAGCCGGCGATCACCGCCTCGATGTCGCGGTCCGGGAGCGGCTCAGCATGGCGCTTGGCCAGGATCAGCTCCAGAGCCAGGGCCCCACCGTCGGCGGAGCTCATGGCCGCCGCCGCTCCAGCTCTCCCGCGTCGAAGGCCAGCGGGAGCAGCTCTCCCAGCGTGAGCGGAGGCCGGCCGGCGCCCTGGTCCACCGGCAGCTCCGGGCCCCCGTGCTCCAGCAGGAGCTGCCGGCAGCGACCGCAGGGAGCCAGCGGCACGCCGTCCTCGGTCACCACGCTGACCGCCAGCAGGCGCTGGGCGCCGCCGGCGCGGAGCCCGGACACCAGCCCACACTCGGCGCACAGCGAAAGACCGTAGGAAGCGTTCTCCACGTTGCAGCCGCGGGCCACCCACCCCTGCTCAGTCAGGCCGGCCGCGCCCACATGCAGCCTCGACCAGGGCGCGAAGGCGCGCGCCGCGACCTCGCGGGCGGCCGCCCGCAGCGCCGGCCAGTCAACCTCGTCCACCTCTTGCAACGCCGCCCTCCTTCCACATGGCCACCTCACCGGTGCCCGACCGTATCTCGCCGCTCAAGCGGAGATCGTAGCCGCAGCCGACCGGGCGGAGCGGCCCTGGGCGGCCGGGGACCGGATCCGGCACGGTCCATAATCGTGCCCAGATGCGCAACCCAGCAGCTTCGCCCCCGGCCGCCCCCGACCCGGTCGCCTGCCTGGACCAGGTGGCGGTGGAGGCCAGGGCCAGGCTCTTCACCAGCCGCTCCATCAAGCGGGAGTCCAAGCTCTTCGCCTGCAACCTGATCATCGCGTGCACCGACCTCACCACCCTCGAGGGGTCTGACACCGAGGGTCGGGTGGAGGTCCTCTGCGCCAAGGCCAGGCGGCCGCAGCCCGACGACCCGACCATTCCGGCGGTGGCCGCGGTCTGCGTGTATCCCGCTCAGGCGGCCACGGCCCAGCGGCTGCTGCGGGGAAGCTCGGTGGTGGTGGCCTCGGTCGCAACCGGCTTTCCCAGCGGCCAGGTGCCCTTCGAGGTGAAGGTCGCCGAGGCCGCTGAGGCGGCCCGGTTCGCCCAGGAGATCGACATGGTGATGGACCGCGGGGCCTTCCTGGAGGGGCGTCACCTCGACGTCCAGCGCGAGATCGCGGCGGTGAGGGAGGCGATCGGGGACCGGCATCTCAAGGTGATCCTGGAGACCGGCGAGCTGGGCGGTCTGGACCAGGTGCGCCGCGCGAGTTGGCTGGCGATGGAGGCGGGGGCGGACTTCATCAAAACCTCGACGGGCAAGCTCCAGCCGGCCGCCACCCTGCCGGTGGCGGTCGCGATGCTTGAGGCCATCCGCGACTTCGCCTGGTCCACCGGACGCGAGGTCGGCTTCAAGCCGGCGGGCGGCATCCGCACCACCAAGCAGGCGATCGGCTACCTGGTGGCGGTCAGTGAGATCCTCGGGGACAGATGGCTCGGCCCGGAGCGGTTCCGGATCGGCGCCTCGTCCTTGCTCAACGACGTGCTCATGCAGATCTACAAGGAGCGCAGTGGTGGCTACCAGTCCCCCGAAGACTTCACCCAGGCCTGAGTCGCCGGACCTGCCGGCCGAGGGCCCCGCCGCCGCGGCCGAATTCCCAAATCGCCGGTTCGAATATGCACCGGCCCGGGAGTCGACGGACCATGTGCACCTGGAGGACCGTTACGGCCTCTTCATCGACGGCAGGTTCGTGCCCGCCCATTCCCGGGCGCACCATCCGACCGTCAATCCCGCCACCGAAGAGGAGCTGGCGGTGGTGGCCGAAGCGGACGCCACCGACCTCGACCGTGCGGTCGAGGCCGCCTCCCGAGCCTATGCGCAGTGGTCCCGGCTGGCGGGGTCGAGGCGGGCCCGCTTCCTGTTCAGGCTGGCGCGGATGGTGCAGGAGCGCGCGCGGGAGCTGGCGGTGGTGGAGACCCTGGACGGGGGCAAGCCGATCCGGGAGTCGCGCGACTTCGACGTCCCCGCCGCGGCCCAGCACCTCTTCTATCACGCGGGCTGGGCCGACAAGCTCAACTTCGCCTTCGCTCCCGGGCGGGCCCGGCCGCTGGGGGTAATCGGCCAGGTCATCCCCTGGAACTTTCCCCTGCTGATGCTGGCCTGGAAGGTGGCGCCGGCGCTGGCGACCGGCAACACCGTGGTCCTCAAGCCCGCCGAGACCACCCCGCTCACGGCCCTGCTCTTCGCGGAGATCTGCCGCCAGGCGGAGCTCCCGCCGGGGGTGGTGAACATCGTCACCGGAGGCCCTGAGGTGGGCGCGGCCCTGGTCCGTCACCCCGGAATCGCCAAGGTCGCATTCACCGGGTCGACGGAGGTGGGCAAGGACATTCAGCGCGCCCTGGCGGGATCGGGCAAGCGCCTCTCCCTGGAGCTGGGGGGCAAGGCCGCCCACGTGGTCTTCGAGGACGCTCCCGTCGACCAGGCGGTGGAGGGGGTGGTCAACGGGATCTTCTTCAACCAGGGGCATGTCTGCTGCGCGGGCAGCCGGTTGCTGGTGCAGGAGTCCATCGTGGAGCCCTTGCTGCGACGCCTGAGGTTGCGGGTCAGCCGCCTGCGTGTCGGTGATCCCCTCGACAAGAACACCGACGTGGGCGCGATCAATTCCCGTGTCCAGCTGGAGCGGATCGAGGCCCTGGTGCGGGCCGGGGTGGCCGAGGGAGCGCAGCTCTACCAGCCCAGCTGCCGGCTCCCGGACCGCGGCTTCTGGTTTCCACCCACGATCTTCACCGAGGTGGCGCCGGCCCACCGGATCGCCCGAGAGGAGATCTTCGGCCCGGTGCTGGCGGTGATGACCTTCAGGACCCCGGCGGAGGCGGTGGAGCGGGCCAACAACACCAGGTACGGACTGTCCGCGGGGGTATGGACCAGCAAGGGTTCGAGGATTCTCTGGATGTCCCAGCGCCTGCGGGCAGGGGTGGTGTGGGCCAACACCTACAACCAGTTCGATCCCGCCGCGCCCTTCGGCGGCTACCGGGAGTCCGGCTTCGGGCGCGAGGGCGGTGTGCAGGGACTGGCCGAATACCTGGAGCTCGGATGACCGCGCCGACGATCGCCAAGACCCCCAAGCTCTACATCCGGGGAGCCTTCGTGCGCTCAGAGTCGGGGCGGGTCTACCGGCCCGACGGGTCCGCCAATGTGCCCCGCGGATCCCGCAAGGACCTTCGGGAGGCGGTTAGCGCGGCTCGGCAGGCTCAACCCGGATGGGCCGGTCTCACCGCCTACAACCGGGGCCAGGTGCTCTACCGGGTGGCCGAGATGATGGAGTCGCGACGAGGACCCTTCATGGCCGCTCTGGGCGGCGGCCGCGAGGCCGGGCGAGAGGTGGACTCCTGCCTCGACGCCCTGGTCTTTCACGCCGGCGCGGCCGACAAGCTCTCGCAGCTGGGGGGCAGCGTCAACTCCGTGGCCGGCCCCTTCTTCAACTTCACCACCCCTGAGCCGGTGGGGGTCATCTTCCTGGTGGCGGGTGACCGGC
>JAKABA010000339.1 GCA_021802115.1 bacterium | reverse complement strand
CACCAGGCCCGGGGCCCAACTGTGGGCCCGGGATGAGATCGCCCTCTCCAACCGCCACCTCGCGGGCTGGGCGTGGTGGCAGTGGGATGACCCGGAGGGGTGGGGGGTTCGCCAGGGCAACGGCCCGGTGGACCGCGCCTGGCTGGATGTGCTCTCCCAGCCCTTCGTGCGCTCCGCGCCCGGCCAGCTGGTGGCGATGACGTACTCGCCGAGGAGCGGCACCCTGGAAGCCAGGATCGTCCACGCCGCCCCCGGCAGCCCGGTGCTGGTGTCATGGCCGAGCTCCCAGGGACCGGTCCGGCTGGAGAGCCGGTGCGTCCGGCTGAGCCCGCGACCAACCCCCGCTGGTGAATTGCGGCTGCTGATGCTCGCCCCGAGCTGCCAGGTCAGGCTGGCGAGCTGAGCGTCAGACCGGGCCCGCTGGACCCTCCCAGCTGCGCCGGCAGCGGTCCAGCACGGCCAGGTTGGCCGCGCCGTCGCGGGCCGAGGTGAGCAACGGGTCCCCGCCGTCGATCGCGGCGTGAAACGCCCGCACCATCTCCAGGTAGGGGTCGGCCGCGGGGACGGGCAGATCCTCCGCCTGACCCGGCTGCCGGCGCAGGTTCACCGGGACCGCCTGGGTGTGCCAGGCCGTGAAGGGGCGCTCCAGGCGGATCGCGCCCCGCGTTCCTTCGACCGCCAGCCACTCGGTCTCGGCGGCCTCGAAGCCGCATGCCAACGACGCCAGACAGGCGCCCGTGGCCGGCCCGGAGGGAAACCGCAGGCTGACGCTGGCGGCGGCATCCACGCCCGCCCGCTGGATGGCGACCGACCTGACCTCCACCGGCTCTCGCCCCGCCAGCCAGCGCGCCGCATTGACCAGGTAGGACCCGACATCGTAGAGCGCCCCGCCCCCCAGCGCCGGATCCCAGCGATAGTCGGCAGCAGCGGTCAGCGGGAAGGAGAAGTTGCCGGAGATCTGGCGGATCTCCCCGATCGCACCGTCGGCGACCAGCGACCGCACCAGGGCCCAGCGGGGATGGTACCTGTACATGACCGCCTCCGCCAGCAGGCGGCCGGCCGCGTCAGCGGCGGCGGCCATCTCCAGCGCCTCCGACTCGTTGAGGGCCAGGGGCTTCTCACAGAGGACGTGGCTCCCACTTGCCAGGGCCGCCAGCGCCCAGCTGCGGTGCTCAGAGTTGGGCAGCGGGATGTAGACGCAATCCAGGCCGCGCTCCAGCACCGCCTGATAGCCTTCCACCGCCTCCGCGATCCCCAGGGCATGGGCCATCTCGTCAGCGCGCTGGGGGGATCTCGAACCCAGCACCGCCACCACCCCCCCGGCCGCCTGGATGGCCGGGACCACGGCCTGTCGCGCGATCCGGGCCGCTCCCAGGACGCCCCAGCGCAGAGAGGCCAAGGTCAGATCCGCACCGACTTGGCGACTCCGGCCTCGGCCGCCTGCACGGCGGCCTCCATCACCTGGATGTTGCGGCGAGCGAACTCGGGGGTCACCGCCAGCGGCTCACGCGCCAGCAGGTGCCCGGCCAGGTTGCGGTAGAAGGCGGCCTCGGGTACGGGTGGGAGCGCGAGCTTCTCGTCGTGGCTCAGGCCCTGTCCGGCCGGCCGCAGCACGTGCAGTTCGCAGGGCAGGTCCGAGACCGGCAGATGCTGCTCCACGAGCCCGTTTGGACCCTGGCTGGTGAGGACCGGATCCCGCCAGCTCCCGACCACGGCTCCCCTGGTTCCCAGGACATACCATTTCGGCTTGCGGGCGGCCGCGATGTCGGAGTGCAAAAAGGAACCTTCGGCGCCGTTCTCGAAGCGGAGACGGATCTCGAACTGATCGTCATTGGTGACGTCGTGCCAGACCCGGTTCTGGCTGGAGGCGTCGACCTGCACCACCGTGCCGGGCAGCAATTGCAGGATCCAATCGAGATAGTGGGCGCCCCAATCGTAGATCACTCCGCCGCTTATCTCCCTGTCCGAATGCCAGAAGTGACACGGGTGGTCGAAGCCGCCAACGAAGGCCTCAACGCGGAAGACATCGCCCAGCTGACCCGAGCGGACCAACGCCAGCAGGGCCAGAAAGTCCGGGTCCCAGCGCCGGTTCTGGTAGACCGTGAGCACCCGCCCCGCGCGCTCCGCGGTGGCCACCAGCCGGTCGGCCTCGGCGCCGGTCAGGCAGAAGGGCTTCTCCACCACCACGTGCTTGCCGGCCTCCAGCGCCCGCAGGGCGAGCTGGAAGTGGGTGTTCGGTGGTGTGGAGACCACCACCACGTCGACCCTTGAGTGGCCCAGCAGCGCCTCCAGGTCCGGGAGCAGGGCCGGCTCGGCCCCGTCCGCCAGGGCCGCTGCCAGACGCTCGGGGCTGCGGTCGCACACCGCGGTGAGCTCAAGCCCGGACACCCTGGAGATCGCCCGGGTGTGCTCCCGGCCGATGGCGCCGAAGCCCAGCAGCCCAACCCCCAACGCGCGTGGCTCTTCCCGGCCCGCCACATGACGCACCGCGCGGTAGAGCAGGCCCTGCATCACGTCGGAGGCGTAGGTGTCCACCGTCTCCCCCAGCCCACAATAGAAGACCCTCCCGGAGCCGTGGGCACGCGCGTACGCCACCGGCAGCTCCCGTGACCGCCAGGTCGTGGACAGCAACACCTCGGCGTCGGCGGCCAGGTGGGCCTGGCCAAAGCAGGAGTCCTGGAGCCTCAGGTCCCCGGGGACCCTGCGGGTGATGTCGTGGTTCGCGGAACGGACCTCCGCGACCAGCTCCATCTTCGGCAGGTGGCCGTCCGGCCCGCCGCCCATCATGTCGCGATACCGCTGGCCCGGGGACCACTGCTCACTGGTGCAATGCAGGCCCACGAAGCCGCCACCGGCGCGGACGAAGTCGCACAGACCGGCCTCCTCGGCGGCCGACAGACGGCCGCTCGGGGCGTGCGCCACCACCACGTCGAAGTGCTCCAGGTCCGCCAGCGGCGCGGTGTCGCTCACCACCTCCAACGCCACCTCACCGGTCCTGGTGAGGTAGTCCAGCCAGGGGTCGAGCGCAGGCACACAGCGCTTGCCGGCCAGGACCAGCGTGCGAATCATCCGGATGCGGCCTCCCAAGACGGCGTCAGTCGCGCGCTCCCCAACGCTTCCCTGCAACTCTAACCCAGACCGAAACCGACCGCCTGGTGGACCGGGCTCGGGGGTGGCCGGGCGGCCGCCGGCGAGGCTCAGGCGGGCGGCGCCTTGACACCCACGTGGATCGCCACTATCCCCAGGGTCATGCGCTGGTAGCGGACCCGCTCGAATCCGGCGTCCCGCATCCAGCGGGACACCACCAGGGGCGGCGGAAAGGAGGCGATGGAGTCGGTGAGGTATTCGTAAGCCCCGGCACGGCCCAGGAGTGCCCGCGCAATCCGGGGGATCACCAGGCGGTTGTAGAGGCGGTACCACGGGCGCATGGGTCCGGCCACGGTGCTGAACTCGAGGATGACGGCCCGACCGCCGGGGCGCAGCACTCGTTGCATCTCGCCCAGGGCGAGATCGTGGCGGTCGATGTTGCGCAGGCCGAAGGCCATGGTGGCCGCGTCGAACGAGGCGTCTGGGAACGGCAGCCGGCAGGCGTCCCCGACCTGGAAGTCAACCCCGGGCACCCTGGCGATGGCGGTCTGGATCATGGCCTCGGTGAGGTCCAGGCCCACCACCGAGCCCTCCGGCCCGACCCGGCGCTTCAACAACGCCGACAGCGCGCCCGTGCCACAGCAGATGTCGAGA
>JAKABA010000338.1 GCA_021802115.1 bacterium | reverse complement strand
ATGAGGCCATCCTGGCGATGGACGACGCCACCCTGGTCACCACGGTGCACAACTCGCTCCGCAACGTGCTGGGCGTCAACCGGCTTCCGCTGGCAGCTTCGGTGCGCCGCTGGCAGCCCGCCCTCCCCCAGTACCGCGCCGGTCACCTGGCCTGGAGAGCACGGGCCTTCGAGCTCACCGCCCAACTGCCGATCGCAGCCGTCCTGGCCGGTGCCTCGTACCACGGGGTCGGTGTCGCTTCGTGCCTGCAGTCGGCCACGGCGGCGGCGGAGACGCTGTTCGGGAAGGTCACCGCCCATGCCGACTCCGGAACGACGGCCTCATGACCACGCGATCACGTGCAGGGGACCGACGGCGCCAGATCGAGGGACTGCGGGGCTGACGTTGCCGTACCTGGACCGTCCAGTAGCGGAGATGGGGATCCAGGCAGCGGCCCAGAGTGTGGCTGGGGGAAAGAGCATGGCGAACCAAACCCGTGGGGCAGCGGAGCCCAGCTCAGGGAGATCGCGATCTCGTCCTGACAGCTTGCCATCCTTCGCCGACAATGTGGCCATGCGGCCCACACCTGCTCGCCACCGGATGGCGGTGACCCTCGATCGGACCACACATGCGCAGCCCCAACCGCCGCGCCCCCGCGGGCTTCCCGCCCCTGGCCCAGTCCGAGCGTGACCACAGCCAGCGTGGGCGGCTGCAGCCGCCAGCAGCTCGGCGAGCTCGTCCAGCAGCTGGGGGAGGCGCCGTATCGCGCTGACCAGATCCGCGTCCACGCCTGGCAGGGCACTTCCGACGGCTTCGGCGACATGGGCAACCTGCCCGCGGGTCTCCGACGGGCGCTGCCGCCGTCCATTGAGTGGTCCTCCCTGGCCCTGGTGCAGGCTACGGCGGCCGACCGGGGCCTGACGGAGAAGCTGCTGCTGCGCGCGCGGGATGGCCAGGAGATCGAGGCGGTCATGATTCGCCATGAGGGCTCGGCCACCTCTCACCCCCGCCGGACCGTCTGCGTGAGCTCCCAGGTGGGGTGTGCCATCGGGTGCACTTTCTGCGCCACCGGCCAGCTCGGGCTGCGCCGCAACCTGGCGGCCGGCGAGATCGTCGACCAGGTCCTGATCGCCGCGCGGCGTTGGGGACGGGAGGGAGCGGGCGCACCGACCAACGTGGTGTACATGGGGATGGGTGAACCGCTGCAGAACTACTCGGCGGTGGTGACCTCCATCCGGCTCCTGCAGGAGTGGGGAGTCTCTCCCCGCCGGGTTGTCGTCTCCACCAGTGGGCTGGTCGAGGAGATGGATCGGCTGGCCTCCGAGGGACTGCCCCTACGGCTGGCGATCTCCCTGCACGCCACCTCGGACGCGGTCCGCGACCGCCTGGTGCCCCTCAATCGCCGCTATCCCATCGCCGAGCTGATCCGGGCCGGGCGCCGCTTCTCGGCACTCACCGGACGGCGGGTGAGCCTGGAGTACGTCCTCATCGCGGGCGTCAACGACTCCGTCGACGACGCCTCTCGACTGCGGCGATTGACGGCCGAGCTGCACGGCCACGTGAACCTGATCCCCATGAACCGGATCCCGGGAAGCGAGCTTCAGGCCCCCGGCATGGCCGCCTGTCGGGAGTTCGCGGCCCGAGTCGGCCCGCGGGCCACCCTGCGGTTCTCGCGCGGGGATCGGGCCACGGCTGCCTGTGGCCAGCTCCGCGCCTCCATGGAGGCCGATCTCCGCCGCATCCGGCGTGCCGACGAGCGGCTGGCACAGCCGTCCCGGCCCTGATCGCGGCCGTTTGACCACGGGCGGATACTGAGACGGTGCACCATGCAGTCTCGGACGAGCCCGGAGTTCCGACGCCAGTCGGCATCCTCGGCTGGGGACCCCGCTCCCGGTGAGCCTCCTCTACTGGGTGACCCGGTGGGAGTTCGACCCCTCGGTCTGGATCGGCTGCGCGATCGCGATAGCCGCCTACCGATTCTTCCCCGGCGCCAGGAGGGACCGGCGCGCCGTCGCCTGGGTCGTGGGCGTGCTGATCATCTTCATCGCCCTGGAGTCGGCGATCGACATCATCGGGGACAACTACCTCTTCAGCATGCACATGGCCCAGCACCTGATCCTGGCGATGGTGGCGCCGCCGCTCATGATCCTGGGCATCCCCCCCGCGACCGTCGACGCCCTCCTTGGGAGTTTCTTGGGGAGGTGGGTGCGGGTGCTCATCTCCCCCTACTTCGCCGGACCGGCCTATTTCATCGTCCTGGTGGCCTGGCACTGGCCCTACTTCTTCGACTACGCGCTCACCCATCCCCTGGTGCACATCGCCCAGCACCTGAGTTTCATCGCCGTGGGGCTGCTGTTCTGGTGGGCCGTCATCATCCACCGCCCCGGCGAGCGCTGGAACCTCTCCGCCCTGGGCGAGGTGTCCTACCTCACCGTGGGGGCGCTGCCCGCGGTGGTGGTCGGCCTCACGGTTGCCCTGCTCCCCCACCCCGTCTACCTCTTCTACCTCCACCGCTCGGAGCTGCTGGGGATCTCCCCGCTGGTCGACCAGCGCATCGGCGGCCTGCTGATGTTCGCCTTCGACAACATCCTGATGGTGGTGGTGGCGGGTTGGTACATGTGGCGGATGTTCCCCGCCGACGGGGCCGACGAGGCGCGCTTGCATGCCCGGCTATGAGCGGTCCCCCGAACCCTCGCCGCCGCCTGCGGTAGCCCTCGCCTCCTGGTTGCGCTGGGCGCTGGCCGTCCTGTGGCTGCTGGACGCCGGCCTGCAGCTGCAGCCATCCATGTTCGGCCAGGGGTTTTCCGGCAATGTCATCTACAACTCCGCGCTGATGTACCAGCCCCCCGGTCTCGAGAACTTCCTGTTCGCGGTCGCCCGCCTGGAGGCTCACCACCTGGTCCTGCTGTCGGCGGGCATCGCCACCGTCGAGGCGGCGATCGGGCTGGGGCTCCTGTGGCGGCCGACCCGCAGGGCGGCCATCGTCACCTCCATCGCCTGGGCGGCGCTGGTATGGGTGCTCGGCCAGGGACTCGGCTTCATGGCGACCGGCACCGCCATGGTGGAGTTCGGAGCTCCGGGATCGGCGGTGCTGTACATCGTGGTGGCACTGGTCGTGTGGGCCGACGAGAGCGGACCCAGGGCGCGCCGACCGGGGACCGCAACCGCCAGAATCGCCTGGTCGGGGTACTGGGGGCTGGGCGCGCTGCTGCACATCCCCTGGCACTACTCCCCAGCCGCCGTGCTCGCCTACAACCTCCAGACGGCTGCCCAACTGCAACCGGCCCATCTCAGCGGCCTGGATTACACCCTGGCGCGCGCCGCGTATCTCAACAGCGCTCCGGTCTCGATCATCCTGGCCTCCCTGGAGCTTCTGCTGGCGGTGGCGGTGTGGATGCCGGTCACGCGGCGATGGTCTGTGGCGCTGGGGCTCGGCCTGACCGCCGTCTTCTGGGTTCTTGGGCAGGCCATGGGAGGAATCCTGACCGGCCTGGCCACCGACCCCGGCACCGCTCCCCTGGTGGCGGTGCTGGGGATCAGGCTGCTGACCTCGCGGCCATGGGAAGCGGCCGTCTCCAGCAGCCGCCTTGCCAACCCGGCGCCATCGGCCCCGGCCCGGTCCGCCCACCCGACCTCGCCCTGACCGCCCCACCCGGGGCCGGGGTCGCGCGGGCAAAAAAAAGAGACCCGGCGATGACCTACTCTCCCACCCCGTCTCCAGGGCAGTACCATCGGCGCTGACGGGCTTAACTTCTGTGTTCGGAATGGGTACAGGTGTTTCCCCGTCGCTATCGTCACC
>JAKABA010000337.1 GCA_021802115.1 bacterium | reverse complement strand
CGGACCCCAGACTTCCGAAGGCGATAGGGCGGCCCGGGCGCATGGCCACCCGCCAGAACGAGAGATGTCCCAGCCGCTCCACCGTCGCCCTCACGTGATCGTGGTCGCCCACGCTCATGCCACCAACTCCCACCAGGATGTCGGCCTGTTCGGCGGCATGCAGCAGGGCCTCCTCCACCTGCCCGGGGTCATCGGTCGCCGTTGCCCGCAGCACCAGCTCGCCCCCGGCTGAGGCCAGAAGCGCCTCCAGAGCCGGTCCCGCGGTGTCGTAGATCTCGCCGGGCGCGAGTGCGGTTCCGGGCGGGCGGATCTCATCTCCGGTGGTGATCAGGGCGACCCGCGGACGACGTCCCACCGCGAGCGCACCGACGCCGGAAGCCGCCAGCGGCGCCAGGTCGGTGGGACGGATGCGATGTCCCGCCGGCAGCACCGGCTGGCCCGGTGAGAGGTCCTCACCCGCCCTTCTGACCGCATTGCCCCGGCGCGGGCGCTCGTGGATCAGGACCTCGTTCGCCCCGCGGTCCGTCCACTCGTAGGGCACCACGGCATCGGCTCCCTGCGGCAGCGGCGCACCCGTCATCACCTTGGCGCACGACCCGGGCTCCACCGTCACCGCACCCGGGGGCATGCCGGCCCGCATCTCCCCCCGCACGGGCAGGCGGCAGGGTACCCTGGTCACGTCGGCGGCTCTGACCGCGTAGCCGTCCATGGCACTGTTGGCGAAGGGTGGCAGCAGGACCAGGGCATCCACCGCGGCACTCAACACCCTGCCGGCGGCGGCGCCGGCCACCGGCACCTGCTCGGACGGCAGCGCTGGCACCGCGTCCCGCATCTCGCGGCGGGCCGTGGCGACCGAGAGCGGGCCCCGGACCGCCGCGGGGGCGCTGGCGCCCGCGCTCACCTCCGCTGCCCTATCGATGGAGGCGGACATGGGTCAGAGGTTCCCCCGGGCCTCCTGCTCCCGCTCGATCGCCTGGAACAGGGCCTGGAAGTTCCCCTTGCCGAAGCCACGACATCCCTTGCGCTGGATGACCTCGAAGAAGAGGGTGGGGCGATCCTCCACCGGCCTGGTGAAGATCTGCAGGAGATAGCCGTGCTCATCGCGGTCGACCAGGATGTTCAGCTGGCGGAGCCGCTCCAGGTCCTCGTCGATGTCTCCTACCCTCTCGCCCAGGGTGTCGTAATAGGCGCTGGGAGCCGCCAGGAACTCCGCCCCCTGCTGGCGGAGCCAGCCCACCGTCTCGACGATGTCCCCGGTGTGGAGCGCGATGTGCTGCACCCCCGGCCCGTGGTAGTAGTCGAGGTACTCGTCGATCTGGGAGCGCTTCAGACCCTTGGCGGGCTCGTTGATGGGAAAGGTGATGCTCCCGCCCCGCCCACCGCGCACCACCTTGCTGCGCAGCGCCGAGTACTGGGTGGCGATGTCCGACTCGTCGAACTCCTGGAAGACGTCGAAGCCGAAGACCCGGTTGTACCAGTCCACCCACTCGTCCATCCGGTGCAGCTCCACGTTGCAGACGCAGTGGTCGACCACCTCCAGACCGGCTCCGGCGCCCGACTTGAACTCCTCCCGGAACCCGGGCAGAAAGGCCCCCTCGTACTCCGAGCGCTCCACAAAGGTGTGCACGGTGTCCCCGAAGGTCCTGACCGTCGCCAGCCGTACCGCCCCCCTGTCGTCCTCCACCACGTGGGGCTCGGCCACCGGGCGGGCGCCGCGGCCGACCGCATCCTGGTAGGCGGAACTGGCGTCCTCAACCTGAAAGGCGAGGGCGCGCACCCCGTCGCCATGGAGCCGCACGTGCTCGGCGATCTCCCCATCGGGAGAGAGCGGCGCGGTCATCACCAGGTGCACATCCCCCTGGCGCAGGACGTACGAGGCCCGATCCCGGACCCCGGTCTCCGGACCTGAGTAAGCGACCACGTCGAAGCCGAACGCCGACCGGTAGAAGTGGGCTGCCTGGCGGGCGTTGCCCACGTAGAACTCGATGTGGTCCACGCCGTCGAGAAGGGTCTCGCGGTACTCGGGAGCCGGGGGAACCAACTCTGTGTCTGCTTTCACAACCACGCCTCACGTGCTCTGGTCCACCCGGAGTCCGGGCGGGAGGCAAAAGCCTCTGGGGCCAAGGTTAGCGCCTGGGCTGGGACTTTTCCCGCCTGGTCACGCCTCCTCTGCGCTGTAGCGGTGTACGAACTCGGCCTTGCCATCGGTGTATGCCTCCCGGTCATTGGCGTAGCGGCTGGCCAGGCTCTGCTTCAGGGCGACGTAGTCCCGACGCACCTGGGGATCGGAGCGCAGCCGGTCGCGGAACCGCAGCACCCGCTGGAAGTCGGGATGGGTGGGCTCGATGAGGTGCAGGTGGTGGGTGCGGCGCTCCGGGGACGGCTTGCAGAACCAGTGCTCCCAGGGGCGGAACGGGCTGTAGCAGTACTGGAGCTCTTCGAGCTGCCCGAAGTGCGCGCAGGCGGCATCGAGCGATCTCACTCCCACCAGGATGTCAACCACCGGCTTGCCGGTCATGCCCACCACCGCCGTGCTCCCGATGTGGTGGACGCCTCCTGAGATGACCTCCCCAAGAGCCTGCTCCAGCAGCAACTTCTCCGTCTCGAAGAGTACCGGCCAGTTGGGATCGTAGGCACTGAGCCTGACGGGCTCATCGACCCATCCGGGTGGCCTGCTTCCCATGGAAGCTGAGGATAGACGGTGCGGCGGTCGCTGCGGCACCCTACGCTGAGCCCATGCGCGACCAAGTCGACGCGGAGAGTACCGCCACCACCGGCCCACCGCTCTGGCGGTGCTGCTGGCCGACGGCCGACGAGACAACCCTCTCGTTCTGCTGTCCGCTGGAGGACGGTCCCTGGCTCGCGGGACGAGCCCTCGACACCGTGCGCAAGGGCGGCGGGACACTGCCTGACCCCGGCCGGGAGCGTTATGCCACCGGGGGCGGCAGCGGCGCTCCTCTGATCGTCGGCGAGCCCCTGCTCTGGCATGGGATCCCGGGCGTGCTCGAGGTCTGCCAGGTGCAGGGGCGGGCGACCGGCGAGGTGACCGTGCGGCTGCCCCCCTGGTCCGAGCTCTCCCTGGAGGTTGGCGAGGACAAGGTCTGGGATCTGGCCGACCGGATCGCGGTGGAGCTCGGCGCCGCCTGCGCCATTTTGTCCGACGGCCGGGCGATCGGGTACCCCGACCTCGCGGCTGCCGAGCGCACCGCTCGCCGGCTGCAGCTCGCCCACCTGGGCGTCATCGTCCCCACGAGCTGGCTGCCATTTCTGAGGGCGGGCTCCAACCCGTACCTGCTGCTTCCCGAGAGTGAGCTGGCAGTGGTTTTGGAGTAGGCGGGACGGGGCTGGTGGTCCAGCTCGCGATCTCCGCGACCAAGGACGGGGGACACTGGTGGTGTCATGGGACGGTGGTGCGGACTTGCCACCAACCGGACCCAGGGCGGAGACTCTGTTGGACCGGGGCTGGGCCATCCCCGCATGGGAGGCGGGAGGGGTGGAGGAGCCAGGCGGCCGCTGAAGGCTCACAAACTGATTGTCGGCGCTGACCACCCCCGTTCATTCAGGATCGACTGGCCCCCCGGCCCGCCGACCCGACACAGGGCTGGCCCAACCTGGACCTCCCGGCTCAGTGGCAGTTTGGCCCCACCCAGGTCCCAGATGCCCAATCGGTGAAGGTCTCTCCACGGCACGACCTCCAACGCTGAGGGGATTCAGAGAGGTCCCGCTCTCGAGACCAGGTCGTCGCGGACAACTCTCGTGGGGCCCGACTCTCAACCGGC
>JAKABA010000336.1 GCA_021802115.1 bacterium | reverse complement strand
CGCCGCCGGAAGTAATGCCGCCACCAGCAGGGGCGCCGGCCGCCAGCCCACGGGCACCAGCAGGGCCGCGATGAGCAGGGCGATGCCGCCGACTGCCAGCGCCAGCTGCCAGCGCCATTTCGCGATCAGCCGCCTGATTGCGGTGCCGCGCAACCGGGACGGCAGGTACTCGTCCAGCTGCAGGAGGTAGAGCCAGCCGCTGAGCTGCCGGAACGAGGCCCCGAGGGCGACCAATGCCAGCACGGCAGCCTCCCAGAGCGGAAGGCTCACAGCGGGGCGTCCATGAAGGCGTCGAAGACCCGCGCGAAGCGAGCCGTCTCGTCGACGAAGGGGAAATGGCCGCTCTGCTCCATGACCACCAGCTCGGAGGTCGGGATCAGGGCCTGGAGGCGGCGGGCGTGGGGCTCCAGCGGCAGCTCGGTGTCGTGGGCGCCCCAGACGATCAGGGTGGGAACCTGGATCATCCGTGCCTGGGAGCTCAGATCCTCGGTCACCGCCGCCACCAGGGTTGGCCTCAGCGCCGGGCCCGCCGCCCGATAGTCGGCCGACCCGAAGTGCTCGGCAAGCCGCTCCCGCGCCTCGTGGCCGAGCCGGCCCGGCAACAGCCCGCTCAGGGAGCGCAGCCCGCGATAGACGCGGACCCGGACCGGCGGCGGGGCCCCGGCCTCGGGCCGGATGCCCGAGGCGCCGCAGAGCAGCAGTCGATCGGGCGGGGATGAGCTCAGCGCCAGCCGGATCGAGACGGCCCCACCATACGAGTGGCCCATCAGGCTCAGAGGAGCTCCAAGCTGCTCCCGCGCCCACCGCGTGACCAGCTCCGAGTAACGGGTGGTGTCCCAGCCCCCGCCGCCTATGGGGGACTCGCCGAAGCCGGGAAGATCCACCGCCACCAGCCGCCGGGGGCTGCGGCTCAGCCGCAGCAGCCCTGAGAAGGCGGCGGCACTGGAACCCCAGCCGTGGACCAACAGCACCGCCGGCTCCCGGCCCGCGCGCTCCAACCACGAGAGCGGCTGCCCGTCCAGTTGGCCGCGGGCTCGGACGAGCCGGCCGGGGGTGCCCTCAGTCAGCATCGGTGCTTGAGTCTAAGGGCTCTCTCAGCAACCGCCGGCCCCGAATGTGATGAGATCAGGGGGTGGTACGCTCCTATAATCCCGTCTGCTTTGCCAGAGGATAAGGTCGCGGCCCGCCCCACCCGGGTGCTGGTGGTCGACGATGAGCCTGCAATCACCGACTTCATCGAGCTCGGCCTGAGCCGGGAGGGCTTCGACGTCCGCACCGCGCCCGACGGCAGAGCCGCCCTCACCCTGGTGGACCGCTTCCGCCCCGATCTGGTGATCCTGGACATCATGATGCCGCGGCTCGACGGTTTCCAGCTCACCAAGGAGCTGGCGGGCGAGCGCTCCCGCAGCCTCATCATCCTGTCCGCCAAGGACGAGACCAAGGACCGAATCGCGGGACTGGAGCTGGGCGCCGACGACTACCTGGTCAAGCCGTTCGACTTCGGCGAGCTGCTGGCCCGGGTCCGATCCGTCCTCCGACGGCGACAGCCGGAGCAGGCGAGTGTCCTGCGGGCCGGGCCGCTGGAGCTGGATCGGGCCGAGCGCCGCACCAGCTACCACGGGCGGCAGGTTGAGCTCTCGCCTCGCGAGTTCGACCTCCTGTGGTACCTGGTCGAACACCGGGGCCAGGTCCTGGAGCGGGACCGGCTGCTCAACGCGGTCTGGGGGGTCTCCTTCTACGGTGACGACAACAACCTCGAGGTGTACGTGCGGTACCTCCGCCGCAAACTGGACGACCCCGACCGCCGCCTGATCCAGACGGTGCGCGGGGTCGGCTACCGGCTTGTCGTCAACTGAGCCGAGGATCGCCTGGCACCACAGCCTGCGCTGGCGGCTCACTCTCAGCTTCTTGCTGCTGCTGGCGGTGCTGCTGGCCGCGGCTGGGACGGTGGAGTACTCCCTGCTCCGCCAGGCCGTGATGTCCAGCCGGGCCCAGTCGATCACGGCCACCTATGCGGACGCCAGAGCGGGGCTCCTGCGCCTCCAGCGGGTACGCACTGTGGACCACCGGCCGAAGCTCTCGGCCGGTGCACTCGCCCACGCCCTGGTGGACCAGCTCGCGGTGGCCAGGCTGGCCGCCCTCGCGGTGGGCCCGGACCTGCGCGTCCTCGCCTCGGCGGCTCCCGGAAGCGCCCCCAGCCCCCCGGTCGTGCGAGGCAGGAGCAGCCCTCTGGTCGGCCCCTCCAGCCTGCAGGCGGCCGCCGACTTCGACACCAGGATCGGCCCTGATCTGATCTCCTCCGGGGCGAGCACCTACCTGGTGATGGTCTTCCCGGTGGTGACCCCGGGCGGGCGGGATCTCGGTGCGGTGGAGGTCGCGGAATCCGCCGCACCCCTCCTGGGCGAGCTCTCCACCGCCGCCCTGGTGATCGAGCTGGGGAGCCTGGCGGTGTTGCTGCTGGCGCTGGGCAGCGGGCTCTGGATCACCAGCCGCTCGCTGCGCCCGCTGGCCCGGCTGACCGAGGCGGCCTCGGCGCTGGGGAGGGGAGAGCTCACCCGGCGCTCGGGCCTGGCCCCCAAGGAAGACGAGGTCGGGGTGCTGGCCCAGGTCTTCGACAGCATGGCGGAGAGCGTCGAGCACACGGTGCGGGTGAGAGAGGAGGCGGAGCGCCAGATGCGCCAGTTCATCGCCGACGCCTCCCATGAGCTGCGGACCCCGCTGACCTCGATCAAGGGCTACCTGGAGGTGCTGCAGCGGGGGGCGGTGGCGGATCCCCTAGTGACCGAGCGGGCGCTCCAGACCATGTCCCAGGAGGCCGAGCGGATGCGGCGGCTGGTGGCCGACCTGCTGACGCTGGCGCGGGCGGACGCCGGGCGCGAGCTGCAGCTCGGCCCCCTGGACCTGGCCGACTTTCTCGAGGAGTTCCTGGACAGCCGCCGTGTCGAGGTCGCGAGGAGGCTCGAGCCGGGGCTGGTGGTGCGAGCGGACCCCGACGCTCTCTTCACGATCTGCCAGAACCTCCAGGCTAACGCGGAACGCCACGGGGAGGGTCGGGAGATCAGCTGGTCGACGGTCTCCAGCCCCGACGAGGCCGGATTCCAGGTCTCCGACCGGGGCCCTGGGATCTCCCCGGAGGACCTGCCCCACGTCTTCGAACGGTTCTACCGAGCGGGCGGCTCCCGCTCCCGTCAGGAGGGGGGCAGCGGCCTGGGGCTGGCGATCGTCCAGGCGCTGGCGGAGCGCATGGAGGGGCGGGTGTCGGTGGACTCCGAACCCGGCCGGGGGACCAGCTTCACGGTGTGGCTGAGGCGCGCTCCGGCGACTCCATGGTCGCCCCGACCCACCTGAGGGAGGCTCTGGTCAGCCCGGTCTCACGACCACCATCCGGACAACCCCCGGCTCCCAGGGAGAGATCTCGACGACCTGGTCCCCTACCTCCCGGCAGTTCCGTGGCACCGACTCGCTCGGCTCCCCGAGGTCGAGCAGAACCTCGAGCCTGGTCCCCCGGGGGAGGCGTTCCAGGGCGATCTTGGTCTTGACGAAGGTGAGCGGGCAGGCGATCCCTCTCAGGTCCAGCCTCGCTCCGGCGCCGGGCGCGAATTCGCTCAACCGGGTGCCGGCCATCGGGTCAATTTGATCTCCGGGGATAGCCACGTGTAACCAACGCTTCCCCACCAACGTACCATCAGCATATGAGGCATCTGCTCCGCCACCCGCTCGCCGCCGTCCTGCTGGCGCTGGTCGTTCTGTTCGTGGCCTTCTTTCTGGTGCTGCCCGCGC
>JAKABA010000335.1 GCA_021802115.1 bacterium | reverse complement strand
TCCTTCGCAGCCAGCGCCCGCCCCGGGTACACCAGCCGCGCCAACGCCATCACCGGGAAGACGGTCGCGTACATCTGGTAGCGCAGGTAGAAGGCGCGGGGAAACCCCGTGCCGGTGAAGAGGTGGTCGGTCCAGCCCCCGTCCTGGTCCTGGTTGGCCACCAGCCAGGCGGCGGCGGCCGCCGCCCCCCCCGCCAGGTTGGTGTCGGAGTCGAGGTCGGCCCCCAGATGCAGGGCGGCCTCCAGAGCC
Source organism: bacterium (assembly GCA_021802115.1). Next base: position 3,540 of record JAKABA010000335.1, on the reverse strand, counting down.
AGCAGCGCCCACGCGGTCTGCGACGGGGTCGGCTCACCCCGGCCGATGTGCTCCGGCGAGTGGTAGGAGAGCACCGACTCGCCAAAGCCCCCGTCCGGGTGCTGGTGCTCCCTGACCCAGCGGCCCAACCGCAGCAGGCGCTGGCGATCGGCGTACTCGCCGAGCGTCGCCAGCGCGGTCGCCACCGCGGCGCCGCCGTACACGTAGTTGACCCCCCACCTCCCGAAGTAGGCGCCGTCTCCCTCCTCGGAGGCGCGCAGCCAGGAGACCGCCCGCCACTTGGCCAGCGCCAGATCACGCCCGCCACAGCGGGTGAAGGCCTCCACCACGTGGGCGGTGACATCCGGGCTGGGTGGGTCCAGAACCTCGCCGAAGTCTGAGATGGGCAGGCGCTCGACCCACCGCCGGTTGTTGTCAGCGTCGAAGGCGGCGTAGCCCCCGTCCGAGCCCTGCATCGCCACCAGCCAGCGGAGGGCTCGCTCCATCGCTTCCCCGGCGGGACTGCCGTCCCCGCGCCGGTGCCCGGCCGCGGTGAGCGCGCAGAGCACCACCGCGGTGTCGTCGGTGTCGGGGTACTGGTCGTTGTAGAACTCGAACGGCCAGCCACCTGGGGAGACTTGGGGAAGGTGGACCGCCCAGTCACCGGGCTTCTTCACCTCTCGGGCGATGAGCCAGTCGACGGCCCGCCGGACCGCCGGGTGCTCGCTGGGCACCCCCGCGTCCATGAGCGCCCAGAGGGCGAGGGCCGTGTCCCAGACCGGGGAGACGCAGGCCTGCAGGCGGAAGCCGTGCTCATCCTCGATGCCGAAGCTCTCCAGGGCGTCCAGCCCGCGCCGGACGGGCGGGTCGGAGAGCCGGTGTCCCCGGGCCACCAGGGCCATCAGGCCGTACACCCAGGGCGGCTGGATCCCGGCCCAGGAGCCGTCCACCTCCTGGTGGTCCAGGATCCAGCGCTCTGCCTCCGCCAGCGCCAGGCGCCGCAAGCCCACCTTGGGAAGCTTGCCGTAGATGCGGACCAGCCGATCCACCGACTTCCAGGTCAAAGTTCCGGCCGCCGGCACCGGGGGGCCGGCCGGGAGCTCGCCGGGAGCCGGCTGCTCCAGGGGGAAGACGGTCTCCAAGGAACGCAGGATCGCCAGCGGCACCGTGGTGGCGCGAGCCCAGGAGGCGAGGTCGTAGATGCTGCCGATCCGGTTGCCGGGGATGAGCACCCACTCCGGGGGGACGACCGGGAGCTCGTGCCACGGCCAGAGGCCGCCCAGGGCGAGCCAGATCCTGGTGAAGACGCGGGTCGCGTGGACGCCTCCGTGGCAGCCCACGAACGACCGGGCCGCCGCCACCGCGGGATCGTCAGGGCCGACCCCGACGGCGCGCATGGCGACGTAGACCTCGGCGGTGACGCTGATGTCGCCCGACACCTCGGGGGCGATCCCGAAGCTTCCGTCAGGACGCTGCTGGTGGCGCAGGTAGCGCAGCGCCGCCGCTTCCCGGCCGGGGTCGGCCACCCCCAAGAAGCGGCACATGAGCAGGTACTCGGCGGTGATCGCGGCGTTGCTCTCGAGCTCGCCCATCCAGGAGCCGTCGGGCAGCTGGCGCGAGAGCAGGTTGGCGACGGCCCGGTCCAGGGCGGGCTTGAGGTCCGGACGCGGCTCGAGCTCCTCCCAGGACGCCGACTCCGAGACCAGCTCGAGGGTCAACTCCAGCGTTCCCCCAACCAGCGGCACAGCCCCTCGAGCTCGCTTGCGAAGGGCTCGGCGAGGGGCAGCTTCGCCGCCGCTCCCAGCGCCCGCTCCGTCCAGGTGGTGGTCAACCCCTCGCAGCGTTCGGCGACCCCACCCTGCCGGAGCATCTGCACCGCCTCACCGAGGCTGGCCTCCGAGAGCCCGGCCGGGCTGAGCCAGGACCTGGCGGCCGTTCCCAGTTCGTGCTTCGAGTTGAGGGCGAGCAGGAAGGGAAGTCCCTGCTTGCGCCGCAGCAGGTCGTTGCCGACCGGCTTGCCGGTCTCGTCGGAGTCGCCGAACACCCCCAGGGTGTCATCGCGCAGCTGAAAGGCGATGCCGAGGGTCCTGCCGAAGTGCTCGCAGGCACGGACCACCTCAAGGTTGGCGCGCGAGGCCACCGCCCCCATGGCGGCCGCGGCGCCCATCAGGGCGCCGGTCTTCAGCTCCACCATGCGCAGGTACTCGCCGAGGTCGGCCGGGGGCTGGCCGGTGGCCGAGATGTCGGACTGCTGGCCGCCCACCATCTCCAGGGTCGCCGTGCCCAGGGTGTCCGCCGCCAGCTTGCCCACGGTCGCCGGAACGCCGGACCGGCTGATGAAGAGGAATGCGGCGGTGAGGAGCGCGTCGCCGGTGTTCAGGGCGGTGGCCATCCCATCCTTGACCCAGAGCGCCGCCTGGCCCCGCCGGGAGCGGTCCTCGTCGACGATGTCGTCGTGGACCAGCGAGAAGTCGTGGATGAGCTGCACCGCCACCCCGAGCCGCCGGGCCCACTCGGGCGACCCCCCGAGTCCGGCTGCGATCAGCATCGTCAGGGTGGGCCGCAGGGCCTTGCCAGGCCTGGCGCCTGGCTCCAGGCCCAGGTGATAGCGAGAGGGGCCCCTAACCTCCGGAGGGAGCAGCTCCACCGCGGCCGCCAGCCCCGCCGTGATCTCGGTGTGGTAGCGGCTCAGCACCCGCCGGGCGGTGACGTCGACGCTCTCCCCCGGTTCCGCGACCTCTGCCACCAGGGCATCTTCGCGCTCAGATATCACGGCACGCCTCCTCAACCTCGTCGACCACCCAGCCCGGGGTGGACGTGCCGGAGGTGATCCCCACGCGCTGACCCTCGCGGAACCACTCCGGCCGCACCTCGGCCGCGCTCTCCACATGGTGGGTGGGGCGGCGGGCGGCACAGGCCTCGGCCAGCGCCACGGTGTTGGCCGAGTTGCGGCCACCGACCACGACCACCACGTCGACCTGGTCGAGCAGCCCGTTCAACGCCTCCCGCTGACGCTGGTTCACGACCGGGCAGGTGGTGTCCCTGACCTCCAGCTGGCCGGTCCGCCGGGCGACCCGCTCGGCTATCTCCCGAAACAGCGGCTGGGGAAAGGTGCTCTGGCAGACGATTCCGCGGCGCTCACGGTAGGGGAGGGCGTCCGCCTCCTCCAGGGTCGAGATCACGGTCACCTCGCGCCCCTGACCGGACCCCGCCCAGCCGGCGACACCGACCACCTCCTGGTGGTGCTGATGGCCGACGATGACGACCGGCAGGTCCTGCTCCGCCAACTCCTGGGCGTGCCGCTGCACCCGTCGCACCAGGGGGCAGGTGGTGTCGACCACCTCCAGCCCTGAGACCTCGGCCCGGCGGAAGAGTTCCGGCGTGGCGCCGTGCGCGGTGATCACCACCGGAGCGCGGCTCTGAGCCGGCAGCTCCTTGATCTGGCGCAGCCCCTTGGCCTCCAGTGCCTCCAGTGCCCGGGAGTTGTGGACCACCTGACCCAGGGCGGCGGCGTCACCGCTGGCGTCGAGGGCGGCCCCGGTCAGCGCCAGCGCATCGCGC
>JAKABA010000334.1 GCA_021802115.1 bacterium | reverse complement strand
GTGTGAAAGACCAGATGCTTCAGTGGTGTTTTTATGGTCATACACACGATGAACTGAGCGCGGACAGCTGCTAGCCTGAGCCCAGTCGGCAGTCGTCACCGAGGAGGATCTGAATGGCCATGGCGCTAGAGGGCAGGCTGGGCACCGCACCGGGGACGGATCCGCAGGCGGTCATCGCCTACGCCAAGGACCAGGGAATCAAGTTCATCGACTTCCGGTTCAGCGATCTCCTGGGTCAGTGGCAGCACTTCAGCGTCCCTCTGTCCGAGCTCACCGAACGGGTCTTCGCGGAGGGGGTTGGCTTCGACGGCAGCAGCATCAAGGGGTTTCAGCAGATCCATGAGAGCGACATGCTGCTGCTGCCCGATCCCAGGACCGCCTGCGTGGACCCGATCCTGGAGGTGGCGACGCTGTCCCTCATCTGCGACATCGTCGATCCCGTCACCAAGGCTCGCTACAGCCGCGATCCGCGCTACATCGCCCACAAGGCGGAGGCGTACCTGCGGCAGTCGGGCGTCGCCGACACCAGCTACTGGGGACCGGAGATGGAGTTCTACATCTTCAACTCCATCCGCTTCGACCAGACCGTCAACGAGGGCTATTACCACATCGACTCGGTCGAGGGGATCTGGAACGCGGGGCGCAACGGGGTCCCGAACCTCGGCTTCAGGCCGAGGCTGAAGGAGGGCTACTTCCCGGTGCCGCCGGTGGACAAGCTCCAGGACCTGCGCAGCCGGATCTGCCTGGCCCTGGCGGAGGCGGGGATCGACGTGGAGGTTCACCACCACGAGGTCGGCACCGCGGGCCAGACCGAGATCGACATGCGCTACGACACCCTGGTTTCCATGGCCGACAAGGTGCTCACCTTCAAGTATCTGGTGAAGAACGTCTGCTACCGGGAGGGGTTCACGGCCACCTTCATGCCCAAGCCGCTGTTCGGAGACAACGGCAGTGGGATGCACACCCACCAGTCGCTCTGGAAGCAGGGCGATCCCCTGTTCTTCGACGGCAACGGCTACGCGCTCCTCTCCGACCTGGCCAGGTGGTACATCGGCGGCCTTTTGGCCCACGCCCCGGCGGTGCTGGCGTTCTCCGCCCCCACCACCAACAGCTACCGTCGGCTGGTTCCCGGATACGAGGCCCCGATCAAGCTGGCCTACTCGGCCCGCAACCGCAGCGCCTGCATCCGCATCCCCACCTACAGTGAGCGGCCGCAGCTGCGCCGTCTCGAGTTCCGTTCGCCGGACGCCACCGCCAACCCGTATCTCGCCTTCTCGGCCATGCTGATGGCGGGGCTGGACGGCATCCGCAACCGGATCGAGCCGCCGACCCCGGTCGAGGCCGACCTCTACGAGCTGGAGGGTGAGGCCGCGCGCGAGGTCACGGATCTCCCCGGGAGCCTGGAGGAGGTGCTGTTCGCGCTGGAGCGGGACCACGACTTCCTCTACGAGGGCGGGGTCTTCACCGAGGACGTGGTCGACAGCTGGATAGCTCTCAAGCGCGAGCGCGAGGTGGACCCGGTCAGGCTGCGCCCCCACCCCTACGAGTTCATGCTCTACGCCGACAGCTGAGAAGGGACAGCCGCCCCGGAGGGATCCGGGGCGGCTGTGTCCGCCGGAGGAAGTGCCGACGGAAGGAGAGAGGGACCGTCTGCCGCTGCCGCTGAAGGGAGGCGGCACCGGCGTCCCGGCCCCGAGATTATTTCGGGGCTCGCCGGGGCGAGCCCTCCGTTGCAGGATTGTGACCTGGGGAGGTCTCAGCCACCGCCGGCCGCGGCCGGCGGCGCCTCCGCCGTCGGCTGCCGCACCGTGACGACCAGGACCACCCCGGCCAGGACCAGCGCCCCGCCGAGCAGGGTAGCCGGCCCCGGACGCTCCCCGCGGATGAGGACGGCCAGGGCGGTGCCCACCAGCGGCTGGATGAACAGCAGTGGCGCCAGCGCCCCGGGCATCACCCGCTGCAAACCGTAGAACCAGGCCCAGTACCCGAGGACCGTGGTGACGATCCCGAGGTAGAGGCCCGCCACGACCACCCCCCAGGTGAGCCCCGGCCAGTGGCGCACGGAAAGCGCGGCCAGGCCCGCCGGCCACCAGGCGAAGAGGCTGCCGGTGACGATCGCGGCCGTGACCAGAAAGGGTGGGTAGCGAGCCACCACGGTCTTGCCCACGATGGTGAAGCAGGCCTCCAGCACCAGGGAGAGCAGGATCAGCAGGTTGCCCAGCAGCTGGCCGGCTCCGAACCCCTGGGGAGGGTGCAGTCCGCCCACCACCACCAGGTAGATGCCGAAGCCGCCCAGGACCAGCCCCATGGTCTCCAGGCGCCGGATCCGCTCCCCCAGGATCAGGACGCTGAGCACCACCGTCACCAGTGCCTCCGCGCCGATGAGCAGCGCCATGTCGGTGGCGGTGGAGAGGCTGAGGCCCCAGTACTCGAAGGCCTTGTTCCCGATGAAACCCAGCCCGCACATGGCCGCCAGGCGGGTCTGGTCGGCGCGTCCCCGCGGCAGCTGGTGGCGGTGCCGCCAGAGGTAGGGGGCCAAGGCCAGACCCGCCACTGTGAACCGCACCATGTTGAGGCTGGCAAAGGGCCAGGTCGACAGCGCCAGCTTGGCGGTCACATACGACCCCGCAAAGAGGCAGTTCGCCCCTGCCAGGATGAGCAAGGCGCGGCGGTGGGAGGTCATCGCCTGCCCGGCGCCAGGGCCCGCCGCGCGGGCGCCGACCCGTCGGGCCCTGGTCCTGGTGTCAGCCGGCGGCCTGGGCGGCGGCTGTTCCCCCCTCGCCCGCCTCCAGGGCCGCCACGGCCGCGGCCGCCACCCCTTCGGCGGTGAGGCCGAACTCGGCCAGGATCTCCGCCTGGGAGCCGTGAGGCAGGAACTGATCCGGCAGGGCGACCTGCTTGACCGGGCAGACCACCGACGCTGCCTGGAGCGCCTCCATGACCGCCGCCCCGAGCCCTCCCCTGACGGTGTTGTCCTCGGCCGTCACCACCGCCCGGTGGGCCCTGGTCCAGTCGGCCAGGCGCCGGTCCACCGGCTTCAGGAAGCGGGCGTTCACCACCGAGGCCGAGATGCCGGCGGGCTCCAGCAGGGTGGCGGCGTTGAGGGCGACCTGCACCATCTTCCCGGCCGCGCAGATGAGGACGTCCCTGCCCCCCTCCCTGACCATCTCCCAGCTGAGGCTGGGGAGTGGGCGCAGGTCCACAACGCGCTCGCCGGCGGACCCCCGGGGATAGCGGACGGCGAATGGTCCCTGGTGGCGGACCGCGGTCGCCACCAGGCGGCCCAGCTCGCCGGAGTCCATCGGGGTGGAGACCACCAGATTGGGGACCATGCGCAGGTAGCTCAGGTCGAACATCCCGTGGTGGGAGCTGCCGTCCGGCCCGGTCACGCCGGCGCGGTCCAGGATGAAGGTGACGGGGAGGTTGTGCAGGCCGACGTCGGTGATGACCTGATCAAAGGCACGCTGCAGGAATGTGGAATAGATGCACACCACCGGGTGGAGGCCGCCCATCGCCAGGCCGGCGGCGAATGTGACCGCGTGCTGCTCGGCGATCCCGACGTCGTAGAACCGGTCCGGGAAACGCTGCGCGAACTTGAGCAGCCCTGTGGAGGAGGCCATGGCGGCGGTGATCGCCACCAGGCGCGGGTCCTCCTCGGCCAGCGCCAGCAACACCTCCTCGAAGACATCGGTGTAGCTCGCCCCGGCGCCGTGGATCTTGCCGGTGGCGATGTCGAAGGCGCCAACCCCGTGGAACTTGTCGATCTCATCATCCTCGGCGGGGCTGAAGCCACGGCCCTT
>JAKABA010000333.1 GCA_021802115.1 bacterium | reverse complement strand
GGCCAGGCCCACAACGCCGTCTTCGTGGGCGAGGCGGGGGTCCGGCGGCTCTCGCGGGGCTGTGCGGTGATCGCCCCGTGGCCCGAGTTGACCGGGCTCGAGGTGGCGGTCCCCGGCAACCACATCGTGGTGTTTCGGCTGCAGGCTTCGCGACTCGAGATCCGCAAGCTGACCCGGGGGCGTTCGCGGGCCGCCAAGGCGATGATCAAGAACATGCCCGAGGGGCTGGAGATGAGGCTGGACCGTGCCAGCGCGGACCGGCTGGTGGCCGAGGTTGCCAAGCGCAGGCCGGGACTGCGGGGACTGGACAGCTGGGCGACCGCCAGCCGGCTGCCAATCCCCGCAGGGGCCGGCACCGCCCCTGAGGATCAAGCGCGGGGCCGCTGATCCCGCCGGGAGCCGTCCGCCGCCTCAGGGCTCCCCGTCTTCTCCCCGCAGCGACCGCCTGAGCAGCCGGCGCTGCTCCGCGCGCGCCTGCTCCAGCGTCTCGAGCAGGCGCCCGACCGCCGCCTCCGCCTCGTCGGCCACTTCCTCCAGCCCCTCACCCGGCGCAGCCCTGAGCCGGTCCCTCAGGCGCTGAAGCCTCCTCAGCGCCGCCCGGGCTTCGGAGATGGCGCCGTCGACACTGCGACGCTCGGCGTCCAGGAGCGCCGCGTCCACCTCAGCCATGCTGGGCCCGCAGTGCCCGATAGCAGGGGATGAGCAGCAGCCCGGCTCCCAGATAGGAGGCCGCCATGATGGCGAAGCCGGTCGCGAACCCCAGGTGCTGGATCGCCTGCCCGAGGCCGATGATCCACAGCGACCCGACCCCATAGGAGACCGCGAAGTAGACCCCGAAGACGCTGGACTGGGCTCCCGCCGTGACACTGTCGCTGACCAGCGCCTGCAGCAGGGGGTTCTCTACGTAGGCCACCAGCCCCACCACCAGGGCCAGGACCACCAGCACCACCACCGGCAGGTGTGCCGCCAGCCCGAAGGCGACCACCGCCGCCGCGGAGAGGAGGTAGGCGCTCCAGAGCACCGGGATCCGGCCCAGGCGGTCGGACAGGTAGCCTCCCAACAGCGGCCCCACCACCGCCCCCAGCAGCACCAGGTTGAAGATCGCGCCCACCTCCACTTCGGGAAGGTGCACCCCATTCCTCAGGTACACGGGGATGTAGGCGTTGAGCGTCCCCAGGCCGCGCCCGCCGGCCGCCACGGTGGCGGCCAGGATGGCGAACAGGGCGGCCCGGGGATTGACGAACTCGCTGCGGTCGAACCTGGGGAGCCGAAGCCGCGGACGCTCCAGGAAGTGCTGGCGCGGCCGGTCCTCGCCGGGGACGGGGGGAAAGGTCAGCAAGAGGATGATCCCCATCACAAAGAGCGGGATGGACAGGATGAGCAGCGCCGGGCGCCAGCCCAGGTCGGCGATCATGAGGGCACCCGGGATGGGTATCACCAGCGAGCCGAAGCTGCCCCCGATCGTGGTCAGGCTGAGGGCCATCCCCCGCCGCTTCGGATAGGTCCGGGCGGCGACCGAGCTGCCCACCGGGTGCTGCTGGCTGCTGCCCAAGGTGGCCAGCCCCTGCCCGGTGGCGAACAGGGGATAGGTGGGGGCCAGGGACTGGACGATCGCGCAGATGGCGACCACCAGGTTCTGGGACCCCAGGACCCAGCGGGCGGCAACCCGCCGGCCCACGTACCCGGCGCTGGCCTGGGTCAGGCCGCCGACCACCCCGATCAGCCCCACCGCCAGCCCGAGGGTGGCGTAGTTCAGGTGAAAGGCGAGCAGGATGGCCGGATAGGTGAGGGGCAGCAGCCCCGAGTACATGTGCTGGCCCGCGTGGGAGGCGGCCACCAGTCCGAGCGCTCGCCGGCGCTGGAGTGGGCGCGCAGCGACACCTGATTCGGCAGCCATCGAGAACAGCATAGGGACGAGGTCAGGTCGCGGAGGAGGCCGGGCTGGGGCCGTAGATGAAGCCGGCCAACCGCTCGAAGGAGCTGCCGGTGGTGCCGGCCGCCACCCCTCGCAGGTCGACGTACGGGGCCACCGGACCGTAGAGGGCCCAGTTGGCCTCGGCCACGGTGTAGTCGCCACGGTCGTCCACCCCGACCACGAATGCCACGTGGCCATCGCCCTGGTCGGTGTAGACCGCGATGGCGCCCACCTCGGGCGTGGCGCCGACCGCGAAGCCGGCCTGGGCGGCCAGGGCCAGCCACTGGCCGGCGTTTCCGCCCAGGGACCCGCCCGGGGTGTGCCAGGCGACCAGCCGGCGGGTGGCCACGTACCAGGTGCACTGGCCGGTGGCGAAACCCTGGTAGGAGTACGGGTAGGGGGTGGGATGGCCGGTGCAGGCCGACGGGTCCATCGCCAGCGCTCCCGGCTCGGGACCGCAGGGCAGGGCCCACTCGGGAAAGCTGTGGCTGCCGGCGAGAACCACCCTGCCGACGGGGAGCATGAATCCTCCCGGCGCCGGGAGCAGCCCGGAGATGGCGGGCCAGCCGGCCGCGGCCGCCCCCACTCCCAGCACCCCCAGCAGCGACAGGGTGACGACCAGCGGGATGGCGCATCCACCCAGGGCCACGGCGGAGAGCCAGGTCGCCGGCCTCAAGGGAGGGCGCCCCGGGCGGGCGACAGGGCGTCGGTGGTGAGGGCGGGGAGCCACTCCTCCGGGGCCGCGCCGCGGAACGCCGCATGCTCGCCGCCGACCAGGATCAGCCCGCAGCCCGGATCGCATGAGACCAGCAGCTCGCACTCCCGTCCGGAGAGCCCCAGGGCCTCCTTCAGGGTCGGGATCGCCACCTCCTCCTGGCGCAGCAGCAGCTTGGTGTGGCAGTTGCGGATGATCACGTTCCCCACCGGCGATCGCAGGAAGTCCTCCACCACCTGGGAAACCACCATCAGGCCCGCCCCGAGTTTGCGCAGGCGGCGACTGAGCCCCTCCAGCGCCTTGGCGGAGCGCTCCGAGTCCAGCAGGACCTCCGCCTCGTCCACCAGCAGCAGATGAGGCGTGCCCGCGAGCTGGTCCAGCTCCGCCTCCAGGTACACCAGGACCAGATGGACCAGCGCGGTCAGGAGGTGCTCGCGGTCGTGGCGCAGCTCCCGCAGGGAGACCGCGGCAAAGCCTGAGCCGGTGAAGTCGGCGCCGCCGTCGAAGAAGCCCCTTTCCAGGCCCTCGGTGAGGCGGTGGAGTCGGGCCGCCAGGGCGGTGGCGCCGGCCGCATCGAGCTCCGCCACCAGGTCCCCCAGGTGGGCACCGTGCGGGTCGCGGCGCAGCACCCCAAGCAGGGCTGCCTCCAGCTGCTCCAGGCCGCGCTCGTCCAGAGATGAGCTGCCGGTCCTGGCGGTGGCCAATCGTTCCAGGACCGGCAAGGCTCGGAAGGCGCGCAGATCCGATCCTGCCGGAGCCGGATCCCTGGCGACGGGTCCCAGCGGGTTGAGCCCCCGACCGGGAGCGCTGCCCAGCTCGAGGAAGTCGCCACCGACCAGGGCCGCCAACCGCCGGTACTCCCCGGAGGGGTCAACACACCTCAGCCGCACTCCCCGCAGGAGCAGGCGGACGGCCAGCAGCTTGGCGGTGAACGACTTGCCCGCGCCGGAGGTGCCCAGCACCAGCAGATTGAAGTTGGGGTTCCGCTCGGAGAAGGGGTCGGCGAACACCAGCTCCCTGGAGACCAGGCTGGGCCCCAGGAGGGCTCCGGAGCCGTGGGACAGCCCCGCCCGCACGAACGGGATCGCCGTCGCCAGCGCACCCGCGGTCATGTCGCGCCGCCACTCGATGGGGTCCGCGCCCAGGGGGACGGTGGCGCGCCAGCCGTCGACCTGG
>JAKABA010000058.1 GCA_021802115.1 bacterium | reverse complement strand
CGAGATGCGTCAACGTGTACTGTCGAACTGCCGGTGTGGACCGCTCTCCCCACCGGCGGCCGGTCCCCGTCCTTCCACAACGTCTCAGTCAAGGGGCAGCCATCGAACCGCTGACGCGTCCCAGGCCGCCGGATCGGCGCCAGTTCGGTGCCGCAGTCCCCGATGAGTTCCAGGCATGGCAGCCGGGCGCCCCTCGGCGGGGCCACCGTCCCCAGCCTCCACCGCGCCGGTCCAATCGAGCGCAGACCACTCGGGGTTGGAGGCGCGGCGAGCTGGGGGACGACGTGGTTGAGGAGATCGCCCGTCAAGCGGCGGCCCGCCGCGCCGCCCGGCTGGCCGCCCGGCAGCGGCTCTTCGGCCGGGTCCGGCTCTCGGCGCCCAAGCGGCCCAGGTGGCTGGACGCCTGGCGGGAGCTGGTGCTGCCCCTGCGGCTCGGGTCCCTGGCTCTGGTCCTGATCCTGGTGGCGGCGCTGGCGGCCTTCAACCTTCCCTGGCTCAAGGTGCAGAGAGTCGAGGTGGAGGGGAGCTCGGTGCTGGCGCGGAGTCAGCTGCTGGCGGCGGCGGGGGCCAGGGTGGGGGAGAGCACGATCATGCTCAACACCGAGCGCATGACCGTCAATCTGCTCGCCCAGCCGTGGGTGGCCGCTGCCAGCGTGAAGGTGAGGTGGCCTGGCACCCTGGTGATGTCGGTGACCCCACTGCCGCCGGTTCTGATCCTCCAGCGGGGGGGGCGGCGCGAGCTGCTGGCGGCCACCGGTGCGGTGCTGGGCCCGGTGCCCCAGACTCCGACTCTAAGCCCGGTACCCACCCTGGTCGACCAGATCCAGGGCGCGGGGGCCGGGCCCGGGGGGGTGGCCCTGCCGGCCAATCTGACCGCCGCGCTGGCCGCCCTCTCCCACGTGTTCCCTGCGGCTTACGGGGTGAGCGTGGTGCAGTTCTTGATCAGCCCGGTCGGGTCGCTGGAGATCAAGAGCTCGGCGGGATGGGTGGCGGACCTGGGGCCGGCGCTCACCAAGGCCCAAATCGGCTCGATCGGCGCCAAGCTCGAGGCATTGCGGGCTCTGGCCGCCAAGGTCAACCTGAAATCCACCACCATCAAGACCATCTATCTGGAGGATCCCTCCCAGGTGGTGCTCAGCCCCTGAGGATGCGAACCCAAAACCCGGTGCCTGGCGACCGTATCACCCACAACATGATGTGGTTTGGGGCTTGTATTGCTCTCCCATTACCGATACACTTCATCCGGTCGCCTGCGACCCAAAGGCCCCGATGCCCGAGTTAAGACCCAACCCGACGTTCCTGACAGCCTTCATAACCAAGAATTGGGGAAACGCCCGATGACCAACTGCGTCCTGGGAGGGCCTCACCTCAGAGGCGGCCTCACGGCCGGGTTCCGGGTTTGAGCAGTCGCCGCCTGGTGGCGGTCGACCTGGGGACCTCGACCGTTCGCTGCGCCGTCGCCGACGACGATGGCAGCCGACTTCGCGTCCTCGGCGTCGGTGAGGCCCCCTCGGCCGGAGTGCGCAAGAGTGTCATCGTCGACCCCGACGCCGCCACCGCGTCGATCAGCCGGGCCCTGGATCTGGCCGAACGGGCGGCGGGGGTCGAGATCGACTCGACCCTGATGACCCTCGGGGGCCGGCACCTGATGAGCCGTTCGCGACAGGCCGTCGTTTCGGTGGCCTCCCGCAGCGGCGCGGTGGGGACCGGAGACCTCAACCGGGTGCTGGAGGCGGTCAGGGAGGCGCCTGATCTGGATGGCACCGAGGTCGTCCACCTGATCCCACGCTCCTACGCGGTCGACCAAATGGCCGAACTCCGTGACCCCCGCGGCGTGGCGGGAACTCGCCTTGGGGTCGACGCTGAGCTGGTGCTGGCTTCCACCGCCCATCTGGAGGCGCTGGTCGAATGCGCGCACGCGGCCGGGTTGCGCGTCGACGACGTGGTGGCCCAGCCGCTCGCGTCCGCCGAGGGCGTGGTCCGCGATCGGGAACTGGAGGGCTCGGTGGCCGTGGTCGACGTGGGCGGTGGGACGACGGACATCGCCATCTTCCGCGCCGGCACCATCAAGCGCGTCCTGGTGCTCCCGGTCGGGGGTCAGAACGTCACCAAGGACCTGGCCACCGGGCTCCACTGCGACCTGGAGGAGGCCGAGACCGTCAAGATCCGTCACGGTCATTGCGATCCCGGTCAGATCCGTCCCGAGGAGATGGTGACCGTGGTCGGCATGGGTGGCGTCGGCGCTGACGAGGTACCGCGCCGCTGGCTTGCCGAGGTGATCGAGCCGAGGACCAGGGAGATGGTGCGCCTGATCGGGCAGGTCCTCGACCAGGAGGATGGAGTCAGCCGGGTGGTCCTAACCGGCGGCTGCGTCAGGCTCCAGGGCTTCGCGGCGGCGGTCCACCAGATCCTGGAGATGCCGGTCAGAGTCGCCGTTCCAGAGGGCCTTTTCGGCCTGGCCGACCAGTTGGGGATGCCTGAACACGCCGCCACCGCCGGGCTCCTGCGCTGGGGACAGCGCTCGACGTCCGGACACGATCACAGCAATCAGCGAACCACCCGCAGCGCCGGCCGGCTCAACCGCTGGCTCCACGAGCTGTTCTGAGCCTGAAGGAGATCACGATGCCGCAAGACGACCTCGACCGCACCACTCAGGGCAACGCCCGCATCAAGGTGATCGGCGTGGGCGGAGGGGGCAGCAACGCCGTCAACCGGATGATCAGGGCCAAGCTGCGCGGCGTCGACTTCATCGCGGTCAACACCGACCGTCAGGCCCTCGACGCCTCCGAGGCTCCCACCAAGATCCACATCGGGCGCAAGGTGACCCGCGGGTTGGGCGCCGGTGGCGACCCAGAGGTGGGCGAGAACGCGGCCGAGGAGTCGCGGGACGAACTCTCCTCCATCCTGCATGACTCGGACATGGTTTTCGTGACCGCGGGCATGGGTGGCGGCACCGGCACCGGCGCGGCTCCCATCATCGCCGAGATCGCCCGCTCCAGCGGGGCTCTCACCATTGGCGTGGTCACCAAGCCTTTCAGCTTCGAGGGCCGGCGCCGGATGGAGGCCGCCGAGCGCGGAGTCGAGGGTCTATCGGGCCGCGTTGACACCCTGATCACCATCCCCAACGACCGCCTGATCGCCGTCACCGACAAGCGCACCACCATGGTGGATGCCTTCCGCAAGGCTGACGACGTGCTGCGCCAGGGGGTCCAGGGCATCTCCGACCTGATCGTCTACCCGGGCCTCATCAACCTGGACTTCGCCGACGTCAAGGCGATCATGTCCGGTCAGGGTGCCGCTCTGATGGGGATCGGCTACGGCAGTGGCGACAACCGGGCCCAGGACGCGGCTCGCGACGCTGTCTCCAGTCAGCTTCTGGAGACCTCCATCGCCGGGGCCAAGGGGATCCTGCTCAACATCACCGCCAGCCCGGACCTGACCCTCCACGAGGTGACCGAGGCCTGCGACATGATCCGCCAGAACGCCGATCCCAACGCCAACATCATCTTCGGCGCGGTGCTGGACGACCGTATGGGCGGGGACGTCAAGATCACCGTGATCGCCACCGGGTTCAGCAGCGTGCCGGCGGTCAACCAGGCGCTGGCGGAGAAGTACCGGGCGAGCCGGCCCCAGGAGCTGCAGGAGCCGCTTCCGGACAGCCTGAGGCGCTCGGTCAGGGATGAGTCGGAGGCGTTCGACGACCTGGACATCCCGGCCTTCCTGCGGGAGCAGCGCTGAGCCAGGCTGACGGCCAGCCCTTAGGGCTCGGCGGCCGCTTCGGATTCAGTCGGAGCTGTCGATAGGGCGGCCGGGCCTGGCCTCCGCCGCTTCCCCTGAGCTGGGGGCGGCGAGCCGCTCCCGCACGGAGGCCGTCCGCCAGGCGACCGCGAGGGCCGCCAGCACGGCGACCGAGGCCGGCCTCAGGCCGCCCACGTGGGCGGCGGCATGCACCACCAGCAAAAGGACGCTTCCCAGCGCGATCAGCACGGACAGGCCGCGCATGAGCGCCGGCAAGAGGTGGTTGGCAGCGCCCCGGGCGGTCGCGATTCCCAAGCCTGCCAGCGCCCCGAACAGGGCCTCGCCCAGATAGGAGCCGGCGGCTCGGCCCGGCGAGCCGGCCATGAGAGCTGGGCTGCTGATGATGAACTGGCCCACGTTGGCCGCCCCCAGCAGGGCGACCGCCGCCAGGGCCCATCCCCAGCTCGTGGCCCGGCCTCGGTTGTCGCCCGCCATCACCAGATCATCATCGGCGATTCACCAGGAGGCCCGGTCTTTGCAGGGAGCACTCGAGAGGCGCCAACCGACCCGGGATGGAGCCCGGCGAGATCCCGCACCTGCCCAAGTTGGACAGGTGCGGGGGCGTATGCCGGCCGCCCGCGGGGGCTGGCCGGCGGGGCCTCATGCCGCGACCGTCGGCGCCTCCTGCCGCTGGGCGAGCATCTCGAAGAGCGGTTCGGCGTCACCGACCACCCGGGTCGCCATGGCGAAGCGCGCGATGTGCAGGGCCTCCAGCAACTTCTCGCTGGTGATCCCCCGCACGCTGGCCCTGTTGACCATGGCCAGGGTGCAGGCGTGGTTGGAGGACGCCAGGGCGGCCGCCAGGTAGATCAGGGTCCGGGTCTCAGGGTCCAGGGCGCCCGCCCCTGGCGGCATCGCGAAGGCGCTACTGTGAACCTGCTCGGCCACCAGCGCCGGGTCGACCGGCGCCGCCTTGGCAATTGCCGGGGGCACGCTGCCCATGCTCTGCCTCATCCCATTCAGGGCCGTCGCGATCTCTGGCTCCGCCTGACTCATGTCGCTCTCCTCAAGATTGGGCCGCGGGTGGACGACCCGCTGGGCCCGGCTGCCTCGCGTGAAATGGCAAGTGCGGTTGCCGAATGGATGCGGACCGGGGATCAGGTGGGAATCGGGCTCGCCTGCGGAGGTGGGCGGGGGGGCCCGGCCGGTGCCCATGCCTCACCGGTCGCGGTTGCCCACACGGTTCGGATCGCCACCATCGACCACAGGACAATCAGCAGCGCCATCAGGGCCACCGAGAGGTAGTCAACGTAGCCGACCCGCCAGGCTCTGCCCAGCGTCAGCGTCGCCATGCCGAAGGCCCCGACCGGGAAGGTGAATGCCCACCAACCGAGGCCGTACGGGAGCGGGCCGTCGGCCAGGTAGCGAACCATGACGACCGCGGTGGCGGCCAGCCACCAGAGCCCGAAGCCCCACAGGGCGCTGGCGGCGATCAGGGACGCGAGCGCCACCGCAGGGGCGAGATGTCCGAACACCGCCGCCCCGGAGGCCGCCATCCTGACCAGGGCCAGCGCACCCACTCCGACCGGTCCCAGAGCGATGATCAGGGAAGGCGCCAGGGCCGCGGGAGGCAGGGGGTGCAGGACCAGTCGGTCGTGCAAGAGCGATAGCACCAGCCCGAACAGGATCACGCCCATGCCCCAGAAGGCGTAGCTCGTGAGGAGCAGGAGGCGCGTGTTGGCGGGGCTGGCGTGGGCCATCAGCGGACCCAGGACCAGCGGCACCACGATGTTGGCCACCGGAGGTATGAACCAGCTGCCGTTGACCGCCTCCATGGTGGTGCTGCGAGAGCTGAGCAGGAAGTAGCTGGCAACCAAGCTCATGGCGAAGGTGAGCGGCACGCCCACCCAGGCCAGCCAGAAGGCGAGGTCATGGACCACGGCCGGGCCGACCATGAGCGGTCCCACCGAGCTGGCCAGCACGGCCGTCACCAGCAGGCCGGCCGGCAGGGTCGCGAAGAGAGGCCCGAGCCAGGGGTTGCGCAGGTCGGCCAAGACCTCTGTGGGATAGCGCACCAAGCGCAGCAGGTAGGGCACCGCAAGTCCGACGAAGATCCCGCCCGTCACCACTGCCATCACCCGGGCCGCCTCCTGGTCGATCCCTCGCATCGCCGGCCAGTTGCCAGGGTTGGCGGCCAGGCCGATGGCCACGATCCCGGTTCCCATCACCGCGGCGAACCAGCCGGGATGAAAGCAACGAAGGCAGAAACGAACCCTGGAGGCGCTACTTACCTGAGCCATGGCTGACCTCAACTGTTGGCCGGCGGCAGGGGCCCTGCGCCAGCTGCAGCCAGCCGCCCAGCGACCGCCGTCGTGGATTGCTCAGCCGGTCGGTGACCGGCGTTCGGAAGGGCAGCATGCAGGCGCTCGAAGGCTCCCGGAGCCAGTCGGTATTCCCTCCTCCGCCCGCGCTTGGTGCAGACCACCAGCCCGGCCTCGCGCAGTGCCCTCAGGTGGTACGAGAGGAGGTTGAGCGGCACCGACACGGCCTCCTGGAGGTCGCAGACGCAGCGTTGCTGGCTGCTCAGGATGGTGAGGACGCGAAGTCGAAGGGGATCTGCGGCCGCCGCCAGCAGTCCCGCCTGTTCGGCCCATTTATCAATTTCCATTGAATCAAGCATAATTGAATTATGCTCCATTGGGGCATGGTTGGCAACTTCGCCCGGTGGAGGAGCGGCTGTCGTTCTTCTGGCAGCCCCCGGGGAAGTGGAGGTGAGGGGTCCCGGCCCACTTCAATCTGCACTGAGCGGTTCACTCGGGGCGGGTCGTCGCCCTTTCGGATCCGGCGCGGCGGCCTATCCCGGCGGGGCCCCGCCGGCGTCCAGCCCCACGTTGCGGCGGCCTCGGCCCGTCTCCCCAGGGGGCCTTCAGGTCCCCCTTTGCGTGGCGGCCAGAAGGCTTGACCGATCTGGCGCAGCCCCGGCGCTGAGGGAGCTGCGCAGGTGCCAGGCGCTGATCGCGGCGATCAGCAACAGGATCGGAGTGAGCCGAACCGGCAGGTAGAGGTGAGGAGACATGTCCACCAGGGTCACCAGGTCAAAGGCCACGATCCATCCGGCCAGCGGCACAAGGCTTCTGCCGCTGGCGCGCAGCGCCTTGGCCACCAGCAGCGCGGGAGCCGCCAGCAGCAGCAGCCCCTGGACCAGGTCGTGCGGTGAGATGAGCAGGGAGAGGCAGCAGGCGGCGGTCAGCGCCAGCCACCAGTCGACCCTCGACCGTGGTGGGTTCCTGTGCCAGGCCCACCCGAGCGCGGCGACTCCGACCGGGATGGCCGCGATCCCGAGCAGCGAAGTGGCCTCGCCGGGGCCTAGCAATCTGTAGAAGAGGCCGACCACGGTTATGTCCTGCCTGGGTGGGAAGCGGTGGGCGATCGTGTACAGCTCGATGTGGACCACGTCGCCCAGCCCGGCGGGGCCCAGGATGACGGCCGTCGCCGCCCCCAGCAGCAGCAGGGTGGCCACCACGACTCGCACCGGTGCTCGCCGCCACCCGGCCACCAGCGGAACCAGAAACGCGACGAACAGGTCGGGCTTGATGGCGACGATCAGGGCGGCGACGGCGGCGCGAGGGACGTAGCGAAGCCGCTCCGGGCACTCCAGCGAGCTGACGAAGAGGGCGGCCGCGAGTGGCCAGAGCAGGTCGAACTGCCCCTGGCCCAGGGCCAGGTAGACGGGATAGGAACTGGCGAGGCCAAGCACCAGCACGCCCATCCGCTCCAGTCGCGGGCCGGTCCTGCCCAGCCAGACCAGCCCGCCCGCGAACGCGGCCAGGCCGGTTGCGTCCCAGAGCAGGTAGGCCGCCCGCAGGGGCAGCAGCGAGTAGGGGAGCATCACCCAGGCCGCGATCGGCGGGTTGACGAAGGGAATCGCGAGGGTGGCGCCGGCGCGGTTCCGTATGAAGGACTCCAGGGCGTACTGAACAGGCACCGAGTAGAGCCGGGAGTCGAGGCCCAGGCCGTAGACCCGAAGGCCCCGGGCCATGGCGTAGAACGCCGCGTAGTCGTTGGGGAACTCCTGGCCGATCCCGGTGACGATCAGGACCAACCAGGCGAACAGGATGGCGCCCATGGCCAGGGCCAGATGGCGCAGCCCGAGCCCTCCCAGCTTCACCCCGTGCGGCCCGACACGGCCCGCTGTTCGGGCCGGCTTCTGACTTCGGGCGGCCATGGGGCCCCCGCGCGCCCAGCGGCGCCGACGCGTCTCGAGCGAGCGCAACGCTGTCTCGAGCCGTGCTCGCGGCCGGTCCCAGCGCGGCGGTCGAGCGGGTGAGACGGCGGCTGGACCCCGCTTCCTTCATGGACGGCCACGGTGGGCAAGTTTCCCACGCTGAGTCCCAGCCCGGTCCTCTGGGCGCCTCCGAGCCGCTCCATCCGCCGCCGATCTCACCTTGGTCGAGATCAGGGCAGGTGTCCGGCCCTGAGGCGCGGGTGTCGAAGATCGCCTCCCTGATCGTGCCCTCTAAGATCAGGGGGAAGCCGAGAGCGCGAGCCAACGCGGCGCCACCCTGGTCTTGCCAGAGCCGCACATGCAAGACCGAAGGGCGACCCTGTGAGCTGCGCTGAGGCCCTGCCCGGTTCTCGCCCGGAGAGTTCAGCTGCCGGCTGGCGGCCTGTGGGCGATCAGGCCCCAGGCGGTCAGGCGCATCTTGAGCTCACCGCTCTCTCCCCGGAGCTCCCCTCTCATGACCAGGGTTCCCCGCTCTGGGTGGCGGACGGACGGTCGTCCCGAGATCACCTCCACGGACGCCCTCAGAAGGTCTCCCGGGCGCACCGGAGCCAGCCACCTGAGCTCCTCGATTCCGGGCGATCCGAGGCTGGCCGCTCGGAGCAGCAGCCCATCGCAGTAGAGGCGCATCCAGATCGCCGCAGTCTGCCATCCGCTGGCGATCAGGCCCTCGAAGATGGTGGCCGAGGCCTGCACCGGATCAACGTGAAAGGGCTGGGGATCGAACCGGCGCGCGAAGTCGAGCATCTCCGCCTCCGTGATCCGGTAATCTCCCAGCTCGAAGCGCTGGCCGGGATGGAAGTCCTCGAAGAAGAGGTCGACTTGAGGACCGAATTCGCCCGCGCTGGGCAAGCTGTGCTCGTCTGCTGCCGACAACTGGATCCTCCTCTCCTCCACCGGGCGGGCCACGGGATCGGGGACTTGAGCCCAGCCCGCACTGCCTGCCATGCTAACCTGCGTTCAACTCACTGCTCCAGCCCATAGGGCAGTGAACCCACTCCAAGGAGATCGCAGCGCGTCCCGATGCCGGTCTTTGAGCCACTTCCCGCCCATGTCCGCTTTCCGGAGCTGGAGGAGAACGTACTCGCCCGTTGGGGGCGGGAGCGCATCTTCGAGCGCAGCCTGGAACAGCGCCAGGACGCCCGGCCGTTCGTGTTCTACGAAGGGCCGCCCACGGCCAATGGCCTGCCCGGCGTGCATCACATCCTGGCTCGGTCGTTCAAGGACTGCTTCCTGCGTTACCAGCAGATGCTGGGCCGGCGAGTGGAGCGGCGGGGCGGCTGGGACACCCATGGCCTGCCGGTGGAACTGGAGGTTGAGCGCAGCCTCAAGCTTCGTTCCAAGCAGGAGATCGAGGAGTTCGGGGTCGAGGCGTTCAACCGACTCTGCCGGGCCAGCGTCATGGAGTACATCGACGAGTGGGAGCGCCTGACCGGACGGATCGGATTTTGGCTGGATATGGAGCACGCCTACCGGACCTACGACCCCAGCTACATCGAGTCGGTCTGGTGGAGCCTGCAGCAGATCCACCAGCGCGGGTGGCTCTACCGGGGCTACCGGGTCGCCCCCTACTGTCCCCGCTGCCAGACCTCTCTCAGCAGCCATGAGCTCGGTCAGCCGGGTGCCTACCGGGACAACACCCCCGACCCCGGGGTCACGGTGCGCTTCCGGCTGATCGAAGATCCCGGGACCAGCCTGCTGGCCTGGACCACCACCCCCTGGACGCTGCCCGGGAACCTGGCGTTGGCGGTGGGGGCGGAGATTCCCTACGTCAGGGTGCGGCAGGGGGACGAGCGCCTGATCCTGGCCCGCGGCCGCCTGGACGTCCTGGACGGCGCCTATGAGATCGAGGCTGAATTCCCCGGCTCTGAGCTGGTCGGACTCAGTTATCAGCGGCTCTTCCCGTACCTGCCGGAGCAGGAGCGGGCCTGGCAGGTGGTTGCTGCCGAGTTCGTCTCCACCGAGGAAGGCACTGGCATAGTCCACACCGCCGGTGCTTACGGCGAGGACGACCTCCGGCTCTGCCAGGAACTGGGCTTGGAGGTGCGCCACACAGTCGGCTTGGATGGCCGCTTCCTGCCCTTCGTGGAGGAGTTCGCGGGTCTGTTCGTGAAGTCGGCGGACCCGGTCATCAGCGACGATCTGCGCCGGCGCGGCCTGCTTTACCGGGAGGAGACCATCCTCCACACCTATCCCTTCTGCTGGCGCTGCGAGACCCCTCTGCTCTACTACGCGCTGGACTCCTGGTTCATCCGCACCACCGCGGTCAAGGAGGCGCTGCTGCGTCACAACGCCAGCGTTGGCTGGGTGCCCTCCCACATCCGGGACGGGCGCATGGGCAATTGGTTGGAGTCGCTCCAGGACTGGAATCTCTCGAGGGCCCGCTACTGGGGCACGCCCCTGCCGGTCTGGGTCTGCCAGAGCTGCCAGCAGGAGCGTTGCGTGGGCAGCTTCGCGGAGCTGGGCCTGGGCCAGGACATCGATCCCCACAAGCCCTTCATCGACGGGGTCACCCTGGCCTGCGAGTGCGGCGGGGTGATGCGACGGGTGCCTGAGGTGATCGACTGCTGGTACGACAGCGGCGCGATGCCGTTCGCCCAATGGCACTATCCCTTCGAGAACCAGGAACGGTTCCAGGAGGAGCACCCGGCCGACTACATCAGTGAGGCGCTGGATCAGACCAGGGGTTGGTTCTACACGCTGCTGGCGGAGTCGGTCATGCTCTTCGATCAGCCCGCCTACCGTAACGTGGTGGTCCCCAGCCTGGTGGTGGACGACAAGGGCCGCAAGATGTCCAAGTCCCGGGGCAACGTGATCGACCCCTGGGAGCTGCTCGGTGAGACCGGTGCGGACTCGCTGCGCTGGTGGTTCTACACCACCGTCACGGTGGGGCAGGAGTACCGCATCTCGGCCCAGCGAGTGGCCGAGTCGGCCCTCAAATTCCTCAATGTGCTCTGGAACACCCAGAGCTTTCTGGTCACCTACGCCAATTTGGCGAAGTGGGATCCCAGCCAGACGCCGCCCGATGTGTCCGCCCGGCACGTGCTCGATCGCTGGATCCTGGCGCGGCTCGCCCAGACCGTCGACGAGGTGCGCCTGAGCCTGGACCGCTTCGACGCCCACAGTGCCTGCCGTGCCATCGCCGAGCTAGTCGACGAGGCCAGCACCTGGTACCTGCGCTGTTCCCGGCCCCGCTTCCGAGG
Organism: bacterium; assembly: GCA_021802115.1. The sequence continues at coordinate 8,735 of JAKABA010000058.1, read as the reverse complement.
GACCACCGATGGGGCCGCCTTTGCCACCCTCCACCAGGTGCTCTTGGACATCTCCCGCCTGATGGCTCCGTTCACCCCCTTCGTGGCCGACGCCATGTACCGCGAGCTCACGTCGCCGCTGCCCGGCGCCCGCCTCTCGGTCCACCTGGAGATGTACCCCGAGCCGGACCCGAGCCGAATCGACCCGGAGCTGGTGCGCGACATGGCCGAGCTCCGGCGCCTAGCCGAGGAGGCGCGAGCCCTTCGGGAGGCGGAGGGAGTGCCCACCCGCCAGCCCCTGGCACGGGCACTGGTCGAGGGGGTGGACCTGTCCGCCGAACTGCGGGCGGTGCTGGCTCAGGAGATCAACGTCGGTGAGGTGGTCTGCGAGCCTGCCACGGAGCGCGGCCGAAGCTCGGTCCGCCTCGACTTCGAGCTCACCCCAGAGCTGCGCCGGGAGGGGCTGCTGCGGGGGTTGGTGCGGCAGGTCCAGAACCTGCGCAAGCGATCGGGACTCAACCCGGGCGAGCCGGCGGACCTGGTGCTGGCCTCGGATCCTGAGCTGGGGGAGGCCGCGTCGGCGGGGAGAGAACTGCTGCGGAGCCAGTGCTTCCTCGACACCGTGCTGACCCTGCCTTGGGATCTGCCCCTGCCAGCGGGGTTTCCCGCGCCGGTTGAGGTGGCGATCCAAGGTAAGCGCGCCCGGCTCGGACTGCGCCCTGGTATCGAACCGCGAGGCGGGGGTGTACACCAGACCGGCTGAGAGGCCATAATTCCTCCGCCCCCGTCCAGCACGCGGCTGCTTCTGGGGGCCCATCGCCAAGCATCGAGGTGCAGGAGCATGACCGAAACGTCCACTTCCACGCGCGAGCGCGAACTCGACGGGATTCGGATGCAGGTGGAGGGCGAGCGCGACCGGCTGCAACATGAGCTCGACCAGCTCCGGTCGGACGGTGTCGGACGCGACGAAGCCCACTTTCACGAGCATCCCACCGACCACGCGGGGGAGATGGAGGAACATGACCGGCAGCTGGCTATCCGTGAGAACCTGGATCAGATGTTCTCGCAGTGCCAGGACGCCCTGGGCCGTTTGGAGCGCGGCGAGTACGGTATCTGTCGGAGCTGTGGCCAGGAGATTGACATCGAGAGGCTCAAGGCGCTCCCCTACGCGACCAAGTGCATTCCCTGCAAGGAGGCGCGGCGCGACTGACGAGTCCCCGTCCGGGGCGGCCGAGCTGAACCGGACTGCCGCCCGTCCCGGGTCATGGCCCCTGTGGCTGGTGGTGGCCGCGCTTGCTGTGTTCGTGATCGACCGGCTCACCAAACTCTGGGTCGTCCACTCCCTGGCGCTCGGCCAAGAGCTCTGGCCGGGGGCCCCGGTGCACATTCACTACATCGAGAACAGCGGTGCCGCCTTCAGCATCCTGCCCAACCTGGACTGGCTGTTCCTGTTGGTGGCGCTGCTGGTGGTGGCGGCGGCGATCTGGTTCTGGCGGCGCTTGGGCGCCGAGCACTGGTGGGTCCAGGCCGCGGTCGGGATGGTGGTCGGGGGCGCCGTCGCCAACGGCATCGACCGGATCACCCAGGGTTATGTGGTGGACTTCATTCAACTTCCTCACTGGCCGGTCTTCAACGTGGCCGACAGCGGGATCACGGTGGGGATGGTGCTGGTGGTGCTGCGGTTCCTGCTGGAGGGACGCCGGGATGGCTGACCTGGCCGAAGCTCAGGAGGGCGGGACCCTGCTGCCGGTGGACCCAGACGAGGCGGGGGTCAGGCTCGACTCTTTCCTGGCAAGCCGCTTGGGGAGTGGGCGGGCGAGAGCTCACCAGCTGGTGTTGGCCGGGTTGGTCCAGGTCGGTGGGGCGGTGGTGCAGAGGCCGTCCACGCAGCTTTCGGGCGGAGCCATCGTCTCAGTCCGAGAGCTTCTCGTGAACTCGGACGCCCCGGTGGCCACGGGCCCCGTGCGGCTGGTCTACCAGGATGAACTGATTGCAGTCGTGGACAAGCCCGCCGGCATGGTGGTGCATCCCGCGCCCGCGCACCACGGCGCCACGCTGGCCGACGTGGTGCGCGCCTGGGACGGCCCATGGTCCACGGTCGGCGGCCCGGAGCGACCCGGCATCGTGCATCGACTCGATCGCGGGACCAGTGGCCTGCTGGTGCTGGCCCGCACCGACGATGCCCACCGCGACCTCGCTGAGCAGCTGCGGTCGCGGGCGCTGGGCCGGGAGTACTGGGCGCTGGCCTCAGGCGCCTTCCGCGAGGACAGTGGGCGAATCGAGGCTGCGGTGGGCCGGGATCGGTCCCGGCCCCGGCGGATGAGCGTGACCGCGGAGGGTCGTGACGCGGCCACCGAGTTCTTCGTGCTGGAGCGGCTGCCCCACCACACCGCTCTGCGGCTGCGATTGCTGTCGGGCCGGACCCACCAGATCCGGGTCCACCTGGCCTACATCGGGCATCCCCTGGAGGGAGATCCCCTCTACAGCGGAGCCCAGGCGGTCTCCGACCGACCGGCGCTGCACGCGGCGATGCTGCACCTTCGTCACCCCGGGACCGGCCGGGAGATGGTGTTCTGCAGCCGGTTGCCGGAGGATCTCGAGGCGGTCCGACTCAAGCTGGGGGCCGATTCGGGAAGTGGAGCGCGCTGGCCATGGAGCGACCTGGACGGGGCGCGATGGTGAGCGCAGCCGCATTCGGGCAGGCTAGGCGGGGCCGCCTGGTTGTGCTCTCCGGGCCCAGCGGAGTTGGCAAGGACACGGTCATCAAACGACTGATGGAGCTGGTCCCCGCCATATCGCGGCCGGTCGCCTACACCACCCGGCAGCCTCGACCGGGAGAGCGGGACGGCGTCGATTACTCGTTCATCAGCCAACGCGAATTCCTGGCCAAGCGGGACGCCGGGGCCTTCCTGGAGACGGCGACCGTGCATGGCAATCTCTATGGGACGGCCAGGGAGCGGGTCGAGGATCTGCGCCAGCAAGGCCGTGACGTGCTGCTCAAGATCGACGTCCAGGGCGCCTCTCAGCTTCGCTCCGGCGCGGCAGACGCGGTGTTCATATTTCTGGCACCGCCCTCCCGCGAGGTGCTGCGCCAACGGCTGAAGCAAAGAGAGACCGAGAGCGCGCCAGAGCTGGCCACCCGCACCAGGGACGCGGAGCGCGAACTCGAGGAGGCCCGCTGGTACCACCATCGGGTCGTCAACGACGAGGTCGACCGGGCGGCCGGTGAGATCGCTGCCATCCTCTATCCAAATCCCGACGAGGGCTCGTCCCGGCGGCCTGCCACAATGGCCTGACCATGGCTGACTCCAGCGCCAGCTTCGCAGGCCGCCAGATCGTGGTGCATGTATGCGGCGGTATCGCGGCCGTCAAGGTACCGGCACTGGTGACAAGGCTGCGCCAGGAGGGGGCCGAGGTCCGGGTGGCGATGACCGAAGCGGCCGCCACCCTGGTGTCGCCGCTGAGCCTGCAGGCGCTCTCCGGACGCCCGGTTGCCCTGGCCACGACCCTGCCCGACTCTGAGGGTGGCGGCTCGATTGCCGGCCACGGCATGGCCCACCTGGACCTGGCCGGCTGGGCCGAGTGCCACCTGGTGGTGCCGGCGACCGCCAGCACCATCGCCCGGCTCGCGGTGGGGCTGGCCGACGACCTGGTCAGTGCGACTTTGCTGGCAACCTCTGCGCCGGTGCTGCTGGCCCCTGCCATGGAGACTGCCATGTGGACCCATCCCGCCACCCAGGCCAATCTGCAGACTCTGAGGAGCCGCGGACTCACGGTGGTCGGCCCGGGCAGCGGCAGGCTCGCCTCCGGGCGGTGGGGCCCGGGTCGGATGGCTGAGCCGGAGGAGATCCTGCAGGCGGCCGGGGAGCTTCTGTGGGGCGCCGGCACGCTCGCCGGGGTGGAGGTGCTGGTCACTTCGGGTGGCACCCGCGAGCCCATCGATCCGGTGCGCTTTCTGGGCAACCGCAGCAGCGGCAGGATGGGCCACGCGCTGAGCCTGGAGGCGGCCCACCGGGGCGCCCTGGTGCACCTGGTCACGGCGGCTGACCTGATAGCGGAGGCGCCTGGAGTGAAGATCGTCCGGGTCGAGACAGCGGCCGAAATGCTGGCGGCCTCCCTCGAGGTGCTGCCACGGGTGCGGCTGGTGATGATGGCGGCGGCCGTGGCGGACTACCGTGTGGCCGAACCCGCCAAAGCCAAGCTCCACCGCCGGGAACAGCCCAACCCGGAGCTGCGCCTGGTCGCCAACGTGGATGTGCTCGCGGAGATCATGGCCCGCCGCCCGCCTTCCTGCCGGGTGGTCGGGTTCGCCGCTGAGACGGAGTCTGTCAGGGAGCGTGGCCTCGCCAAACTGCTCGAGAAGGGCTGCGACATGCTGGTGGCCAATCCGGTGGCGGGGACTCATTCGGCCATGGGCGGTGACCGGGCCGAGGCCACGGTCCTGATCCGGGACGGCCGGGAGGTCGAGCTGCCCTGGGCCCCCAAGCAGGAGATCGCCAGCAGGATTTTGGATCTGGCCCAGGGGCTGATGGCGCCGGACCAGGGGGCCGCGGGGCAGGATTGACCAAGGCCCCGCCACGGGTGGCGCGGGTGGCCCCGGACCTGCCTGCCGGTCCCCCGGGGCAGCTCTACGACTACCAACTGCCAGAGCAGCTGCGGGACTCGATCCAGCTTGGCCAGCGGGTGGTGGTGCCGTTCGGCAGGCGCCATGTCTTCGCCTTTGTGGTGGAGCTTTTGGAGCAGTCGCCGGTGGAGCGGCTGCGCGAGGTGGAGCGGATTCGCGACCTGGATCCGCTTCTGCTGCCGCACCAGCTCAGCCTCGCCCAGTGGATCTCCGCCTACTATCTGAGCCCGATCCCAGACGTGATCCGAGCCATGGTGCCGCCAGCCCTGCGCACCGGGCGCCCTGGCGCCCGGGCCACCCGCCGCCGCCCCCGCACCGCAGGGGAGGAGCGAACCGCAGCCGAGCGCAACCGCCCGCCGCTCCACCTGAGCTCTGACCAGGAGCGGGTCTTCGAGCCCATCCGCCGGGCCGTCATGTGGTCGTCGTCCGAGGAGTTCCTCCTCTTCGGGGTGACCGGGTCGGGCAAGACGGAGATCTACCTGGCTGCGATCCGGTCCGCCCTCGACCAGGGCCGCGGCGCCATCGTCCTGATCCCGGAGATCTCTCTCACCCCGCAGACCGTGGCGAGGTTCTCGGTCCATTTCCCGGGGCGCGTGGCTGTCCTCCACTCCGGGCTCACGGTGGCTGAGCGGGGCAGGGAGTGGCGCCGAGTTAGGGCTGGGGAGGCCGACGTGGTGGTGGGCTCCCGCAGCGCGATTTTCGCCCCCATGCCCAACCTGGGGGTGGTCATCGTGGACGAGGAGGACTCAACCTCCTACAAGCAGTACGACCGGGTGCCGCGCTATCACGCGGTCGAGGTGGCCCGCCGGCTGGGCCGGATCCTGTCTGTACCCGTGGTCCTGGGCAGTGCCACTCCGCGGCTCGAGACCTACCACCAGGCCAAGTCCGGTGCCGAGCTGGCGATGCTCCGCCTGGCCGGGCGCTACGGAGGGCGTGCCCTGCCCCCGGTGACCGTTGTCGACCTCAGGGAGGAGCTCGCCTGGGGCAATCGTTCGCCGTTCTCCCGTCGCCTGGCCGCCGCGGTCACCAGGACTCTCGCAGAGGGCGGGCAGAGCATCCTATTTCTAAATCGGAGGGGAATCTCGAGCGTGGTGCTCTGTCGAGGATGTGGGGAGGCGCTGGGGTGTCCCAACTGCGCGGTGTCCCTGACTCTGCACGCGGCGGACCACCTCTGCACGTGCCACTACTGCGGCCACCAGGTACGCCTGCCCGACCTCTGTCCCAGCTGTGGGGGCAAGATCTTGCGCCCTCTCGGAGCTGGCACCGAGCGGGTGGAGGCGGAGGCGCGGGCGCTCTGGCCGGCGGCTCGAATCCTGCGCATGGACCGGGACACGGTGGGCCACCGCGATGCCCATCGGGAGATCTACGAGGCGTTCGCGGAGCGGCGCGCCGACCTCCTGATCGGCACCCAGATGGTGGCCAAGGGCTGGGATCTCCCCGGAGTCCGCCTGGTGGGGATCGTCAACGCCGACATCGCGCTCAACTTCCCGGACTTTCGAGCCTCGGAGCGGACCTTCTCCCTGCTCACCCAGGTGGCCGGCCGGGCCGGTCGGGGAGATGAGCCAGCGGAGGTGATCCTGCAGACCTACAGTCCCGAGCATGAGGCCGTGGAGCGGGCGGTGAACCATGACTATGAGGGCTTCGCGGAGGTGGAGCTCGAGGTCCGCCGCCAGCTGCGCTTTCCTCCTTTCAGCAAGTTGCTGGTGCTGACGCGGAGCGCCGCCATGGAGGACGAGGCGCGCGCCGACGCCGAGCGCGAGGCCCATCGCCTGCGGACCCTGGCAGCGGAGCAGGCCATCGAGGTGCTCGGCCCGGCCCCGGCGTTCATCCCCAAGTTGCGCAGCCTTTACCGTTGGCAGGTGACCCTGCGCGGGGGAAGGCTGGACGGGCTGGTCGAGCAGCTTCCCAGCGGCCGTGGATGGGCGCTGGACGTCGATCCCGGCTGACGTCGGCTGGGCCGACCTCGATAATCGCGTTCTGGTCCGGGCTTGGGAGGTTGGCACGGTGCGGGTGGTGTTCGCTGGGTCGGCGGAGTTCTCGCTGCCATCGCTGAGGGCGCTGGCCGCTTCAGCGCACCCTGTCGCCCTGGTGATCACTGCCCCTGATGCCCGGGGCAGCCGGGGCCGGCCGGCGCCGCGACCGGTGCGCGATCTGGCCCAGCAGCTCGGTCTGCGCACCGCCCAGCCGGACCGGCTTTCGCGCGAGTGGGCGCTGGCCTCGCCCGAGCTGGCGGCCGAGGTTCTGGTTGTCTGCGCCTACGGTCAACTGATCCCGGCGACGGTGCTCGGGCTGTTCCCCAACGGCGCCCTGGGAGTTCATCCCTCGCTGCTCCCTCGGCATCGCGGTGCCTCTCCGGTGGCGGCTGCCATCCTGGCCGGCGACGGCATGACCGGTGTCACCATCTACCAGATGGACGCCCGTCTTGATGCCGGACCGATCCTGGCCCAGGAAGAGATCGCGATCCCACCCCGGGCGACCACCCCGGATCTGGAGCGTGAGCTGGCCGACGTCGGCGCGCGGCTCCTGATCCAGGTGCTGGACGAGCGCCAAAAGAGAGCGGTCCACACTCGGCCGCAGGAGGATGGCTCCGCCACCTACTCCCGCAAGGTGACCCGGCTGGACGGGGAGGTGGACTGGGCCCTGCCAGGGGTGGAGATTGAGCGGCGCCTGCGTGCCCTCAGCCCCTGGCCGGGAGTCTCGGTGCCCTTGGGAGGTGCCAGGGTCAAGCTGCTGGCCGGCACCGCGCTGCCGTGGCCAGCGGGGACGGCAGCGGCCACGCCGGGGACCCTGATCGGCGGGGAGGGTGATTCGGCGCTGGTCAGCACCGGGGATGGTGCCTTCCAAATCTCGATGGTTCAGCCGCCTGGAGGCAGGCCGATGGGTCCTCGGGCCTTCCTGAGGGGACGCCGCCCAATCTCCACTGGCCACCGCGAATGAGTGATTCCGAGCACCAGGCGCTGCTCGCGCGCAACCGCCGCGCCTGGCACGAATACCACGTCCTGGAGCAGTTCGAAGCCGGCCTCGAGCTGCACGGCACCGAGGTGCGGTCGCTGCGCCAGGGGGGGGTGCAGATCGCGGAAGCGTACATCCGGATCGAGCGCGGCCAGGCTTGGCTGCTCGGCTCTCACATTCAGCCCTATCAGTTCGGCAACAGGTTGAACCATGAGCCGGCCAGGGCCCGCCGGCTGTTGCTCCATCGCCGTGAGATCGGGCATCTGGCGGGACTGGTGAAGCAGCCCGGAATAACTCTGATTCCGCTCGACATGCATCTGAGCAGCAACCGGGTCAAGGTCCAGGTGGGCGTCTGCCGCGGCAAGCGAGAGTACGACAAACGAGCTGCTCTGATGGAGAAGGACGCCCGTCGCGAGATCCAGCGCGGGCTGGCTCGGAACTGGAAGGCCTGAGGCCGCCGTGTAACCCGCCCCCGCGCGCCACCTGGGGCGAGACCACACCTTATAGGAGCCCGGACCCAAGCGCGGTGGGGGCCTCGGTGGTGCCGAGGTCCTTCCCCGGCCCTGCCCGCCGCATCACCCGGGGCCGGGTTCGGTTGGCGAGGCCGATCTCAAGGCGGAGCCCCGCCGCCCCGGGTGGAAATTGGGTATAGTGAGGTTGCGACCTTCCGTGGGGGCGTGTGGCTTCGACGGGGACGTGGTTTGCGAGATGGCGTGTCGAGCCCCGGGCTCGTAAAACCGGGAAAGGCATTAACTGCCAACACTTCGAGCCATCCGGCTCTGGCCTACGCTGCCTGATCTGATCAAGCAGTAGTGCCAAAAGCTCAGGCTTAGGCCTGACGTCGACCAGGTGGGCGCCCGCGACGCCTGGAGCCGACGTTAATACAGTGGGCTGGCTCACCGGTGGCGCCTCGGCGCCGGTGGGGACATTCACTGAGGCTGGCCAGCAGCGAGCCCGTCCGGGGGCGGGCGGTTGGTGAGATCAGTACCCGGGCTACACACGTAGAGGTCTCGTGGGACGCGCTCTCGGACCCGGGTTCGATTCCCGGCGCCTCCACCAGGGTTGTTGCAAAGAGAGTTGCAAGGTTGGTGCTGAAGTTGAGTTCAGGCGCCCCAAATCGTACTGATGGGCAGCGCAAGAACCCGATCCGACAACCGAAAGACGTCCGGACCGGTATGCA
>JAKABA010000332.1 GCA_021802115.1 bacterium | reverse complement strand
GTGGTGGAGCTGCCCTTCATGAACTCCTCCTTCTTCGAGGGTCCGGTGGCCAAGGCGCTGGGCGGGGGCGACATCGCCTGGATCATCGGGCTGCTCCTGGCCGGCGGCCTCTACTACGCCTCCCAGCGGCTCACCGCGACCGAGGAGGCCGCCCCCTCCGCCGCGGGCACCCAGCCCTGAGCTCCGTCCCGAGCCGGCCCGGGACGGAGCTCCACCTCCGGCCCGGCGCCGGCTCCGCGGGGGGATGAACCCGAGGGAGGTCCGCCTCCTCCTCGGTGGCGGCCGCCGTGGCCACGGCGGCGCGGCGGCCGGGCTCCGAGGGGTCCACTCGATCGCCGACCTCCAGCGCTCCGCCCGGCGTCGGCTGCCACGGGCGATCTTCGACTACTTGGAGGGGGGAGCGGAGCAAGAGCGGACTTTGAGAGACAACCTCGTCCGCTACGCCGGCTGCCGCTTCCAGCCGCAAGTCCTCTCCGGCAGTGGCGTCCCAGACCTCGGGGCGACCCTCTTCGGCCAGCGGCTGCCGATGCCCCTGGCACTTGCCCCCACCGGTTACACCCGGCTCATCCACCCGGACGGGGAGGCCGGGGTGGCGAGGGCAGCCGGCCGACTGGGAGTGCCCTACACCGCCGCCACCATGGCCACCACCTCGCTCGAGGAGGTGGCCGCCGCCCCGGGGCCGCTGTGGTTCCAGCTGTACGTCTCCACGGACTGGAGGGTGACCGAAGCCCTTGTGGACCGGGCCCAGCGCGCAGGCTGCCGGGCGCTCCTGGTGTCGGTCGACACCCAGGTGGCCGGCCAGCGCCTTCGGGACCAGCGCAACGGGCTCACCATCCCGCCCGCGCCCAGCCGGGCCGCCCTTCTGGGGATCGCCCTGCATCCCCGGTACTGGAGGAGGCTCGTCACCGGGCCCGAGCTGACCTTCGCCAACTTCCAGCGGGCCCCCGGGCCGGCCGCTGGCGGGATCGCCGAGATCACCCGGAGCTTCGAGCCTGCCCTCTCCTGGGAGCACCTGAGTCGGCTGCGGCGGCTCTGGACCGGGCCTCTGCTGGTCAAGGGGCCGCTGCGGCCCTCCGACGTGGCCCGGGCGGTGGCGGAGGGCTGTGACGGCGTCTACCTCTCCAACCATGGGGGCCGGCAGCTGGACCGCAGCCCGCACCCCCTCGACCTGCTGGTGGCCGCCCGCCAGCAGGTGGGCGGGACGGTGCCCCTCCTGGTGGACTCGGGGATCCGCACCGGGGCCGACGCCGTCATCGCGATCGCCCTCGGCGCCGACCTCTGCCTTTTGGGCCGGCCCTACTTGTACGGGCTGGCGGCTGGCGGCGAGGAGGGGGTGGCACTGGCGATCCGGATGCTCCGGGACGAGATGGAGAGAACCATGCAGCTGCTGGGGGTCGGCGGGACGGCGGAGCTGCGAGCGCGTGGGGAGGAGCTGGTCGTCCTGGGGGGAGGCGCCGGGTCCGGGAGGGCGAGCTGGTGCGGGCCATGATGCTGCTGCGCGGTCGCTCCCTCTGCCCCGGGCACTCGGGCCGCCGCCCTGGGGTGGCCCACCAGCTGGTCTCAACTCGGGCATCGCCCCGGTCGTGCCCGAGCGCGGCTCTCCGGGGCGCACAGCACGCCCTGAGATGGGGCCGCTCAGTTCCCCGCCCACGTCGTCCGCAGCATGGCGAAGTCCACCGCGGCCATCTCGCGTCCACCTGGCGTAGCCGATATACTACGGTCGTGACTCAGATTCCACTTCGAGAACTCCGGGCAGCAACCTCCGGCATCCTCCGTCGGGTGGAGGCCGGAGAGCGCATCGTGGTGACGGTTGACCGTCGCCCGGTGGCAACTCTGGTGCCGTTCGAGCGCCGACTGGCTTGGGTGCCGGCCCGGCAGGTGTGGGGCCGGATCCAGGACGCCGCGGCGGACGCTGGGCTCACCGCTGAGTTGGATCGCCTGCTCCCAGATCGGCTGACCGAACTGTGAACATCGTCCTCGACACATCAGTCTTCATCGCTCGCGAGTCCGGGAGGCGGCTCGCGGCGCTCCCCGACGAGGCGGCCACTGCCATCTCTGTGATCACCGTGGCGGAGCTCCGGCTGGGCGTCCTGGTGGCCGACGACCCGAGCATCAGGGCGACTCGGCTGGCCTCCCTGGAGGTCGCAACCCGCGACCATCTGCCCCTCCCGGTGGACGATCAAGTGGCGGACCAGTTCGCTCGCCTAGTCACCCAGCTGCGGATGGCCGGCCGCAATCCGCGCGTCTTGGACACGCTGATCGCAGCCACGGCACTGGCTCACGGCGCGGCGGTGGCTACCCAGGACGACGACTTCGACGGTCTCCCGGGCCTGACCGTCCTCAAGGTCTGAACTGGACTGTGCCCGGGATTGGCGAGGGCTCCCGTGCCTGGTGGGCGGGCCTTACCTTTACGGGCTGGCGGCTGGCGGCGAGGAAGGGGGTGGCACTGGTGATCCGGAGGCTCCGGGATGAGATGGAGAGAACCATGCAACTGCTGGGGGTCGGGGGGACGGCGGAGCTGCGGGCCCGCGGGGAGGAGCTGATGGTCCTGGGGGGAGGCGCCGGGCCCGGGAGGGCGAGCCGGTGACGGCCGCGGGCGTGGTCCGGATCGGGGACCAGGGGGTCAGCCGACCCGACGTGGTGCAGGTGGCCCGCCGCGGGGCCCGGGTGGAGATCACCCAGAAGGCGGAGGCGGCGATGCGCTCCGCCCGGCAGCTGGTGGAGGGGATCGGCTCCGGCTCGACCCCCGCCTACGGGATCTCCACCGGGTTCGGCCTTCTGGCCAACACCACGATCCCGGTGGAACGGCGCTCCGAGCTGCAGCACGCCCTGATCCGCTCCCACGCCGCCGGGATGGGCCCCAGCGTGGAGGTCGAGGTGGTGCGGGCCATGATGCTGCTGCGCGCCCGCTCCCTCTGCCTCGGGTACTCGGGCAGCCGCCCTGAGGTGGCCCACCAGCTGGTGGGGCTGCTCAACTCGGGCATCACCCCTGTCGTGCCCGAGCACGGCTCTCTGGGGGCCAGCGGTGACCTGGCCCCGCTGGCCCACATGTCGCTCGTCCTGATCGGAGAGGGGTGGGCGGAGCTCCCCGACGGGCAGGTGGTGGACGGCGCCCGGGCCCTCCGGGAGGCGGGGCTCCAGCCCCTCCGGCTGGAGGTCAAGGACGGGCTCAGCCTCATCAATGGCACCGACGGGATGCTGGGGATGCTGGTGCTGGCGCTGGAGGACCTGGAGACCCTGCTGGTCACCGCGGACGTCTCCGCGGCGCTCAGCACCGAGGCGCTGCTGGGCACCGACGGGCCGTTCGTCGAGGAGCTGCACCAGATCCGCCCCCACCCCGGCCAGGGGAGGAGCGCCGCCAACCTGAGGAGCCTGCTGGCCGGCTCGGAGATCCGGGCCTCCCATGAGCTCTCCCCCCACGCCGTCCAGGACGCCTACTCCATCCGCTGCGCCCCCCAGGTGGCCGGAGCCGCCCGGGACACCTGGGACTTCTGCCGGGAGGTGGCGGAGCGCGAGCTGCGCTCGGCGGTGGACAACCCGGTGGTCCTGCGGGACGGCAGGGTGGCCTCGACCGGCAACTTCCACGGAGAGCCGCTGGCCTTCGCGATGGACTTCCTGGCGATCGCCGCCGCCGAGGTGGGGGCGATCTCGGAACGGCGGGTGGACCGGCTGCTGGACCCGGCCCGCTCACAGGGGCTGCCACCGTTCCTGGCGGTGGAGGCGGGGGTCAACTCCGGGCTGATGATCGCCCAGTACACAGCAGCCGCGATGGTGGCGGAGAACCGCCGCCTGGCCCAGCCCGCCAGCGTCGACTCCCTGCCCACCTCGGGGATGCAG
>JAKABA010000331.1 GCA_021802115.1 bacterium | reverse complement strand
GGCGGGCAACACATCCCACCTTCCGCCTGGCGGCTAAACTGGGAGGCGGCCCGCATGGCTCAATTGGTTAGAGCAGGGGACTCTTAATCCCAAGGTTCCAGGTTCGAGTCCTGGTGCGGGCACCACGATCTGAACTCCAAGTGCTAGGCTAGCGCAGTGCCCGAGCCACTTGTACCTTCGGTTGACAGCAATTCTGACAGCAACCCGGAACGGACTGGTACGGCCTCAGCCGAACTTCCACAGACACGAGCCCACCGCAGGGGCAACCGTGAGGGAAGCATCTACCAACGCAGCGATGGCCGGTGGGTGGCTTGCGTAACCGAGCCCTCGGGGCGTCGCGTCTACCGATACGCCCGCACTCGGGCCGCCGCCGCGGCCAAGCTGGCGACGGGGCTAAAGGCCGTCCAGGAGAACAATCCCTTGCCGCCGGAGAGGGAGACCGTCGCCAGCTACCTCGCCCGCTGGCTAGAGGGTAGCGCCCGGCCGAGCGTCCGCCCGATGACCTACATCAGCTACGAGGCCATCGTCAGGCGCCACCTGGTCCCGGAGCTGGGGCAGATCCGGCTCTCCCGGCTCACCCCCGGCGAGGTCCAGGCGATGATGAACCGCAAGCTGGCTCAGGGCCTCTCGGCGCGGCGGGTCGATTACCTGCGCTCCGTACTTCGTCGGGCACTGAATGACGCCATGCGTTTCGGCCTCATCGGGCACAACGTGGCGGCCTTGGTCCGCCCTCCGAGGGGCCCCCGCTACGAGGTCCGACCGCTCGACCCCGATGAGGTCCGGCATCTCCTGAGAGCCGTCCGGGACGACCGCCTGGAGGCTTTGTACGTCGTGGCTGTCACTTTGGGCCTGCGCCAGGGAGAGATCCTGGGGCTGAGCTGGGCCGACGTCGACCTCGGCGCGGGGCGGCTGCAGGTCAGGCACGCGCTGCAGCGGTTTGACCACGCGTATCACCTGGTCGAGCCGAAGTCGGCCCGCAGCCGGCGGACCCTCCTGCTGCCTCTGGCGGCGAGGTCCGCTCTGGAGAGGCACCGCCGCCGACAAGAGGAGGAGCAAAGCCAGGCCGGGGAGCTGTGGCAGGACCACGGCCTGGTCTTCACGACCGCCATCGGCGGGCCGCTCGACTCGACCGGCGTGACTGCGGCTTTGCAGCGGCACCTGGCGCGGGCGGGCCTGCGGCGGCAGCGCTTCCACGACCTCAGGCACGCCTGCGCGTCCCTGTTGCTGTCACGCGGGGTCAGTCCCAGGGTGGTCATGGAGATGCTGGGCCACTCCCAGATCAGCCTGACGCTGGACACCTACAGCCACGTCCTGCCAAGCCTCCTGTCGGACGCGGCGGCGCATATGGACGACCTGCTGCGGGACGATGACCTTGTCCCGGGTTTGGCGCCAGAGGCGGCCCAGCCAGCTCAGTCTGGACCGGAGGCGAGCGGTGCGGAGACGGCCTCCTATCTTGGGCAGCCCTAGATCCGCCAGCAATTCGGTGGAGTGCGGCCCGCTCGTCCGGGAGCAGCCCCGCACGAATGAAGGCGGTCCACCCTGGGTACGGCGCCAGAGCGGTCAATCGAGTTGATGCCCAGGATATGGGTTGAAGTTGGCTGACTTCTACCTGACCTTGTTGCGATCTCGGCGCTATGTATTTTGAGACCACAGTGTTACAGGGTCTCGTGGTCTCGCCGAGACCTTCACGAAGAGTCGGTGCAATACCCACAGCCAACCGGGGCCTTCGTGGCTGTCGTGCGCTCACAGGTGCCGGTGGACTCATCCGCCGGGATTCGACAACTGGTCGCCGAGGGGACAGGCCGGGGCCCCAGCGGCAGTGGACTGGGACCGGTGATCGGCGCAAGCGCTTCTGCCCAGGGGGCAGCCGCATGGGTGAGTTCCATCCGTGGCTCCGTCCGTGGCTCGCCCTCTTCGTCTCGGGACGCCTCCCGACGCCGACGAGCTGCGGGACGGCTGCCGCCAACGCAGGGCCGTCCGAGCCGGACGCCCGCGGGGCGCCATGGGGCGCCGCGAGCGTCCCGACCCGCGCCCGTGTTGGGCCCCGTCGGGACGGGCACCTCGTCGGCAGGGACCCGCCGTCCGCCTCCAACCCCGCGCGGGTTGATCGTTCACGCTGCGGCCAGCTCCAGGCCCGTCCTGGGGGCCCATGGGCAAGCCCCCCCAGGCGCCATCCGGCGCGAAGGCAGTTGGCCGGCGACCGCCACGGTCGGCAGCTACTCAGGCGTAAGGTTTCCCGCCGCCGATCGTCTTCTCAATCATGGACGCGCCCCGACCTTCTGGTGGTGAGCGGGGCGTGAGCGTTCACGGCGCCGATGGCGACGCGCCTCTAGACCTGCTGTACCGGGAGCACGGGCCTGTGATCCACCGCTACTGTCTGCTCCGCATCGCGGACCCCAGCGACGCTGAAGACGTGGCCGCGACGGTGATCGAGCGAGCCGCACGCGCCTACCAGCGAGACCAGCCCGATCCTGCCCTGGTGCGAGCTTGGCTCCTGCGGATCGCCCACAACGCCGTGGTAGACCACCTGCGAGCCCGGGGAAGAGGATTCCGAATGCTCCAATCATTGGTTCGGGCCGGCCTCCCTGGTCGGGATCCGGAGTCAGAGGCCATGGCGCACCTCGAACTCGCCGAGGTGCTGGCAGCCGCCCGTCGGCTGTCCCGCCGCGACCGGGAACTGATAGCACTTAGGGTCGGTGCCGGGCTCCCGTACTCCGAAGTTGCGGAGCAGATGCGTATGACCGAAAACGCGGCGACCGTGGCCACCGGCCGGGCGCTGCGGAGGTTGCGGACGGCGGTGGGAGTCCGAACATGAGCACGAACTTCAACGCTGATGAGCGATGGCTGGACGATCTGCTTGCCCCAGTTGGCCCCCCCGCCCGCAGAGGACCTCGCCCGGAAGGCGGGGAGGGACACGGATGGAGGCCGGCGCTGTCCGGCGGGGTGGCGCTACTGCTGGTGGCAGGGGTGACGGCGGCCGCGATCGTGGCCCCGAGGTACTTCGATCACGCGTCTTCGCCCCGGAGCCGCCCCAAGGTCGGTTCCGCGACGCTGCTCCCCTACTCGCGGGCCTGCCAGGTGCCACTTCCAGCGGACTGGTCTTCGGCACTGTCTCGAGCCCCAGTCAGCGTCATCGCCGCCAATCCTTCGTTCACGGACGTGTACGGGCCCCCGCCCTTTGCGGTGTCGGCAAGCAGCGGGGAGTACTTCGCATCGGAATACTCCGCGGGCTGGTCAGGCGTCATCGCGTACAGCCCAGCGACCGGGGCCACCCAGCGCATCTTCCAGTTCCCTCAGGGGACCTCTGACGTGGTGAGCGGCGGCTTCTTCACTGGCCGCGACTTGGTCTGGACAGAGGCGGAAGCGGATAGCCAGGGGGTCCTTCGAGTTTGGAATGAGGCGACGGGTAGAGTCCGCACCTTGGCAGCCACCCCCGCCAGCGCCAAGGGGGGCACCATCTCGGTGACGGCCGACCCAGCACCGGGCGCCCAGTATTTCGCCTGGGAGGAGCAGGTGTACGGCGCCTACGGCCCGTCGCCAGCACTTCACCTCTACGACCTCGCTACCGGGGTTGATCGCACGGTCTTCCAGGGGATCTTCTCCAACCCGGTCTTCTGGCGTGGACGCCTGCTTTACGCGGTCGGCAACAGCAACCCGCTCCGACTCCAGGCGGTCTCACTTCCGGACGCCAGGCGTGTCTCGCCTCCCCGGGGTATCCCACCGATGAGCAGCCAGTCGGTGGCAAGTGCTGGAACCGGATTCCTCGTGGTGAGCGGTCGGATGTCGACTTGGGTCCTGAAGGCGGGCACCACCCGCCCGGTACGGGCCTTCAGTGGCCAAGG
>JAKABA010000330.1 GCA_021802115.1 bacterium | reverse complement strand
GGCCAAGCATGCAGGCAGCCCACCATCCCGCCCGTGTGCTCTAGCAGCCTGCGCAGCTGCAGATGTGCCCCCGTACTCTCGCTAGCCGACCTTTGAGTCGCCCGCCAGCAGGGTATCCATCGCTCCCGCTGCCTTCCTCTGCATCGACTCGGTGACGTGGCTGTAGAGGTCTAAGGTGATCGCCACGGTCGAGTGCCCAAGCATCTCGGAGGCGACTTTGGGATGGACGCCTTGACCCAGGAGCAGGGTGGCCGCGGTATGCCTCAGATCGTGGAAGCGCACCGGAGGAAGCCCGGCGCGCTCCAGCAGAGGCCGGTAGGAGCGTCGCAACACGTTGCCAGGCTCCAGAGGAGTTCCGATGGCGGTGGTGAACACCAGCCCGTTTTCCTGCCAACATGTGCCCGCCTTCAGTCTCCACTCCACCTGTGCCACGCGATGGCGCTGCAGCGCGGCTCTCCCGACCTCGGGGAGCACCACCAGGCGCCGGGAGCGTGAGGTCTTGGGTTCCCCGATCGACCAGCCACCGCCGATCCGGTGCAACGTCCCATTTACCGTCAGCGTGCCTCTCTCGAAGTCGGCATCCCGCCAACGCAGAGCCAGCAACTCCCCCTGCCGCATCCCCGTCGTCACAGCAAGCACGTACAACGCCTCCAGCGGGTCACCCTCGGCGGCTTTCAACAGAAGGCGAACCTGGGCCGCGTCCAACACCTGCCAGTTGGAGCGCTCGGTCTGTGGCAGATCCACCAGATCGGCAACGTTCCGGCCGACAACCCCCCAGCGCATGGCTTGGGCGAGTACTCGGTGGATGACGGCGTGGACGTGAAGGACAGAGCGGGCGCTCAATCCTGCCTCGAGCATCTCGCCGTAGAGCCGCTGAAGGTGTTGAGGGCTGAGTCGGGACAAGGGCACCCCGCCGATGACGGGAAGCACGTGCAACTCCAGGTCGCGCCTGTACTTGTCCCAGGTCGTCGGGCGGACGCTGCTCCGGGACGTCTCCAGCCACCCCTTCACGAAGGTCTGTACTGACTCCCGCTGAGGTGGGACCGGGACTCCGTCCTGATGGGCCTTCATGGCCACGACCAGCTGCTTGTGGACCGCTTCACGGGTCCTGCCGTAGAAGGAGCGCCGCTTGGCTCCGACGGTGACGCGTGCCTCCCACAGCCCGTCGCTCGGTCGCTGACGGATGCTGCCCTCCCCGTTCGCCCGCCTCGCCATTCTTCCCCTATCTTGGCCCGGCCAGAAGTGGCGTGCAAGGGTTGGACGCCGTCGGCTTTCCCCGACGGATGGGATGGTCAGTCCGCCCGTCTGTGAAAGGGGCCAGATCCGGGCCGCTCGATCCCAAGTCCCCTTCCCGCAGCGACACTTGCTTCCTGACGAACTCCTCGAGCTCGCTCGCGGGGATGCGCGTCAACCGCCCCAACTTGACGACGGGTAGCTCTCCGCGCTGGATCATTCCGTAGACATAGGTCCGCCCACACCCCAAGAGTGAGGCGACCTCGTTGACGCTCAGCAGGAGCCTCTGGGTCATCGACGACCGCCCTCATCGCCACTCGTCTCGGGACCATCGGCCGTAGCCGACATCGCCCGCCCACTTGTAGTTCCACCGGCGTCCCACCGGGAGACGACCTCCACCCTCTGGCGGCGCTTGCAGGCCACGATGTCGCCGAAGGCCTCGCCCTTCCGCTCGAGATAGCTGGAAACCCCGGGCACCGTCCTGGCCAAGGCCGCTCCGACCCCAGGAGCCACCCCCAGGGCGGCCAGGCTAGACGCGTAGCCCACCAGACCGCGGATCATCCTCAGCTCATCGGCCGACCGGACCAGGTCGCGCACCAGCGGTGATGTCGGCGACCCCACTCGCGCCTGGCGGATCACGGTCCACTCGGGGGCCGCCGGCCAGCGGGCCCGGTTCGAGTCGGAGGTAGGGGTCCGCAGCGAGAGCCACTGGGTGCCGTAGTGCCACAGCTCCTGACGGACCGCGAGGGCCTCGTCGGGAGTCGAGCACCCCAGAGACACCAGGGGGCGGCGGCGGAACTGGAACTCGACCCGCCAGACGGGCTGGGCCTGGTCCCAGTCCACCCACAGCGCCTTGGGCCACTCCGAGCCGCGAGAGCGGAGCTCCAGGGTCTTGTCGTAGCAACGGGCCATCAGGTCGCCGCCCCCGAAGACGAAGCCGTTGGGCTTGCGGCCCCTGGTGTGCGCCTGGTCCTCCGCAGGCATCGAGTACACCCGGCGGCGGACGCCCCGGCAGTGAAAGCGGTCGAAGTCGTCCATGGTGGGCGACCAGTTCTGGGTGTCGCAGTAGAGGTCGAGACGGGAGATCCCGAGCACAGGCTCGCCGCGCATCACGTTCGCTCCCAGCCACTCCGAGATCTCGGCCACGGCCTGGTCGGCTCCTCTGCAGTGGAGGTAGGCCGAGTGGGCCTGAATGAACACCGGCGGGAACGGGGCGGCACCGCCGATCGCCACCTCTATGTTGGGAGAGCTCGCCCAGAACGGATAGCTCCGCCAGCCGTGGGGACGCAGGGCCACCGAGAGGGACTGCTCCCCCCAGGTGACCACCTGGAGCTCCTTGGAGTGCTGCGCCTCCGCCTTCAGCGCCTCGAGGAAGACCAAGAGCCCGTCCTGGAGCTCGCCCCGGACGGAGCAGTGGAGGGTGTCCACCCCCGCGCTCAGGATCCTGATCTCTTCCATTACGATGGATCCGAGAGCTCGTCCGAAGTGGGGCATGTACTTTGCCACCACTGTGATACAAGGACTCGTGGTGGGAGGAGCCCCCTCCCGGACCACCTGGCCAGCAGCAGGTCGCGGCTCTCCTCCAGTGAGCAGTCCACCGCCTGGAACTCCTCTGCGGAGTCCTCCTGCCAGATGGCCCGGCCGGGGTGGGGCGGGAGCGGGGCGGCCCGGTCGCTGTCCAGCAGGATGTAGCTGTTGACGGCGGCTCGGACCCGGAAGGCCACGGTGCCGGCGAGGTTGGCCTTCAGCTGCCCCGGCACCGCCTCGGCATCCGGGCGCTGGGTGCAGCAGACGAGGTGGACCCCCACCGACCGCCCCTGCCTGGCGATCTCACAGAGCCGCCCGCTGGCCGCCTGCTGGGCGGCGCGGGCGGCCCTGTCGTCGCCCAGGTCGCGGCAGGTGAGCTCCGCCACCTCGTCCACCACCACCAGCAGCCTGGGCCAGCTGGGCGGGGCAGCTGGAGTGCCCCCGGCCGCAGCCGCCCGCACCTCCTGGAGCCGCCGGTCCAGCTCCCAGCGGACCCGCTCCAGGGTCTCCGCCGCGGCGGACCAGCGGCGCCGGTGCAGCGTGACCAGCGTCGCGGCCAACGTCATGACAAGGGTCGCCCAGAAGCCTGCGGCTGGGCTCCAGCGGAGCTCGAGGGCGACGACTGGGGTTGAGGCGGCGATCCAGGTGGCGGGCTGGCGGACGAGCCACCAGGCCGCCGCCGAGGGATCGAGCCGGTCCCGGGGCGCCGCCACGTACCGCCCGCCCATCAGAGCGAGGAGACGGCCGGCACCGGGTGCCCCGGAGCGGGGTGTCCCGGGGCGGGCCCCGAGCCGGAGCCGCCATCGGCGAGGAACCCGGAGACCAGCCAGATGGCCAGGAGCAGGGCCAGGAGGACCCAGCACCCGAGCCCTCCTCCCCGGCGGCCACCGAGCAGCGCCCGCAGCACTGTCAGGAGCACCAGGGCACTGAAGGCGGCGGCGGCCGCCCCCACCAGGAGGGTGAGGGCGGCTGCCAGGAGCCCGGTCACTTCCGGGCCCTGGCCGGGCTCTCCGAGGTCGCCTCCCGCTTGGGGGGCGAGAGGTAGGTGATCTGGTCGGCCACCACCACCAGCCGGAGCTGGCCGCCCCTCTCCTTCCCCTCCGGGTTGTAGAAGGTG
>JAKABA010000329.1 GCA_021802115.1 bacterium | reverse complement strand
TGGTCGGTGCCGGTCTTCTCAGCGCCTGGTTCCATCTCATCATCCACTTCGGGTCTCGCCTGCCGGCTCAAACGGAGCTCGTAGGGCTACCGGGCCTACTGACGTTCGCGCCTACCACTTGGGGATTGTCACCCAGCCTCCGCGATCCCGTGGTACTAGGACTGACCCTGCTCGATTGCGTGGCCGCTGTGGCGCTCGTCCGGCAGCTGCGCATCTCTCCACTTATAACCGGGTTGGGGCGGGAGCGTCGGATAGGATGGCTTCTGCTCCTGCCGCTTGGGATATGGATGGTCGTCACGCCATACGGGCATACCCAAGACGTAATAGTGGCCATTCCACTTCTCATGCTGGCCATGGGCGACCCGCGTGCCACTCTCACCCGCCCTCTCGGTTGGACGCTGTTGGGAAGCGTTCTGGTCGTGCCGTTTACTCTGATCTTCTTCAGCGACCGCTTCTATCCAGCTCACTCGCTCGCCCCACTCGGGCTCCTGGTCCTAGCGGTAGCAGCCTGCAGAGAACTCTGCCACGAACTGACTACGGCGCGGGCATCCGCTGCATTGGCAGACATCTGTGCGGGGTGTTCAGACCCGCCAGGGCTATCGGGATCGTGACTATCCTGATGGCCCTGGCCCGTGTTCTGAGGAGCGCCATTTGGACCCTGCCTGCCGGACCGAGATGCGACCCGCGGTGGGTCCCTGAGCCCACCAACCTAGCAGCCCAAGCTCATGCGGCACCGTTCAGACCTGTGGACGCCACCATTTGGACGGCGCTCACACTTTCTGGCGGGCCCGTTGCGGAGGGAGCGGCGCCTGAATCTGTGGCCCGAGCTGGCCGGAGCTCTCGACCAGCCCGAGCCAGTGGCTGCGCGAGTACCAATCTCGACTTTTCGATACCGGCAGGGCTTCCGTTTCCCACTCCTGCTGCCTCTGCTACAAATGGGGCCACTAGTTCCCGGACTGTGAGCGCTCTCCAGGGCGATCAACTCTGCTTCGACACCTGCTCACGTGGTCCGAACCGTACCGATCGGCTCAGTTCGGGCATGGTAGGCAGAAGCCTGGCGGCCGAGGGGCCCAGGTTCATCTACTTGGCTCAAGCTCGCGAATCAAGAGCGCAGTCATCCTCCCTGTTCCCATGCCTCAGAGCTACATGTGGCGGGCCAGGGTTGCCCCTGAGCCTGCCATCCTCCTGCGGCCGACAGTTGGCCCGTGTACCTATGTCCTCCATGGGGACTTGCTCGAGCGAGGACCTGGCCCAAGCGATCAAAGTCTGTTACGAATGAGGCCGGCGGCGAATGATGTTGGGTCGGCGTACTCTCTTCCATTCTCCTGTTGTCAGATTCGAGCCTGGTGGTCGAGGCACTCCGCGTCGCGTTCGTGGCAAGTCGAAGCAATTGCCATGAGGAGACTGGCGGTCCTGTCGGCTGAGATCTCGTGCAGCTCGGTTCTCCTGAGGGCGTGGGCGAGCCCGGGAAGTGTTATCGGCGTGCTCTTGGGGGCAATTGAGGTTGGCTAGACATGCGATCCTCAGGGCCATCTCTGCTAGGCGGAGCCTGATGCACCCAGGAGGGTCCGAGCGACCTGTCGCAGGCACCGCTACGAGACGGCTCCTGGCCATATTCGGCTTGACAATGATGTGGAACATCCTGCTGGGACTCGATGGGCGGATATTCACGCCGGTAGAGTACCCGGTGCTGTACTGCGCCACTTTACTTGCCTATCCGGCGCTGGTCGTTGCGGTGGTGCGAATCCTGCGAGAACCGGGCCCGCGGCGGCCCAACCGACTGTTGCCCCAGGCAGCCGTACGGTGGATTCCTCTACTGTTACTGGGGATCACGTGCGGGCTGCTAGTACGGCTACCCGCTCTTTTGAATCCAGCCAACGGTGTCAACAACGACGTGACCGCATCGATAGTCTGCGCGTCGCGCCAGGTGCTGCAAGGCCGCGATCCCTATCTACAACCGGAGTTGGCGTGTCTCCACAGTTTGCGGGCCTCGGTGGCGCTCGGGACCCCACTTCAGGCGGGTGTGCTTGCCCACCAAACGTCGTATCCCTCCGTGGCAGAGGAAGCCGCCGTTGCCAGGTCGGTTGCCAAAAAGGGCTGGCGAACTGCCGCCTTTACGACCTTCGGATACCCCCCCATGGCTTACGTGTGGATGCTTCCGGCCGCTATGGGAAACCTCAGCGCTTGGGTCGGCTACACGATGCTCGCGGCGCTCGCATGGCTGGCGATAGCAGGCTTGGGTGCTGGTCCCCTTTGGCCGGTGCTCGTGCTTGTGCTGCTGGTTCAGGTGGGCGATGGCGGCCTCATGAGTGCGGCTCTCCACGGAGACGGAGAGTTCTTTGGCTACGCGTTGGCCACTTTGTCGCTGTTGTGGATCGACCGCCGAAGATTGTCGGGGCTGCTCATGGGCGTGGCGATGGCTTGTCACCCGCTGGCGTGGGCGATCTGGTTTGGATACGCGGTGTTCACCAAGACACTGCCTGGCTTTAGGGACCGGATGGTATGGTCTCTGGGCACTGCGCTGGTCTTGATTGCACCTTGGCTGGTGCTGGAGCGCCACGCTCTGGAGGGGATCATCGGTCTGGTCGTTCAGCCTACTTTTGGGCAGGGATTGGGAGTGGTGAGTCTGTTTGCGCCCGCACCCCCCGTGGTACTGCGGCACGTTTTGACGGCAGTCGTCGTGGTTGGATTCGCCGGCCTGTGTCTGCTGGCATGGTTTAGGCGAGATCTGCTGCCTGCTCTGCCGGTAGTCGCGATGTCGTTCCTGTGGCTCGGATGGCGCAGCGAGGTTAGCTATTTGTCAGAGATCTTTCCCTTGGCCGCAGCTATGACGATCGGGCTCTACAGACTCCAGGTTCAAGGACGGCGTGAGCAGGGCTTGACCGATGTGCCGGGTTCCTCGGGTAGCGAATTGGCAGTCGATCTCAGTTGAGGCGCTGACCTCGCTCCCGCGCAGGCGAGACGGCGGCCTTAGGACCTCTGCCGCGAGCCGTCGATAGAGGTTCGACCGTGCGGCGCGGGCACGGGCGCTCACATCGACGCCGGCCGCGGGTGGTAGGTTGTCATTCCGTGAGCCGGTTTCGCCCCCTTGCCTGATCGTCCCCCCGCGCTGATGGACCCTCCGCCACCTCGCCTATTGGGCCTGAGCCGGCGCTGGCTGCTGGCCGCGCTCTGTGGCGTGTTCCTGATTGTGCTGCTGGCGGTGGTCGCAGTCGGGAGCCAGGCCCACTACTCCCAGCAGATCCTGCCGCCACCCGCCAAGTCCGCCCTGCAAAACCCGGTGGCGGGGGCTGTGGGGCAGCTCGCCACCGTGATCATCCTGGGCGGGGCCGAGATTCTGCTAGTTCTGGTGCTCATCTTCTTCCCCTGGGGCGACTTCAAGCACATTGGCAAGGCGACCCCGGTGCCGGTCCGGATGAGGAGGCGGGATTCCCTGAAGTTGGTGGCGCTGGCATTCGGCATGCTCATCGCCCTCATCGTCCTGCTGGCGTTGGGGCTCAAGCGCCGCAAGAAGCCGTTCCACCTGGCGGGTCCCACCGCGGCCGGCTCCAGCTCGGCTCACCCGGCGATCACCACAGGCTCCATCGCGGTCGGCTCCGACCTGCTGGCCGCGACAGCGGCCGTGCTGGTCGTTTTGCTGATAGCGGGAGTGGTGGTCTACCTTAGAGCGCGTCGCAACCGCCACTGGAGGTCGCTCACCTCTGGGATGGCCCCCGTCACCGAGCTGCCGGAGGAGCTGGCCTCGGCCATGGCAGGCGGTCTGGAGGAGCTCTCCCTGGGCGGCGATCCCAGGTCGGCCGTGATCCTGGCCTATCTGCGCCTGGAGGAGACGCTCGGCCAGCGCGGGCTGCAGCGCCAGCGTTTCGAGACCCACCTGGAGT
>JAKABA010000328.1 GCA_021802115.1 bacterium | reverse complement strand
CGTCCATGTGGATTTCTAGCGCCCGTGCCAGGACCACCTGCAAGCGCTGCTCCAGCTGTCGGCAGCCGGCTGTCCGCGCGTGGTCCAAAACCAGCGCTGCAATGGCCGGCTGCTGGACCGCGACCACACCAGCAGCACCCAACTGGCTGAGCAGCTTGGGCAAGAGCTTCTCGACTCCGATCTCGATCTGCTCAGCGGGTGAGTAGCCAGGGACCTCGACGCAGCGAAGCCGGTCGCGCAGCGCGCTGGGGATCCCATCCAGGTCGTTGGCGGTTGCGATGAACATGGAGCCAGACAGGTCCAAGCGCGCGCCATCGAGGAAGCGGTCCTGCCAAGCGGAGTTCTGTGATGGGTCCAGAAGTGCCAGCAGCACCGGGATCGCCGTGTGGTCGCTCCACCTGGTGGCCTTGTCGATCTCATCCAGCAGCCAGACGACCTGTGATGGGTGGACCTGGGCCGTTCGCAGCCGCCGCACGATCTCACCCGGCCGCGACTGCCGGTAGGCACGATCCGTCCCGACCAAGGTGACGTCGTCGACGCCGCCGAGGGCGATCAGCTCCAGCCGCCGCCCCATCGCCTCCGCCACCTTGGCTGCCAGAGTGGTCTTGCCCGTCCCGGGCGGTCCGACCAGGCACAGTGCGTGCTCAGCAGTACGCGGTAGGCCCCTCCGGCGCTGCCACTCCAACACGACCAGATGGTCCAGGATGGCCCGTTTGGCCTCCGCAAGGCCCTCGTGGCTGTCGTCCAGCAACTGGCGCGCCTCGGCTAGATCCACGGGCTGCGCCGGCGGCGCTTCCCAGACCAGCTCTCGCAGCACCCGAGCCGCCATCCGGCCTGGAGCCTCGGTTGCGCCACCGGGCTCTTCGAGGCAGTTCTCCAATGCCCGCCTGACTTCCGCCGGCAACTGCTGGTCCGTGGCGGCGCTTCTCCGTGGCCGCCGGCTTCGTGGGGCACGCAACCTCACCCGACGGGGCTTGGCAAGTTGCTCCAACACGGGCAGCCGATCTGTCCACCTTGTCGCCCTCAGGAGCGCCAGTCGCGCTTCATCGTTCGCTCCGATCTCCAGCGCGACGACATCTGCGAGCTGCCCCGGGGACTTGTCATCCAGGGGATGAGGCAGGCCGGGTGGAGACCATATACCTTCCCTCCTGGCCGCCTGCCGGGCCACCCTCAGCAGCCGTCCCCAGTCAGCGTCCGTGGCGTCGCCTTCGTCCACCTCGCCAACCTCTGCCACGAGCAGGGCCTTTCTCGAGGACAAGGTCGCGATCTCGACCCGTCTGAGCCCGAACAGCCGGGCTCCTCGGATCTGGCCGGGGCCATCCGAACGCACGGCGTCGACCACCGCCAGGATGCCGATCATCGGCTTGTGGCCTGAGTGGTGAACTGCCCTCGGGAGGAGCACGACACGGCCGTCGGCACCCCCGAGTCCGGCGAGAACCGCCACCTCCCCATCCCAGTCGGCGTCAAGCCTGTAGGTCTCGCCAGGCAGTCGGACGTCATCGGTGAGGACAACTGGCACCATGGGACCGCCCGGGAGCAAGTCCAGCCCGCGGGGAGCATCTCCCCTTGGCCGATGGGCCGCGAACCTCACCCCGGTTTCCTCCTGATTGGTCTCTCGCGCACATTATGCCATGCCTACTTAGGCTTTACAAGCTAGCTCGGGCGCACTTGGGGCTACACTCCCCCCGATGGCTCGCGTGGCGAACTCGGAGGACCCCATTGGGGTGATCGAGCGGCAGCTCGCCAAGCTCCGGCGCCGGGATGACCACCTGGCGGAGAGTCTTAGCGAAACTCGTGAGGAGAGGCGCCAAGTGGCGGCTCAGATCCGGGCGCTGGAGGCTAATCTCCAGATGCTGCGGCAGATCGCAGCCAGAGCCCCATCAGGAGACACCATGGCTATCCAGGCCGGCACCATCGCCGACGCCGCCGAGGTTTGCCTGCGCAGGCGGGGCGGCTCGGCGCGGCTCGTGGAACTTGTCGAGGATCTTCAGGGTGCCGGGAAGCTTCTTCGCTCCGAGGGGGCCTACGCCACACTATTCCGCGCACTTAGTCGCGACCGACGCTTCGAGCGCGCCACTACTGAGCGTGGCTGGTGGCGCCTGGCTGACCTCAGGGCAAAGTCATCGTGAAGGACCTGGGTGGTTCGAGCCAATACCACGGTCGACTGGACCATCGAAGAGCCGGCCCGGGCCAAGCTTCGCAGCACGGTTCGGAGACTCCTGACCAAGTACGTCTATCCGCGCGACATGAAGGCCGCCGCAGTCAAACTCGTACTGGAGCAGGCAGAGCGGTTTGCCACAGACGTGGTGGCCTCGCTACCGGCGAAAGCGGGCATTCCCGGATGAAGGCCAACGATCACCACGGTGCCAGCTCACCGCGACCAGCCAGTTGGTGGCGCGCCGGTGACTCGCCGGACCGGTAACCCTGCCGACTCAGCATGCTCACTGTTCTAC
Source organism: bacterium (assembly GCA_021802115.1). The sequence continues at coordinate 1,444 of JAKABA010000328.1, read as the reverse complement.
GCCAAGTCGGCGACAAAGCGTGACGCGAGATAGTCACGGGAGCCAACACCGGCCTTGATAGCAACAATTCTCGGCGCCGCCGGCGTGGTGATCTCCCTAATTGTTCTTTACCTTAGCCAGATCAGGGGACCCAACATTACCGCCCGCCTACTGGATGCCCCTATCACATGGTCAACGTCCTATTGGCAGCGACCGCAAAGTACCGCCTTCAGTGCAACGCCGGCCGACGCCGATTATGGCCAATTCACCGGCACTATCAGTGTGCTGCTCAGTAACGATGGGCCCAAGGGAGGCGCGGTCTGGGCCCTACAAATGGACTGCCCACAGTCGGCCTACCCACTCCACCCGCTCACTGTGTCCCGTCTTCCTACCACCGTCACAATCCCCGGGTATTCGACGGATAGCCTCGAAGTCACCGTCTCACTGGCCTGGGCCATGACAAGTGTTGCTGATGTTCTCCAACTTCTGAATGACCCAGTCGCCACGTTTGCGATCCGCTTGATCTACAGACGGCGTGCATGGTGTCACGACACGACTCGCTCCTCCGTTCTCATCGCTCTTTGGCGGGATGTCTGGCGGAGCTTGAACACCGGGGCATCTGGCCTAGCAGAAATCGCGATCCGGCCGGATGTCGACCGTGGCCTCCAGGAGCTCAAGGGGAAGTTTCATCTCGGCGAGGCAGATATTGCGGCTCTGCGTGATTCACTGTGGTGGGGGCTCGCCAACCGCGCGGAGTCCTTTGACTACATCCTGGACGACTCGCGGACTGCTCCGCATCTTCTATTGCGGAGAGGGTACCAATGGCAGGTCAGCGGCCCACAGAACGCTAAGATGTTGGCCCGAGTCGCCGAGGACCATCGAAGTCTGGTCGACCGCATGAGAAGACTTGCACAGGAGCGCGAACAAGTGCTTGAAATAGCCCCAGGGCGCTCGGCGTAGCCGCAGCGTTTCGTCGGTACCAACGGCCCCATGGATGCAAAGACTTGAGGGGACCCCGTTTGTCAGTCCCGACCCACCTCACTAAGGACTGAAATACCCGAAGGCGTCCACGACAAGGTCGGTCGTGCCCTGGTCGTTGTAAGCCGAGGTGGTGCCGGAGGTACTGAGGGTCGCTACCGTCAGATTCGGCACGGTCTCGCCGGGCAGCCAGTTAATGTCCGACGCCAAGGGGCGGGTCGGCCCGGGATAGACCGTCAGGTAGCTGGGTGCGGTGGTGTCCGTGACGGTGAAGTTGGCCACGACTGCCGTGGCCTGAGCGCCGATCCCGTCGACCCCCGCCAGATCCAGCGTCAGGGAGCCACCGGGCCCTAACGGCTGTCCCATGACCCTGGTGTCCAAGACCCGGACTGGGTTGATCGGCGTGAACAGACCGGCGTTGGCTGGCGCGGTGCCTCCGCTGATGAAGTAACCGTCTACATCCACCACCACGTCAGCTCGGCCGAAC
>JAKABA010000327.1 GCA_021802115.1 bacterium | reverse complement strand
GGATAAGGACTATGTCCGAGACCTCGTAGGCAGCCCTCATCAGCGCATGTGGCACCCCACCGAGCAGGTGCAAGCGGTCGCCCGCCTCCGAAGACACCGAGGAAAGCTGCTGGTCGAAAAGCCGGCGGTGCCGCGAGCCCGCGCCGTACACGTTCACCGCTGCTCCGGTTAGGAAAAAGTGGCAGACACGGCCGTCCGGTGTGGCCGGCACCGTGCGCTGCACGACCTCCGGCAGCCAGGCTGCGCCCCGAACAAACGAGAGGTTCCGAGGCACCAAGACCACGATCGCTCCCTGACGGCGCGCCTCTATCAGGGGCTGGAGGGCGGGGTGGTCGTCCGGGCTGGCATCCGAAAGCTCGGGCAGGTCGGTGAAGTTCAGGACCACATCGACTCTCAGGCGCAGGCGCGGGCGATGACTCTGGACCAGCCGCAGCAGCGAGGAGTCCGTAGCTAAGATCCGCTCACACCGGCCGATGGCTCGAAGGCAGCGGTGGCGCTCGCGCAAGCGCCACCCGGGCAGGAGGATCGCGGCCAGCCGCCCGCCGGGATACCAGCTCCGATAGCGGTCGACGTAGGGTATGTCCCAGTACACCCCGTGGTTGGTGGCCGTGACACAAACGCCGTTTGCCATCCGTGGCACCTGGTTCAAGTATTGGAAGTGCAAGTGGGTGCAGCCGTCGCGGAGGGCGCACTTGATCAGTGCCCTTCCGCCGAGAAGGCGCGGCGCACGCAGCGCCACGACCCGAATCCCTTGATAGCTGCCCTCCCACGCCTCCGCAGAGCGCTGGTAGACGGTGACCGCGGCGCCTAGGCCCCTCGCCACAGTGGCCAGGTGCAACAGGTGGCGCTCCGCTCCGCCCTCGAAGAGTGCTTGCCGGGTGTCGAGGAAGGAGTCGGTCACGAATCCCACGTGCGGGTGGCTTAGAGTCCGCTGACGCGGTGGCCCCACGGTCAGCTGGGCTCGCGACTAAGGTAGACAACTCCACGTTGCCCAGGCTGGTAATCCTGCCACCACCGCTGGGTGAGTCCCACATGGTCCAGCCGAGCGAACAGTCGGTCGATCACCTCGGGAGGGGCGGGGTGGTACTCGAGAACGAGACGCTCGATCCTTTGCAGCGTGGCGGTGGAGGCCGACTCTAAGATCTCATACTCAGAGCCCTCACAGTCCATCTTCACCAAACCGATCGGGCCGGGAGAGCCTACGAACAACTCTTCGAGAGTGATCAAGTCAACCAGCTCGCCACCAACGTCCGGACTCTGGGCGGCCTCCAGGATCCCGGATGGACTCAAGTGTCGGTGGCCAGCGTGTCCGGCAACTGCTGCCTGGACCGTAGTGACGCGCCCCTCAAGGTCATTCCCGGCGACATTTCGGCGAAGGTAAACTGCTCGCTCTGAGCTGGGCTCGACCGCAGTAACCCGAGCGCCGGGGACGGCTCTGGCGAGTGCGCAAGTGAATGCCCCGACATGGGCTCCGATGTCTAGGACCAGGGATGGTGTCCTGGGCAGCTCCAGGGCCAAGGGGACCAGCCGGTAGCAGTCGTCGACCACGACCTCCACAATCGGCCACCATTGGTAGTCCCGGGCCGGAGCGACAAGCCGAAGGCCGTCCTTGACCTCGAAGGTCACATCTCTCGCCAGCTTTGGGGCGAGCGCTGCAACGGCGAGAGTGGCCAGGATAGCACTCCCGTTACGGGTCGCCAGGAACACCCTCAAGGCAACGTTAGCGTGCCGCCCGTGATGCCATAGACGGCTCCCCGTTTGCAGGGAACTCTTCAGAAAATGACGGGCGCCACTCAGGTCGACTGGGGTCGATGCTTTCCCGAGGGGATCATCTGAGACACGCCTCCCACCAGGAGCGGCCCGATTGGCTGCTCCCGCCGCCGACCACCCCCAAACCGCGACCATCGTCATCGCCTCGCCAGCCTTCAAGGCGAGGAGGCCGAGACCTCTTCGGCTGGCCAGCCTCCAGGGCCGCGAAAGCCACGGTCGCCGGGTTGCGTCCAGAAGCGCCCGAGCGCCGCGCTTGGCCAGATAGCGGCGCATGCCGATAGCGTAGTGGGCCTTCTTCCGGCAGGCGGCCAAGTAGCTCAGACTCCCCTCGTCGTGCACTATTGTCGCTGTGGTGCGGGCCACGGGCGCGAGGCGGCGCACGCTCTGCCCCAAGTCCCAGTCCTCAGGTCCGGTCAGCTGCTCGTCGAACCCACCGGCACGTTCAAAGACCTCCCTGCGAAAGAACCGTGGGGCCTCGATCGCGTCCGACCCGATGTAAAACGAGCGCTCGAAGGCGCGCACTTCAACCCAGAACCCGGTTCCCACGGTCCGCTCGGGGATGATCACCGATCCCGCCCCGTCGCGCAGGAGAGCCACTGCCTCCTGCACCACGCTGGGCTCCAAGACCATGTCTGCGTCGATGAACCCAAGGAAGTCCGCTGGGTGAGTGCGAGCGCCGAAGTTGCGTTGGGCGGAGCGCTCAGGCCCTGCCTCAAGCACGATGTCTGCCCAGCGCTCGGCAATCTCATGCGTGCCATCGGTGGAACCGTTGTCCACGACCACGATCCGGCAGGGATAGGTCTGGGCACGGAGGGACTTCAGGCAGGCCGCCAGGGTCCGCGCCGCGTTCCTGGTGGGAACCACGACGGTCACGTCCGCTGCGCTGCTATCCGACCCTGATGGGCGGCTCAGATCGGACATCAGGCGGCGAACCCCTGGCCAGTAAGTTCGTCCCTTGGTCCACAACATCCGGGCCAGCAGAGCCGTCCGAGCTGCGACCGCCTGGCGTCCGGTCCGTTCACCCTGGGAAACGCCGCCCGGAGGCCCCGGCTCTCACCGGGGGATCGCCACTCGCTGCTCTCGAACTGAGATGGCAAACATTGCCCGACCTTCGCTGCAAGCTCGTTCCCAGAGTCAACGCATGAACGTCCGGCACGCCGCATCCCGGGAACAAGGGCGCGCCAGTACCGGCCAGGGTACATCTGCCTCCGAGGCGGGTCGGCGCGCGCCTGCAGATAGTGGTCACGCGCTTGAGCACGGTCACCACAATCCCGCAGATCCCCATCGAAGAACGGCTCTGGGCCAGCCACCTCCGTCTTCGGGACGAGTTCTCCACGGACGCGTGGGGAGCCCAAAGACACCCGGCACAGCGAGCATCCAGGCAGGAAGGAAGTTCGGGTGCGGAATCCGCCAGCCATGGCGCTCGGCGAAGGCGAGGCAGCTGGTGTCCGGACGTCAACCACGGTCGCCTCGCCCTGCTTGAGCGCCGCCCAAGGGTCCGGCGAGCTTATCCCCGGCTGACGAGCCACGGCTCCGACCGAGCCGCTGCGGGGACGCTGACTCTCCACTGCGAAGATCGGTGTGTGCAGGTGGTGCCGTGCGTGGAGGCGTGCCAGCGCGCTGGGAGGTGGACGTGGCGGGCGCGGCCGACACGCACCTCAACAGGTCCTGCGCACACTGATCCCACGAATACGTGACCGCGCGCTCCCTGGCGGCAGCCGAGAAACGCCGCCAGATCTGTGGTTCGGAGAGCAACTGACACACCGCGGCGGCAAGCGCCCCTGAATTTGGCGGCACCAACACCCCAGTAACACCGTCCACCACTGCATCGCGTAGGCCAGCAACATCGTAGGCGATGACCGGAACCCCGTAGCTTGCCGCCTCCATCGCCACGATTCCCCAGCCTTCGCGCGTTCCCGGGAGCAAGAGCAGGTCCGCTTGGGCCAAAAGCGAACGCTTTCCCGCCTCGGACAGCGATCCATGAATCGTGACCCCGGGTCGCATCTCCGCACCAAGCCGGGCCCTGAGGTACCCGTCACCGACCACGTCCAGGGTGGCGCTCGGAAACCGATTACGGATGAGGGTAAAAGCTGAGATGGCGTCCTCCGGGCGCTTGGTGCGGACCATCCTCCCGA
>JAKABA010000326.1 GCA_021802115.1 bacterium | reverse complement strand
CGGGCCCGGCCCTGGCGGGCGCGGTCCGGGATCCCACCACTCCCACGGCAGTTGTCTGTACAGCTGCCACTCGGTGAACGTTGGTGAGTCCACGACTGTGACACAGCTCATGCGGCCCCTCCCCCCTGCTGGGCTAGGCTGTGGCCTCGCGACGAACCGCCCGCGTCGCCGCGCTTACGTCCACTCCTCCGGTGCCCCGCCGTCCGATCGTCCGAGCCACAGCCGACACGGTCCGGCCTGTCGCGGAGCGGTCGGGCCTGCGGCTGCAGCACACGGTCCGAGCAACTGTTCGCGACGATCCCGGCGGACCCGGAGTCCCGGTATGGTCCTTGACAGACCCCCCTGACGCTGGTATACCTACTGGCACCTTGAACAGGCAGATCGTCGTCGCGCTGACCACCGAGAGCTCGGTCGCTCTAGTAGGCCTAATTACAGGAGGGCTGCTCAGCTAACGTCTGCGCGATTTTTGGACTGAGCTGAAGCCCCCCGGTTAACCCCGGGGGGCTTTTTTTGTACCCCGAACCAGAACCGACCGGATTTCACCGAAGCACACCGCATCCACCCAGCAGTGAGGAGACCCACCATGCCGGAGCACAACCGTTTCGATCGACCGGACCATCAGGGGATGCCAGGCTTCCCCCCCGACATCGAGCTCGATGAGGCAGCCCGCAACTGGGTGCGCCATCACGCGCACGCGGCGGCGAGGCCGATGCGGCAGGTCGCGGCCGACGCCGCCATAACGTCTGCGATCGGACAGGCCTACGGGCAGGACTGAGCCAGGTCATGAGTGCCTCCCTCGCCGCCCTGCCCCACGACCACCAGGCCCCGCGGCGCGCCGCCCAGCCCAGGAGCGGTGCGGAGGTTCTGCTGCAAGCTCTGGTGGACGAGGGCGTCGAGGTGATGTTCGGCCTCCCGGGCGGCGCCAACCTGCCCATCTACCAGCACCTCCCAGCCACCCCCATCCGCCACGTCCTGGTCCGCCACGAGCAGGGTGCGGCCCACATGGCTGACGGCTACGCGCGCGCCTCGGGGCGCGTCGGAGTGTGCCTGGCCACCTCGGGGCCGGGGGCGCTCAACCTCGTCACCGGGCTGGCGACCGCTCAGTTCGACTCGGTGCCGGTGGTGGCGCTCACCGGCCAGGTGGCCAACAGCGCCATCGGGACGGACGCCTTCCAGGAGTCCGACGTCATCGGCTCCACGATGTCAGTCACCAAGCACAGCTACCAGGTCCATGACGCCGGAGATCTGGCAGCGACCATTCACGAGGCCTTTCACGTGGCCAGGACCGGACGTCCAGGGGTGGTCCTGGTGGACATCCCCAAGGACGTTCAGCAGCAGGTCATCGCGGGCGGGGCCTCCACCATCACCCGGCTTCGACCCCACCGCGGGCCCGCCAGTCCGGACCCGGAACTGCTGGAGCGGGCGGCCGCCATGCTGGCGGCGGCGGAGCGCCCGATGATCCTCGCGGGCCGGGGGGTCGCGATCGCGGGGGCCGAGGCGGCCCTGCAGGATCTGGCCGAACGCATCGACGCCCCCGTCGGGACCACCCTGCTCGGCACCGGAGTGTTCCCGTCGACCAGCCCCCTGGCGATGGGGCTGGTCGGGTTCATGGGCACGGGTTACTGCAACAAGGCGGTCAGCGACTGCGACTGCCTGCTGATGGTGGGGATGCGTGCCGACGATCGGGTGACCTGCCGGGTCGACCTGTTCGCACCCCGGGCCCGGCACATGATCCACGTGAACATCGACCCCGCGGAGCTGGGCAAGACCGTCCCCGCCGACTGCCAGATCGCGGCGGATGCCAGGTTCGCCCTGGAAGCCCTGAGCGCCGCGATCCCCGCCCGTCCCCGCCCCCACTGGCGGGCCCAGGTGGCGGAGTGGCGGGCCCGCCACCCGCTGCGCCATCCCCACAACGGGATCCTGCAGCCCCAGGAGGTGCTGGCGGCCGTGTACCGGCGGCGCGGCGCGCAGGACATCGTGGTCGCGGATGTGGGGCTGAATCAGATGTGGGCGGCCACCTCCTGGACCGGAGAGGCCCCGGGGACCTTTCTCAACTCCGGCGGGGCCGGCACCATGGGATTCGCCCTGCCGGCGGCGATCGGCGCCAAGGCCGCGTGTCCCAACCGGGTGGTCTTCGCCGTCAGTGGTGAGGGCGGGTTCGTGATGACGTTCCAGGAGCTGGCGACGGCCGTGGAGGCCGGCCTGGCGGTCAAGGTCATCATCCTCAACAACGGGCAGCTGGGCATGGTCCGCCAGTTCCAGGACGACTTCTACGGTGGGGTCCGCTCCCAGATAGACCACGCCGTCATCCCTGACTTCGAGCTGATCGCGGCTGCCTTCGGATGCTTCGGCCGGCGCGTGGGCCGTCTGGAGGAGGTGGAAGCGGCGCTGGACGCGGCCATCGCCTACGACGGGCCGGCCATCCTCGACTGTCGCATCGATCCCGAGGCCAACATCTACCCCATCGTCCCGTTCGGCATGGGCCTGGCCGACTTCGTGGAGTGCCCGTGAGCGTGACCCAGGGAGGTGGAGCGGCCGCGGTCGGCCTCACCGCCAGCCAAGCTGTCGCGAGCGATGCCCCCCGGCTGGTGCGCGTGCGGGTCGAGGACAGGCCGGGAGTCCTCCAGCGCATCACCAACTGCCTGGGACGGCGCGGCCTGCGGCTCCTCAGCTGTGCGGTCGGGCAGGGCCCGGAGCCGGGCATCCTGTCCCTCTGGATCCGGGTCGGCATGGCCTGTCAGCCACCCGACCAGGTGGTCAAGCAGCTGTCGAAGTTGATCGATGTGGTTAGCGTTGAGGACCTCACCGACCAGGGGCCGCTGGAGTGGGTCACGGCGCTGGTGGAGATCCGCACCGAGCCCGATAGCCACCGGGTCGATGGCGCGCTCACGGAACTGAACCTCCGGGTGCTGGAGCGCCGCCAGGGGTCGGTCCTGACCGCCGTCTCGGGAACCCCGCAGGAGGTGGACCGTGCCCTCGCCGGCCTCGGCCGGCTGCCGATCGTCGACTGGATCCTGAGCCGACCCATATCCCTGGGGGGCGACGCCCCGTCCAACCCCGAGCACAGGAGGTGATCACCATGCAGATCTACTACGACCAGGACGCCGACCCAGCCGCACTGGCGGGCAGCCGGATCACCATCCTTGGCTACGGCAGCCAGGGCCATGCCCACGCTCAGAACCTGCGGGACAGCGGCTACCCGGTCAGGGTGGGGTTGCGGCCGAGCAGCACCAGCCGAGCCCAGGCGCTGGCCGACGGGTTCGAAGTCGATGACCCGGTCACGGCCGCTCGTGACGCCGACGTCGTGATGGTGCTGGTCCCCGACCACGACCAGGCCGCACTCTTCTCATCCGGGCTCACGGAGGCGCTCAAGCCCGGCTGCCTGCTCCTGTTCGCCCACGGCTTCTCCATCCACTACGGGACGGTCGTCCCCCCCTCCGGGTGCGACGTCGCCATGGTGGCGCCCAAGGCTCCTGGCCACATGGTCAGGGCCTGCTTCCGCGACCGGATCGGGTGCCCCGCCCTCCTGGCCGTGCACCAGGATGCGACCGGGCGGGCCAGGGAACGCACCCTGGCCTACGCCCGAGGGCTGGGCAGCACCATGGCCGGAGTCCTCGAGACCACCTTCAAGGAGGAGACGGAGACCGACCTGTTCGGAGAGCAGACCGTGCTCTGTGGAGGGGTGTCGGCGCTGGTGACGGCCGCCTTCGAGACCCTCACCGAGGCCGGCTACCAGCCGGAACTGGCCTACTTCGAGTGCCTCCACGAGCTCAAGCTGATCGTGGACCTCATGTACCAGGGCGGCCTCTCCCTGATGCGCTACAGCGTCAGCGACACTGCCGAGTACGGCGACTACACCAGTGGCCCCGTGATCGTGGACGAGCATGTGCGCGAGCAGATGCGAGGGGTGCTGGCCCGGATCCAGGACGG
>JAKABA010000325.1 GCA_021802115.1 bacterium | reverse complement strand
GAGGTAGCGGCAGCCGGGTCCTCAGAGGTCGCGCCCCTTTTCTCCCTGGGCTCGCGCACCGAGGTCGGCCCGATCCGCATGAACCCGCGAGGGTAGGCGGGACCGCCGAAGCCGATCTCGTTCCAGGCCCAGGGGTGAGAGTAGAAGGCGGCCGCCGCCATGCGCAGACAGACCGAGTAGGCCCGCCTCACATTGATCCCGGAGAGCGCCGGCGCCCGCAGGCGGCCGCCCGCCAGGGCGCCCACGATCTCCGCCTGGACCGCGGTCGGAGCTTTGGCGAAACCGACCCCGGCCCGCTCCTGCGCCGCCTGGTCGATCCCCTGCAGCACCAGCCGCCAGGTGTCGCGATCGTCGGGCATGTCCTGGTACTGGAAGCCATCGAGCCGGCCCGCCGCCAGGCGCTGGTCGAGCAGCTCCACCGCGGGCACCCGCGGCTCCCGGTCCTGGTCGAGCAAGAGATCCAGGAAGGCCCGCACCACCGGCTCCTCCGCCGCCTGGAAGAAGTGCAACTCCGAGCCGACCCGAAGCCGCGCCAGCACGGCCCGCCGGGTGGCGGGATCCCAATCGGTGGCCGATTCGAGGACGTCGTAGTCCGGGTACCTCCCCACCATCTGGGGGGTCACCCCCCGGCGCTGGCGCGGCAGCCATCCCTTGTCCAGGGCCAGGCCACCGGCGCGGCGGTTGGGGAGGTGGTCGCCGGAGCGCAGGTCAGGCATCCTCCTCCCTCCGCAGCAGGGCCGCCAGCACTCCCATCGCGCCCACGATCGTCATCAGCCCGGGGGCCACGATGGGCGGGCCCATGGGCACGTTGTAGGCCGCCTCATGCCAGCCCCCCGGGCGGCGATGGATCCCGCGGCCGTGCAGGTACTCCCCCACCAGCCCATCCAGGATGTAGAGCGCGGAGGCCGCCGGCAGGGCGCGCCGGGCCCAGCGCCGGCTGAATACGCCCCCGATGCCGCTGACCACCACCGGGACCGCCACCAGGATGGGGCTCCACATCATCTTGTTGCCGAAGCTGGCGCGGTAGTGCTCGATGAATATCTCGGCGCTGGTGATCACGGCCGCCACCGCCGTCAGCCCCGAGAGCGACTGCTCGAAGCGCCCATGGGCGATGTCGTAGGTGGCGCGGTCGAGCCTGCGCGAGGCGCTCCTGCCCCGACCGTGGGGAGTTCGGCCGCCCACCACCTCAGCGCCCCGGCACGAACTCGTCGACCTTCTCGCGCAGGGCGTTGACCGCCCCGGGGGCGCCGGCCCTGGGGGCCGCGCCCACCGATGCCATGAACTTGCGAGCCTGCTCGAAGGTGATGTGCGGGGGCAGCGGGGGCTCCTCGGGGTCGGTCACCGCGTCGATGAGGAACGGCCGGTCGCAGGCCAGCGCCGCCTGCCAGGCGCTGGCTATCTCCTCCGGCCGCTCCACCCGCATCGCCCCCAATCCGATCTGGCGGGCGTAGGCCGCATAGTCGAACTCCGGCAGCCGCTGCGACGCCTCGAAGCGGGGGTCGCCCGACAGCACCCGCTGCTCCCAGGTCACCTGGTTCAGATCCTGGTTGTTGAGCACCAGGATGATCAGGCGGGGATCGGACCACTCGCGGTAGTGCTCGGCGGCGGTCAGGAGCTCGGCGCTGCCGCCCATCTGCATGGCGCCGTCCCCCACCGTCGCCACCGCCAGCCGCTCGGGATAGGCGAATTTGGCGGCAATCGCATACGGCACCCCCGGCACCATGGTGGCCAGATTGCCCGACAGCGACAGGGTCATGCCCGGGCGGACCCGGACATGCCGGGCGAACCAGTTGGCGGCGCTGCCGGAGTCGCTGGTGATGATGGCGTTGCCGGGCACCCGCCGCGACAGCTCCGCGAAGAGCGCCTGGGGCCGCAGGCGCCCGTTCTGCAGCCGCGGCTGGGCGCGGTCGTCCATCAGCCGCCACCACTTAGCGACCGATTTTTCGATCTGCTCCTGCCAAGTGCGATCCGGCTTTCTGGTGAGCAGGGGAAGCAGCTCCGCCAGGGTCCGCTGGCTGTCCCCGACCAGGGCGATCTCCATCGGACAGCGCAGGCTCAGCATGCGCGGGTCGATGTCGATCTGGACGCCCCGGGCCTGCCCCTCCGGGGGCAGGAACTCCGAGTAGGGGAAGCTGCTCCCCACCATCAGCAGGGTGTCGCAGCCGGACATCATCTCCCAGCTGGGACGGGTGCCCAGAAGCCCGATGCTGCCGGTGCAGAAGGGGACGTCGTCGGCCACCACCCCCTTGCCCAGCAGCGCCTTGGCGATGCCCGCGCCCAGCTTGTCGGCGACCTCCAGCACCTCGGCGCTGGCCCCAAGCGCCCCCTGGCCGACCAGGATGGCGACCTTCTGGCCGGCGTTGAGGATCTCCGCCGCCCGCTCCAGGTCGCGGTGGCTGGGGACCACCACCGGGGGCCAGAATCCGACTCCGGAGTGGACGGTGTGGGTCGCGTGGGGGGGCCGCTCCACCGCGTCCTCCTCCTGCACGTCGGCGGGGATGATGAGGCAGGTCACGGTGCGCTCGGCGATCGCTATCCGCAGCGCCCGGTCCAGGCAGTGCCGCAGGGCCGCGGGCGAGTTCACCTGCTCGCAGAAGGCCGAGGCCACGTCGCTGAACAGCTGGAGCAGCTTGACCTCCTGCTGGAAGGCGCCTCCCAGGGCCCGCACATAGGTCTGGCCGACGATCGCTAACACCGGCTGGTGGTCCAGCTTGGCGTCATAGAGCCCGTTGAGGAGGTGGATGGCGCCGGGGCCGGAGGTGGCCATGCAGACCCCCACCTCGCCGGTGAACTTGGCGTGGGCCCCCGCCATGAAGGCGGCCATCTCCTCGTGCCGGGTCTGGATGAAGCGGGGCCGGCCGGGATGGCGGCCCAGGGCGCCCATGATCCCGTTGATGCCATCCCCGGGGTAGCCGTAGATCGTCCCCACCCCCCACTCCTGAAGCCGCTCGCACAGGTGGTCGCCGACCGTCTTGCCCATCCTGAATCTCCTCCTGAACGCACGACCGGGGGCGGCCAAGATCAAGCTGACAGCTCCCTGGCCTCCTCCAGGCCTAACGGGCCCTCCCGGCCCCGGTTTCAGAGCCGGTCCATCCACCCAAAGCGCCTTTGCGGCAGAGCGCCTTCCAGCCAGATCGGCCCCAGCGCTCCCGTCTCATCGCGGCTACGGTCGGAGGGCGGGCCGCGGGCCCCGCCCGCCCCTTGCACCAATGCCGAGCCGAGGAGTGCCTTGACCGAAAGCCCCACCATCGAGTCCCTGGGAGTCAGCGCCTACCGGATCCCGACCGAGGTCCCCGAGGCGGACGGGACCCTGAGCTGGGATCAGACCACGGTGGTGGTCGTCGAGCCCCGCCTCAGCGACGGCACGGTGGGGCTGGGCTACGCCTACGGGACCGCGGCCATGGTCCCCCTGATCCGCGACGTGCTGGCGCCCGCCGTCCTCTCCACCATGGTCCACCGCAACGCCGACTGCTGGGAGGCGATGGTGCGGGCGATCCGCAACCTGGGCCGCCCCGGGCTCTGCTCGATGGCGATCGCGGCAGTCGACATCGCCCTCTGGGACGCCCGGGCCCGGGCCGCCGGCCAGCCGCTCTCCCTTCTCCTCGGGCAGGTGCGGGACTCGGTGCCGGTGTACGGCAGCGGCGGCTTCACCACCTACTCCGACGATCTTCTGGTCGAGCAGATGCGCGGGTTCGTGGAGGCCGGCATCCCCCGGGTGAAGATGAAGATCGGGAAGGACCGCGGCGCCGACCCCAAAGAGGACCTGCGGCGGGTGAGGCTGGTGCGGCAAGAGATCGGCGATGCGGCGGAGCTCTTCGTCGACGCCAACGGGGCCTACGATCGGACCACCGCCTGGGAGGTCGGCCGGTGGCTGCACGAGCAGGCCGGGGTCAGCTGGTTCGAGGAGCCGGTGAGCTCCGACGACCGGGAGG
>JAKABA010000057.1 GCA_021802115.1 bacterium | reverse complement strand
ATCTGGTGAGACAAGCACTGAGCGCGAGTTCACCCGCACTGCAGGCACAGGCAACGTCCCGAGCCTGAACCACCTATAGGCCGTCTGTGGGTGGACGCCCTGAACTCTCGCCCATTCTGTCAGGTTCACGTTGCCCTGTATAGCGACCAGAATGAACGTGTGCTATCTATTATTCACTGATGCTCAACAGTTCGCAACCCTGGCGGGGGCCGCCCGGGCGGCTCAGCCGGGACCACCCTGGCACCGGACCCTGTCAAGAGTCAAGTCGGGTTTGATCGCTCCTTCCAACCTCCACTGGGCCACTGGCACCCCATCGGCATTTCGGCCGGGAGTGGCGACGCCCTCCGGCCAACCTTGCACCGCGATTTTCGAACGGTCTCGGCACGGCGATCGGCGACGGCCAAGAACGAAATGGCTCCGCAGCCGCTGGGATGGCTGACCCTGGGCGATTTGGCCCCACCCGGGACCGGTCGCCGCTGGCCGATTCCTCCCTCCCCTATGGCGCCGAGCACTCCCAGGCGGTCCCGCCGAGCTACCTCGACGGCTCACCTCGATGCGCAAGACCCTCGGCGCCGGACATCAGCGCAGTCGCCGTCGGCGCCAGCCAGGAGGTGGTCAGGCGAGGAGCTCCAGGAGGCTTGCCTCCCGATCCGGGTCCAGCCCGACCGGCAGCGATCGGGGATGCGCGAGCTCGTGCTGGTGGACCTCGGTGATGGTCTGTGCCAAAGGCCTGGGGTGAAGCCCCGCCGCCAGCGCCCGGCTGGGGTCGGCCGCGAGCACGCCTCGTCCCGGGCCGTTCCCCTCCCACAGCGGGAGGTCGCGGGCGGTGACCCCAGCCCGTGAGAGCTTGTCCGAGTCGACCCAGACAAGTTCACAGGACTCCGGCCCCACCCCGGCCACGACCGCTTCCAGGAAGTCGGAGAAGGAGAAGGGAGGCGTCGGGGAAGCGGTGTGGAAGGTTCCCACCGCCCGGCCGTGCGCCAGCAGCAGGACAAACTCGGCCAGATCGCGGGCATCGACGACCTGAAAGGGATTGTTGCGAGGCTCTGGGGCCAGGATCCGTCCCCCCCGGGCGACGCGCTCAACCCACCAGGTGAAGCGCCCGGTGTGGTCGAAGGGACCCGCGACGTAGGTGGGCCGGACGATGCTAACCGGGACTCCCATATCCCCTGACAGGCCGCCTCGGGCAGCGCTTTGCCCGAACGCCTGGCGGGCGGCGAGCTCACAGAGCGCCTTCAGGCCCCCGTAGGTTTCGTCGGTGACACGTTCCTCGGTGGGGTCCGCGAGAGCGGCGAGGGGCGCATCCTCATTGAAACCGGCCTCGACGGATTGCTCATAGGCCGAGACCGAGGAGATGTGCACCAACCGCCCTCCCCTTCCTCCCAGAGCCGCGGCCAGCGCATGCACCTGGCGGGGCACGTAGGCGGAGCAGTCGATCGTGGCGTCCCACTCACCTGTGGCGAGGGCGGACAGGTCTGAGTCGCGATCGCCGCGGCGGTGTTCCACATTCGGAAAGAGCTCGGGATTGGTGCGTCCCCGGTGGAACAGGGTCGGAACGTCGCCGGCTCCGAGCGCCGCCTCGACAATGTGTCGACCGACGAACTGGGTCCCGCCGATCACCAGGATGCGCACCGGATCAGGGTAGCGCCGAAGGGCCGAGGTGGGGACGACTGACGGGTGGGTTCGAGCTGTTCGGCTCTGGGTCCTAAGATCCCATCTTCGTTTGACCTAGAAGGCCCGCGCGGGTCGACCCTGAGACCGCGCGACCGTTCCGCATGACCAGGAGGAAGTGCTGGGGCCTGCCCCCCCATGGCCCTACCCCACGCGCACCCGCCCTGGTGACTTGGGCGGCCGGCCCCAGCTCGTCCAACTTGGATGCGACGTCGCCCTCGGTGACCGGAGCATGCTGCCCGCGAGCGCGGGGCGTGGGAGGGGCTCCAACGCTCGCTCCGACTCAGCCGCCAAGCCCACCACCTGGTCGGTGGAACCGGGACCGATCGGCTGAGATTCTCCGCCTCGGTTGATGGTCCTGGCTGGGCGCCGCAGTCGGCAGCCCGAGCCTGACTCGCGCTGGAGCCGGTCGACCCTCAATGGGAAACTCGCCGCCTCCCGGGAGTCAGCCGCTCTCCAGCAGGCTGGTCCTTTCATCCAGAGGGTAGTCGAACCGGAGCACCTCGAACGGTCGATCCTGCACCCATCGCAGAAAGGCGGCGTGGAGCGGATGCGGAAGGTAGGCCGCCAGCGCCTCGGCGTCCTCGAACTCGGTCAGCAGGCAGAACTGGTAGCCATCGGCGCGGCCCCCGGTGTCGGCACCGAAGCGCAGCCGGCGCAGTCCGGGAATCGCCCCGGCCCAAATCGAGATCTGCCGCCGCATCTCCTCTTCCACCTCGGGCCCCGGGGGCTCGGCCAGACGGAATAACACCAGGTGCTGGACCGGTTGAGACATCCCTAATTCCCCCTGTAGCCGGCGCCGGACTCAGAAGAACTCGAAGTATTCATTCTGCTCCCAGTCGGTGACGGTGCTCAGAAAGCGCGCCACCTCGGCTCGCTTCATCATGACAATGAAGTCCACGATCTCTCGCCCGAGCGCCTCGCGGAAGAACTGGTCCTGGTCGAGGGCGTCGACCGCCTCCCAGAGTGAAGTTGGCAACAGCTGAGCCGCCTCCTGGTAGGGGTCCGCCGTCACCGGGGGCGGCGGCACCAGCTTCTGACGGATTCCGTCCAGGCCGGCCGCGATGTTGGCCGCCATGTAGAGGTAGGGATTTGCGGCCGGCTCTCCCAAGCGGTTCTCAAGGTGTGATCCCGGGTCCCCCGGCTGCCCCTGGACCCGGAGCATGGCGCCGCGGTTCTCCATCGCCCAGTTGACCCGGTCGGGGGCGAACGAGTAGGGCCGGAAGCGCTTGTACCCGTTGATCGTCGGGGTCGAGAACACGGTCATCGGGACCGCGTGCTGGAGGATGCCAGCGGCGAATTGCCGCCCCGCCTCCGAGAGCACCTCGCCCTTGCCGCCCTGGAATGCGTTGCGACCGGCCTTGGCGTCCCGCAGCGACTCGTGGAGATGCCATCCGCTGGAGGAGACATTGGGCAGCAGGGGACGGCACATGAAGGTGGCGTGGTAGCCACGCTCATGACAGATCTGCTTGATCGCCGAGCGCAGGATGATCATGGCGTCGGCCGCGCCCAGCCCGACCATGGGGTCGAGGGTGATCTCGGTCTGGCCCGGGCCCCACTCGTCCTCGATGCTGCGCAGGGGAAGTCCGATCTCCTCCAGGTTGTCCCGCAGGGGGTTGAGAATGTCGCCCAACTGTGCCAGCCTGGTCTCGGACAGGTACTGGTAGCCCTGGGCGACCATGCTCACCGGGGGCGCCACCGGCGGCCACCCGGTCTGGTCGGGAGCGATCCGGTCCCATTCGCGCCGAGTGATGTAGAACTCCACCTCGAGGCCGGCGACGTAGTCGAACCCCATCTCGGCTGCCGCCTGGAGCTGGCGGCGCATCACAGAGCGGGTGGAGAGCGTCACCTCCTTGCCGTTGCCGAAGTGCATGTCGCACATCACCCAGGCCGTGGCGTCCGCCCACGGCAGGACCCGAAAGGTCGTGGGGTCAGGCACCAGCACCACATCTGGGAACCCAGTCAGCTCCGGGATGCCGAAGCCGCCCCCCTCCACGAACAGCGGCGGGAATACGTGATTGGCGGAGTCCATGCTGAGCAGCGCCCCGGAGAAGTCCATGCCATTGCGGAGCGAGAGCGCGAAGTCGCGCGCGGACACGAACTTGCCGCGCAGCGCGCCGTGCTGGTCCGGCCACATGATCCGCACGGTGCGGATGCCCTGGTCCGCCACGGCCGCCGCAGCGGCCTCGGCGGCTGCGCCCTTGGCCTCGTCGTAGAGCCGGTGCTCCGCTACGAAGCCGACCTTGCCCATGGCCAGGTCGCGGGGGAGAATCTTCGCCATCTGCCTCTCCTTCTGGTCTCGGTTGCGCGCTCGCCTCGGTGCTGATCAGGGCGGCTCGCGCGGTTGGCCGCCGCCGACCCCGCCTGGCACCACCTCCTCGGACGCCGACTAAATCTCCGCCACCGCCACCGTCTCGCCGTCCAAGATCCTTGCCCGGTGCGACGCCCCGGGGAAGCAGAACTCGAACACCGCCTCGTCCGTGGAGTGGAGCCCGGTGCTGACCACCTCGGCGCCGGCCAAGTCGAAACTCCATAGCTGGTTGGCAGGCGCCCCGGCGTAGACCAGGGGCGCCCCCTCCGCCGGGAGGAAGGCCAGATTCGCGGTGCCACCCAGTTGGGTGTGAATCGCGGGCAGAGCAGCCCTCGCGCTCTGGCCCTCCCCCAACAGCTCCTCGAAGAGGCGGAATCCGACCTCGCTGTCGGCCCGTCCTTGCAGCTTGGTCCCGAAGCGTCCACGCAGACCCTCGGCGCCGTCAAGCCGGCCGTTGTGCGCGAAGGCGAAGCTTCCGTCCTCAGCTCGGAACGGCTGAGTGTCGGCGGGGGCGATGGTGGTCAGTTGCGACGGCCGACGCAGGTGGACCAGGAAGTGGGTGGAGCGGATCGCCGCCAGCCGGGCCCGCCCCGCGTCGTCACCGGCCAGCTGCCCAGGGTGGCGGTAGCTGGCGACGCCCCCGGGACCACGCCAGGCAACGCCCCATCCGAAGCCACCGAGGCCGTAGCGCTCCAGCGCCGTGCCCCACTCCAGCACCTGCTCAATCGGGCTCGGCTCGGGCCACACCGCCAGCAGAATCTCACACATCACTTGGACCTCTTGGAGGGCCGACGGCCTGGCTCCGGAACTGTTTGCGCGGCTCGATCCCCTCTCGACGCTGCCAGCATGGCCTCCGCCAGATGCAGGTCGAAGGTTCTCGGACCGGGGTCGGTCAGGCAGAGCACGGTCTCGGTCCGGTGCACGCCAGGAACTTTCCAGAGGCGATCGAAGAGGCACTCGCGCAGATGCTGCTGGTCGCGGACCCGGACCCGCACCAGCAGGTCCGAGGCGCCGGTGACCACCGTCACATCCTCCACCTCCAAGAGGCTCCGCAGCGCCTCCACCGTCTCGGTCTGCTCCCAGCCCTGCACCCCGGTGACCAACACGTAGGCGATCACGGCGTAGCCGAGCTTCGCCCAGTCGACCTCGGCCCGATAGCCGCGGATGATCGCGCTGCGGTCGAGCCGCGCAATCCGCTCGGTCACGGCGGGGGCGGACATCCCCACCGCCGCCGCGATCTTTCGCACCGAGACCCGGGCGTCGCGCAGGAGGTGGACCAGGATCGCAAGGTCGGTGGCGTCAACTGCGTGGGGGGGCGGCTGCTCCGGACCCGGGGACGCGAGCCCACGGTTGTCATTAGTAAGGCGCGCACTTGGCTTGGCCATCACTTGCAATGGTATGGGCGGCTGCTCACCATCACATCATAGCTGCTGATGCTATAGTCAAGCTATCCATGACGACCGGCCAAACGCGGGCCCGAGCCGCTGCGCTGGATCTAACCGATCTGTGGAAAAGAAGGGGCGAAACAGGATGAGCCTTGCGGACCAGTACTTCAGCCAGGTTGGCTCCGGTCGACCTCCCACCGCGCCCGGCCGCTTCGTGGATCTGCAAAGGGGAGAGGACCCAGTTCAGTTCGTACCCGGGCTGGAATTTCGATACCTGCTCGGAGAGCGCACCATGCTGATGGCGGTCCACTTCGAGCCCCACACCGAGGCGCCGGTGCACGTCCACGACGAGGAGCAGATCACCCTTGTGGTCGAAGGTGAGCTGGAGTTCGAGATCGATGGGGAGGTCCGGCAGCTGACTCCGGGCATGGTCGCGGTGGTACCCGCCAACGTTTCCCACGGGGCCCGCACCAAAGACGGGGCCTGCCTTGAGTTCGACGTCTTCAACCCTCCCAGGCAGGCCCTGCTCGACCTGGCGAGCGCCGCCCGTCAGCGAGCGTCGGAGTAGGCCGAGGTGGACCTGGGCCTGGGAGGGCGCCGCGCCATCGTTACCGGCGGCTCCAAGGGCTTGGGCTATGCGATCGCGGGATTGCTGCTCCAGGAGGGCGCGGACGTCGCCATCTGCTCGCGGCACCAAGACGAGCTTACGACCGCGGCTGAGCGGCTGGGAGAGCTGGGACGGGTACGGGCTGAGGTGGCTGACGTGACCATTCCGGGCGATGTGGAAGGCTTCATCGCCAGGTCGGCAAAGGAGTTTGGCGGCCTCGACATCCTGGTGAACAATGCCGGGCGTGCCCATCCAGGCACGTTCGAGACCCTCACCGACGCCGACTTCCAGGCCGACCTCGATGTCAAGCTGTTCTCTCAGATCCGGTGCAGCCGCGCCGCCCTGCCTCATCTGCGAGCCGCCGGCGGCGGCGTGATCATCAACGTCAACGCCATCTACGGCCGCCAGCCCGACCCGGACTTCTTCGCGACCACGGTGGACAGGGCCGCCTGCCTGGCCTTCAACAAGGCGCTCGCGATGGAGCTTGGTCCCGAGCGGATCCTGGTCAATTCGGTCAACATCGGTTTGGTGCGGACACCCCAGTGGGCCGCCATCCATCGCCGCCGCGCTCCCGAGCTCAGCGAGTCCGAGTTCCTGGAGCGGACCGCGGCGCCGGAGGTTCCGCTGGGACGATTCGGCGAACCAGACGAGGTCGCCGGACTGGTCGCCTTCCTGGCCAGCCGGCACGCGAGCTATATCACGGGCGCGTCCATCGACGTGTCCGGCGGCATGGGGAGGTACATATGAGCAGCCCGGGAGACATCGTCTACTTCGAGAGCGGCTTCGTCGACAAGGACGAGGCCCGCGTGCCCATCTCCACCCACGCCTTCAACTACGGTACCGGCTGCTTCGAGGGGATCCGCGCCTATTGGAACCCGGTCAAGGAGCAGCTCTACGTGCTGCGCCTGCGTGAGCACGCGGAGCGGCTGCTTCGCTCCGCCCACATCCTCCACCTGGAGCCCGACCCCACCCTCACCCAGGACAGAATTGAATCGATCATCCTGGAGCTGTTGGCCCGCAACGGATACCGGGAGGATGTCTACATCCGCCCCATCCTCTACAAGTCCGGGCGCACCATCAAGGTGACCCTCTCCGGCATCGCCACCGACCTGTGCGTCTTCACCCAGCCCTTCGGAGATTACCTGGACATCCGCAAGGGCCTCAACGTGATGATCTCGGCCTGGCGGCGGATCGACGACAACGCCATCCCCGCCCGGGCCAAGCCCACGGGGGCCTACATAAATGCCGCTCTGGCCTCCGACGAGGCGCGGGCGAGAGGATTCGACGAGGCGATCATGCTCACCGGTGACGGCCACGTGGCCGAGGCCTCCTCCTCCAATCTATTCCTGGTCGCGGGCGGAACCGTGATCACCCCGCAGGCCACCGACGATGTGCTGGTCGGCATCACCAGGGATTGCGTGATCGAGCTGGTCCGCCAGCGGGGATGGCCCCTCGAGGTGCGCCGGGTCGACCGCAGCGAGCTGCTCTCAGCGGACGAGGCCTTCCTTTCGGGAACGGGCGTGCAGCTGGCTCCGATCACCCAAGTCGACGGGCGCATCATTGGCAACGGTGAGATCGGGCCCCTGACCCAACAGCTCCAGCGCGCCTACCTGCAGGTGGCTCGCGGCGAGGTCGAGGACATGGCCGCCTGGCGCACCCCCGTGCCGGCCGCCGTGGGTGGCCTTTTGGCTGGGAGGGACTGAGGTGGCACTGGTGAGACTGATCGAGGAGTCTGAGGCCGAAGGACTGGTCAAGGAGGTGTACGAGGAGATCATGGCGAGCCGGAACCTGGCCAAGGTTCCGAACTACTGGAGGGCACTAGCCCACCGGCCCGAGTACCTCGCCTCGACCTGGAACAAGCTGAAGTCGGTGATGGCCGAGGGTTCACTCGACCGCCGCACCAAGGAGATCATCGCGGTCGCGGTGTCGGCCACCAACAATTGCTCCTACTGCCTGTCCAGCCACACCGACGCGCTGCGCTCACTGGGCTTCGGTGATGCTGAGCTGGTGGAGCTGATGGCGGTAGTCGACTTCTTCAACGGATCCAACGCCACCGCGTCCGGCCTCAAGGTCGAGTACGAGCCGCCGGTCCCCCGCGCCTAGCCGTCGTCTGCACACCGTCAGCCGCAGTCCACGAGGATCGAGATTTGATCGATAGCCACGGCCACCCCATAGCCGACTCCGGCGGAGCCCTCGATCTCTCCGCCATCAACGTCGAGCTGGCGACGGACGATGCCTCCCGCGCCGCGCGCCAGCAGAGCGGGCCCTCGCGCCTCAGCCATGAGCTGCTGGGGGTGCGCCTGGCGGCTTACCTCGGGTGCTCCGTTGAGGAGGTGCCCGAGGCCAGGGGCCGGGCCAGCTCCGACTGGAACGGCTACGTGCGCGGCCTGTTCGCGGACTGCGGCATCACCGGGATGGTGCTGGACCCGGGCTGGAATCTGGATGCCACCACCGCCCAGGCCGCCAGCTTCGCTCAGATGATCGGGTGCCCGGTCCGTCCGATCCTACGGCTGGAACCGCTGATCGACCGGATGATCGCGGACGGCGCCGGGGCGGCCGAGGTGCTGGCGGCCGTCGAGCAGGCGATGCGGGACGCGCCCGGCTCAGGATACTTCGGCTTCAAGACGATAATCGCCTACCGCACCGGGCTCGCCGTCGATCCCGGGGCCACCCTCGCCAAGGCGGAGGCATCGCTGCGCGAGTCGGCCGCCCTGCCGGTCCGGCGCAGGGGGAAGGCTCTGCGCGACCTCGCCCTGCGCTCAGCCCTGGGATGGGCGGCCGAGCTTCACCTGCCGTTCCAGATCCACACCGGCTTCGGCGACTCCGAGATCCGGCTGGCGGAGGCCAACCCCCTGCTGCTGGAGGAGTTGCTCCGAACCGCGGAGGGGATGGCGGCCACAGTCCTTTTGATCCACGGCTCCTACCCCTGGCACGAAGAGCTCGCCTACCTGACCCTGGCCAAGCCCAATGTGCATGCCGAGCTGTCGATGTTCAACCTCTACTCGGTCGCCACCGTGGCGGACCGGATGGAGCGGGTTTTGGAGCTGGCCCCCACGTCCCGAGTCCTCTGCGGCACCGATGGCCACGGCCACCCGGAGACATTCTGGTTCGGAGCCCACCTGATCCGAGAGGGCTGGCGAACAGTCCGCGACCGCTGGGCCCGGCAGGGTGCACGCTCAAGCTGGCTGGACGAGGTGGAGCTGGCGATCATGGACGGAAACACCAGGAGCCTCTACCGGTTCTGACCGGGCTCCAATGCCCGATCAATCCTTCCGGGGCGCCCTCCCCATCAGGTGGAACTCCGGATTGGGGCGCATGTCCAAAGCCAGGGCCATCCGGTTGGCGAGCGCAAAGAGCGCCACCACGGCCGAGATGTCCCAGACCTCGTCCTCGCTGAAGCCGCTCTCGCGCAGCTGGGCCAGGTCCCCATCACCCACCTGTTCGGGCGCCGAGGAGAGCTTGACCGCATAGTCCAGCATCGCCCGATGCCTCGGGCTCAGCCCGGCCAAGCGGTAGTTGATGGCCACTAGGTCGGCAGCGATCGGGTCGTGCAGTCTCAGCCGAAGGATCGCCCCGTGGGCGACCACGCAGTAAGGGCAGCTCCGGGCGGCGCTGGTCGCCACCACGATCATCTCCCTCTCGGCCTTGCTCAGACCGTCGTCCCGCTCCATCACGGCGTCGTGGTAGGCGATGAAAGCCCGCAGCTCACTCGGCCGATGAGCGAGCGCGAGGAACACGTTGGGCACGAAGCCGGTCTTGGCCGCGATCTCAGATATCCGCCCGCGAAGGTCCTCGGGCAGGTCATCGAGCGCGGGCACCGGGAAACGGCTGATCCGAGCTGTCATGAGGGCGCACTCCTTATATATATGTGCCGGTCCAGGGCATTCGCCCAGGGCATCTTCGACCGCCGGGAGCTGCCGCGAGTCCGGTCGAGCGGGCTCTCTTCGTCACCTATTGTCTGCGGCAGGCCGCCCGCAGGGGCTTGCCGCTGGTCGGGGTGAGCGCCTTGAGCTTTGCTGCGGGCCCCTCCCATGCCGGGACCAATGCCAGACCGCACGGTGGTCGGGACTCTCTCTCCTCTGACCTTCGCCAGGCGACCCCCGGGGAGACTGCTGCGCCCCGCGCTGGCGTCCGTTCCTCCGCGCCCGCGCTCAGGGGACGAATGGCTGGCGCCGCCGGAAGTCGGCGGCCACCTCCTCCATGGTCACCCAGCTCACGCCGTCATGTCCACTGATGTAGGCGATCAGGCGCTCCAACATCAGCAGCACCTGGGGCCGACCACTCACATCCGGGTGAATGGTGAGCGGGAATACCGCGTAATCCAGCTCCCGGTAGACCCAGTCGAACTGATCGCGCCACAGCTGCTCGATGTCCCGGGGGTTGACGAAACCATGGCTGTTGGGCGACTGCTTGATGAACATCATCGGGGGCAGATCGTCGAGGTACCAGTTGGCGGCGATCTCAACCAGATCGACCTGGCGCCCGCGCTGCAGCGGGCGCATCCACTGGTCGGCATCTTTGGCGAAGTCCACCTTGGTCCAACTGTCGCCGACCCGCGCGTAGAAGGGAGAGAAGTCGTTGTAGCCCTGGCTGTTGTCGTAGCGGAATCCGTGCTCACGGAGTAGGTCAGCGGTCCGGTCCGAGAGCTCCCACCAGGGCGCCACGTAGCCCCGGGGAGGGCGGCCGCTGGCGCGCGTGATCAGCTCCACGCTGCGAGCGAGGACCGCCTCCTCCTGGGCCGCTGTCATGGCGATGGGGTTCTCGTGCGAGTAGCCGTGGGCGCCGATCTCGTGACCTGCGGCGACCACCTGCTCAACCTGCTCCGGAAAGGTCTCCAGAGAGTGGCCCGGGATGAACCAGGTGGTGGTCAGCCCGGCCCTCGCGAAGAGGGTCAGCAGCCGGGGAATCCCGACCTCGCCGGCGAACATGCCTCGCTGCACGTCCGAGGGAGAGTTCTCGCCCCCATAGGACCCCAGCCATCCGGCCACCGCGTCCACGTGGACCCCGATGGCGCATTTGATGTCCTTGCTCATACCAGCTCCAGCGTAGAGGAATCCACACGCGGCCGCCGGACCGGGGCCGGACGGCCAGCGTGGCGGGCGGCTTGGGACTCTCGCCCCCACCGCCGCCCGCCACCAAGATCAGGCAGATTCACCCGCCGGCGCCAGCGTGCCCTGATGGGCGTCCTCGGTGATCGAGGTGCCCGTCCAATGGACGCCGCTCCAGTAGCCGATGTAGTAGAAGGCCAGCGCGACCACCGCGAAGATGAAGGAGTCGGACGGGAACGGCAGCACGTTGCGTCCCCCGAAGGCGGAGCCGCCCAGGAACGACATCAGAGCGATCACTCCGAGGTAGGCCGGCATCCAGGCTCCGTAGACCAGGTCGCGGCGGGTGATCGGCCGCGTCTGGCGGTAGAAGCCGAGCAGCACCACCCCGACCACAACCGAGGGGATGAGGATCCGGATGGCCGTCCACCCAGACCAGTACACCATCAGGCTGGCCACCACAAATGCCAGCGGACCGAGGACGCTGAGGAAGGGCATGGTGTAGGGCCTGGGCTCGTCCGGGTGGCGGCGGCGGAAGATGGCGCAGGCGAGCGGCCCCGGGGCGTATGAGAGCACCAGGGCGCTGGCGACCAGCGGGAACAGGCTGGAGAACGCGGGCAGGAGCACCAGGTAGATCGCCACCACGACCAGCACCAGTCCGAGGGAGACCATGGGAATCCCCTGAATGGAGAGGCGGGCGAAGATGGGCGGCAGGTAGTTGTCATACCGCGCCATGGTCTGGCCCACCCTGGCCGCGCCGCCCGAATATATGTAGCCGTCCTTGAAGGAGGCGATCAGGGTGGTGATGACAGCGAGCAGGCCGATCACGGCGAGGTTGGCCCCGCTGGCGACGGTTACGAATGGGAACTGCAGCCCGGTCAGAGTCGCCCAGCCGCCGCTGGCCAGCTTCATTCCGTGCCAGTTGATCGCGCCGGCAAAGGCAAAGCTCTCGAGGGCGAATACGACCAGCACGATGAACATGGTCAGGAAGACCGCCCTGGGAATTGTCCTCCCTGGGTCGCGCACCTCCTCGGCGTAGTCGATCGGTTGGCGGAAGCCACCATAGCCATAGACCGTGGCGGAGACCGCCAGCAGCAGACCGCTGGCCCCGAATGGGAACAGCCCATGGAAGTTGCTGAAGTTAGACGGATGGAAATGGGTCAGCAGGGCCACGACGATGATGAGCAGACCGAGAATGGTGAAGATCGTGAGGGCGTTGTTGATCTCGCCCATATAGCGGATTCGCAGGCTGTTGATGAACAGCATCGAAAGCAGCACCACGAAGGCGAGGCCGATGCCCGCCCAGGTCAGCGTCCCGTTCGCGTACAGCGAAGGGAACCAGTAGCTGAGGTACTCGACGAAGGCAACGATGATCGACGGCACGGCCAGCGAGTATCCGATGAACGCGCCCCAGGCGTTGAGGACACCCACCAAGGGCCCGCTGGCGCGGGCCGGATAGTAGGCGACACCTCCGGCACGGGGCCACATCGTCCCCAGCTCTACGTACGACATCGCCAAGACCATGATCATCAGGAAGGCGATCACCCAAGAGAGGATGCCGGCCGGCCCGGCCAGACCCAGCACCGAGACCGGGGTGAATCCGACAGCCGGTCCCAGGATGGCCCCGGTCGCCAGGAACACCACGGCCCAGAGGCCCAGGTCCTTCTTGTAGCGGTGACCCGCGCCGGCTCCGGCGCCCGCGCTGACCTGCTCTGCCATGGTCCTCTCCCCTTGCACCCGAGGTGAACGCTCCAGCCCGCCGACCCGGAGCACCAACGCGAATTCGCCCAGGGTGAGGGCCATCGGCGGCCACACTCCTGCTGTGGGCGCGACGTTATCAAAGTCGTTGGAGTATGTCAAGGCATTACGCCTTTCGACCCTCAGTCTGGAACCCAGCACCACCGAGTCACCGATGATTAGTAAGGTGAACACCCCACCGAGCGGTCCACCGCGAGCCGCCCGCAAACTCCGGCCGCCCAGCGGATGGGTTGAGGTGGGATCCAGCGCCCAGCGTTCGAAGCATCCGCCAGCCCCGATCCGGAGGTGTTCACCTACCCGGTCAGCAGCGCCCTCGAGGATCTCCGCCCGCCATCCGAACATCCAGCGTAAGTGGCCACCGGCTGGGTGGTGTGGATCCGGAACCCGCAGCTCGCCGCCGCCCCAGCCGCGGACACAGCGTGCTGATCGGGCTGCTACGAGCGGGAAACGCCTCCGTACGGCGCGCCTGTCCCCCTGTCCGGGCGTGGCGTTCGGCGATCAGGCCCGCTGGCCGTGGTCCCACTCGGGCGAGCACCGGGACAGGTGGCAGGCGCTCCCATCACCGCTGGTCGTGGCTGGTGGGCTCGCCCGGTCCCGGTAGCCCGGCGGAGGCACCTCCACCGGTCGAGCTGAGGTCCTGACTGACGCGATCCCCCGGCTTGCTGGCCCCCTGTGGTCTGGCCCGGGGCCGCGACGCGGGTTCGCCCCGGACCCTGAGGCGCCGACGAACATCGCTAAAGTAGCGCAGCGCTAGGGCAACCAGGCCAAGCACGCCCAGCAGCAGCGCCACCCAGATCGCGGCCACCAGGTAGGGAGCCGAGGACATACCGGGCATGGGCATGGGCACTGGTTCAGCCGGCCTCCTCAGACCCGGTGGAAGCTCCGCCGGCGATGCCGGTTTGGGCGCGGGCCGACACCGCGAAGACCGCGCTCGCCGTCCCGACCGGTCCACGGTCCCCGGCAGCCGCCAGCTCCGAGCCGATGCGGCGGGAGCGCAGCGCGAAGGGAACGCAAGCGGCCACGAACACGGCGCCCGGCACCGCCAGCACGATTCCCGGAGCCACCAGCGCCACCAGCGCTCCCCAGCCAACGCTCGCCAGGCCCATCGCCCCTGTGGTGAGCGAGAGCTGAACACTCGCCACCCGTCCCCGCATGGCGTCGACCGTCCGGCCCTGGTTAGCCGAGTAGATTCCAGCCATGAACACGCCCTGCGCTCCGCCGGCCACGGCTGCGGAGACAACCGCGACGACCACCAAATGGACCAGGCCCAGCGTTATCAGGGGCAGGCCGCTGAGGACTCCGGAGGCGACCAGGGTACCCACCAGGGGGACCCTTGTGCCCAGCCACATGAGTAGCAGGGGCCCCAGTACCGACCCCAGGCCGAAGGCGGTGAGCAAGAGGCCATATGCCGACGCGCTGCCGCGCAGGTTGGCGGTGGCCACGGCGGGCAGGATCCCGATGCTAGCCATGGTCAGACTGCAGTGGAGCCCGACCCACAGCAGCAGGGTCCCCAGGGGGCGCTGGCCACGGACGTAAGTGATCCCTTCCGCAATTGGAGTCAGGACACCCTGGTGTGGTCCCTGGTAGGCGGGCGGGGCGACCGTTCCGCGAAGCCCCCAGAGGATTCCCAGAGCGACCAGGTAGAAGCCGGCGCAAGCGATGAAGGCGACCCCGGCTCCGGCTGCGGCCAGCACCACGGTGGCCACTGCCGGCCCGGTCAGTTCGGCACCCTGCTGGGCGATCCTGGTCGCCATGCTGGCGTTGAGCAGGCGTTCCCCACCAACCAGGCCAGGGATCATCGCCTGCCAGGCTGGCGCCTGAACTGAATTGCCGACTCCCACCACGGCCGTCAAAAGCAGGAGGACCGGCAGGTTGAGCTGCCCGGCCAGGGTGAGGACCGCTCCCGTGGCACATCCGACCGCGTTGATGAGTTCGCCGGCGGCGGCCATCCGGGCGCGGTTGCGGCGATCTGCGATGCCACCCGCGAGGAGTCCGAAGAGCATTGACGGCACCAGCAGCAGCATGCTCACCAGGCTTGGCCAGAGCGCCGATTGGTGGCCCAGTCGGTAGGCCTCCCAGCCCGCCACCAATATCACCGCGAAGCGGCCCGAATTGCCGCTCAGCACCGCCATCCAGAGCCAGCGAAACGCCCCCACCTCGAAGGCGGCGTACATCCTGAGACGGCCCCGGCTCCCACCTGGAGCAGGGGCTTGAGCTGGGCCGGCGCTCACCTGGCCCTCCCGCTAGGCTGGGGCACCGGGCCGGAATCGCGGCTCACCCCGGATCCACACGAGAGGGACTGCTGCAGCGCCGGGACCTCCCCTCCCGCAGGCGGCCCAAGTCCATGGCTCGCCCAAGGTGGGGGATCCCCCCAGGGGTCCGGGGCGACCACTACCGGCCGGCCGAGCCGGCTCCGGCTGGGCCTCCCCACCCCGCTGGAGCCATCGAAAATGCCCACTTCCACCCCACTTGGTCGGGCTGCTCACTGGCCCCGGTGCCACCGAAGCCAGGCAGTAGGGCGAACCGGGACCAATATAGTGGCCGTATGGTCGGCTCAGCTGGCCCGCCGCTCGTGGACACTGGGCAGGTGGCCGGCGTAAGGCGCGACAGTGGAGTGTCAGCCTCCGGTCCAAGCGCCGAGTGGGCCACGCCAACCCCGGGCCGCGCGGCGGCCGGGAATGCGCGCGGCGGCCGCCGGAATCAGGCTGCCCTGAGCCGGATGATTGGGATGAGTCGGTCGGTCTTCTTCTGGTACCCCTGGTAGCGGGGCGCAATGGCCGCGATCCGACTGAGGGCCGCCTCTCGCTCCCCACCCCGTAGGGAGTCTGCCACCACTCGAAGCTGGCGATTGCCCACCTCGATCCAGATCTGGTCGGGATTCTTGGCCATGTTTAGAAACCAGGCGGGGTGATTCCTGCCGCCCCCCGCGGAGGCCACCACCAACCAGGCATCCGGGCCATCGGGGAAGCCTCCCAAAGGTACGGTGCGGCGCTGGCCGGACCTGGCGCCGACGGTGGTCAGCAGCAGGGCCGGGAAGCCCATCATCCGAGGCTGGTCCGGTCCCTTGGACCGCCTGTAGTTGGCGACCTGCAGCTTCATCAATGGTGCCAACAGCCGGTTGACGAAAGCTGGTCCGCCAGCGCCCCGAGAGCCTGGCGGAGGAACCTCAATCCCCATGGCGCCAGCTCTTGGGGTGCCCCGCGGCGGGCAAATTCATGGTCGGTTCCGAAACTGCTGCTTGACCACCTTGGAAACGGTGGTCCGCCCCTTCGCAGGCGCGCCGTCCCACAGGGCCCTTGGCCAGGCAAGGGAAGTGCCCAAATGGGATCGAGCCGCCCCGGTGGGAGCGCTGGGGCGCGCCCTGCGACAAACTGGGGGCCGAGCACAGCATAGGATGAGTCTACGATCCTGGCGGGGACCACGGAAGAGTGGGCAGGGGCCGGCGAGCCCGATCCAGGGGATTCGGGAGAGGGAGCCGAGCGCACGGCCCGGCGTGGCCAGAGGGAGCAATGTCCACGATGGGAGCTGGTCAAGGGCCGACCTATGGCCCAGTGCCCGGGATCCATGGTCGACGGCACCGGTCTCCGTTGGGGGATCAGGCACCAGCCGATCACCCTGCCAGCTGCGGACTGAAGGGGTCGCAGGGCGACCGAGGGACGCCGCCCTCAGGCCACTCATCCCGCTGGCTTGGTGACGCTCCACCCGTGGTCCCGAGCCCCTCGTGGCGGATGTGGTCCCTGCTCCTGGCGGCAGATTGTCAATCGCCCGCAATGCCAAAGCCGGTGGAGGGCGCGGACTCCCTCGGGCCACCGCCGGCGGCGAGCCCCGCCCATGGGGAGACCTCCGGCGGCGGGCTCGGCCAGGCGGCCCACACTGATCCCACCTGGAACCGGCGCAGTGGCGGGCAAGACCGAGGCGCCGACCCCTGGTCCGACCTCCACTCGCCACCGCACCAGGGGCAGGGGGACCGCGGCGGGTTACCATTCGCGGGTGGCCAACGACCATGGGCTTCCCGACCTCTCGGCGCTGGAGCTGGCGGCCAGAATCCGGAGTCGCGAGGTCAGCCCGGTGGAGGCGCTTGAAGGCTGCCTGGCGCGGGTTGACCAGCGCAACCAGGCCCTCAACGCGGTGATCTGGCGTGAGGACGACACCGCCCGCGCCGAAGCCGCTCGGCTCGCCCAACTGGTCATGCGCAGTGATCCCGAGGATCTCCCTCCCTTCTGCGGCGTCCCCATCCCCATCAAGGACCTCACCCCAGTTGCGGGCTGGCCGGTCACCTACGGCTCGTGGGCCGCGCCGGCGGGGCCCAGCGCCGAGAGCGAGCTGGTGGTCGAAGCCTTCCAGCGCGCGGGGTTTGTGCTTTGTGGCCGCACCAACACACCGGAGTTCGGGCCCATCACCGCCGCCGAGAACCTCCGCTACGGGATCAGCCGAAATCCCTGGGATCTGCGGTACACACCCGGAGGGTCGAGCGGTGGCGCCGCCGCCGCCACCGCCGGAGGGCTGTTCCCAATCGCCCATGGCAACGATGGTGGCGGCTCGATCCGGATCCCCGCCTCCTGCTGCGGCCTGGTGGGGCTCAAGGTGAGCCGGGGCCGCATCCCCACTCGGATCACCCCCTGGGAGGGCTCGGCCGTCGAAGGGGTGTTGACTCATGATGTCGCCGACACCGCGGCGGTCCTGGATATCACCTGCGGCCCCGACCGCGGCAGCTGGTACAACGCCCCCAAACCGGCACGCCCATTTCTGACCGAGGTGGGCGCCAACCCCGGGGTCCTCCGAGTCGGCGTCCTGGAGGATCCGCCCTTGGGACTGGGCCTCGACGATGCCTGCCGCGGGGCGGTCCAGCTGGCCGCCCGCACCCTGGAGGCGCTCGGGCATCACGTGGCACCAGCCCAGATGGACCTGGCCCCCGATACCGTGGTCGCCCTGCTCAACATCATCAACGCGGGCCTGGCTGACTACGTGGACATCGATTGGGAACGCACCGAGCCGCACATCCAGGCGGGCCGGGCCGCAGCCCAAGCCATTGACAGCCTTCTCTACGTCCGCTCCGTCCACGATCTGCAGCGTTTCAGCCGAACTCTGGTCGCACGCTGGGGCCAAGAGTTTGACGTGCTGCTCACCCCCACGATGACGATTCCGCCGCCGCCGGCGGGTACCGTCCTGGCCGCCGCCCACCAGGCGCTGGGGGGGCCAGCGCTCCCGGTGCTGCAGATGGCCGCCATCACCTCGACCTTCAACATCACGGGCCAGCCAGCCATCTCCCTGCCTCTGAGCCAGACCCCTGAGGGCCTGCCGATCGGGGTGCAGCTGGTGGCAGGGCCGTGGGAAGAGGCGCTGCTGCTCCGGCTGGCGGCCCAGCTGGAGCAAGCACTGCCCTGGAGCGGACGCCGGCCCTCGCTCTAGCGGACCCTTCGCAGCAGCGCCCATGGCCACTGTGCGAGCCCGCAGGGCGCCTCAAGATCAACCTCGTTCAGCGAGGATCCGCTCCGCCCGCGGCGGCAGTGGCGCCTTTATCTCCTGAGCGAATTCCAGGAACTCCGCGTGCCCGGGCAGCTCCTGCAAACTCGCGTGCACGAGTTGGCGCGCGCGGGCGAGATCGCCCCGACGGTTGGCCAGCTGGGCTTGGAAGAAGAGCAGCTCGGATCCCGCGAGGGCCGGGTGCCGCGCCAGCCGATCAAGGCGATCCTCCGCGTCTGACCCAAAGAGCCGATCGAGCAGCAGGCGATGCCATTCAGCCAGATCAGCGGACCGCTGCCGGAGACGATGCCCATCGGAACTCCGTGCCGAGCGCCGGGAGCCCGCCTGGTCGCGTCGGGCGATCTCGTCCAGCGCTTGGAGGTAGCCGTCCGCGAACCGCACCCAAGCGTCGGGGGCCCGCAGCATCCCGCCCAAAATACTGGCCAGGGAGACCTCCCGTTCGCTGACCTGGCCCATCCCGGTGCGGGTCCAGCCGCCTTGAGCCTCCCAGCGTGCCAGTTGGGGGGCAGCCCGCTCAGCGAAGGCGGCGAAGCCAAGCTGATCTCGAACCCGGGTCCAAAGCAGCGCCACGGCGTCCGAGACCACGAAACGCGCCGCCTCGACGGGATCCTCGGAACGGAAGTACTCGTAGTGGCCGGTGTCGCAGGCCAGCTGGATCAACGGCTCCATCGCGGCAGCCCCGTCCGCGATGTCGGCCGCCACGAGGGCCCTCTCCGCATCCTTGCGAAGTTGCTGAAAGGTGGACCGCCAGCGAGTGCGCTCGCGCGGTCGGACCCGACGATCGCCCCCCAGGTAAGCCCCGGACCGCGCAGGGTGACGAAGTCGGTGACATCACGCAGGACCCATTCCGGGTCGACCGCATCCTCCATTGATCGCCGGCGCTGGCGCTCCCTGGGATCGAGTTCGGTCTCGATGCGCTCTCGGATCGGGACCGAACCGCGCCAGTAGAGGTTCCACAGAATCTTGCGCAGATGTTCGTCGTCGAGGGGTGCCAGGCGGACAAAGAACTGATCGCGGTCCATTCGCTTCACGGGCATCCGGCAGCGGCCCCCCAATGTACTGCTGCCGGCCCCCGGGCTCGGGACGCGGTCATCCGACCACCCACCAGGCGCCGCCGGCCTGGAGCCGGGCTGGCCCAGACGGCTCGGCGATCCACCCCCAAAAGTGGCTGTTCGTACCAATTAAACAGGGGTTGGCAGCAGCTGGCGGGAAAGTGAGCAGGAGTGCCCATGAGACCGGTTTAGTGAACTGGGAAGAGGTTGGCGAGTGTGACCGGCGGGTCGGGCTGTGGGTGACTTCTGTTGAGGGGGCCCCCGGGCGACTGCCGGCGGGACGTTCCTGGTGTGAAAGATCGGATCGCCCCGGCGTCACGGCTCCGGCCGGCGCCACCGCTGGTTGAGCCGAAGTCTGCAGATCCTGTCTTGGCGGTGGAGGTCGTGCGCAGAGTCGGTGACCATCCGCCAGCTGATCGATGGCCGAGACCCCAGGGTCCAAGCGGGCCCGGATGGATGGGGGACGAGCGGCTCCTGGCCGACCCGCAGCCCTGGTGAGAGCATGAGCAGCCGGGTTCGCCACCCGATCGGGCCCCCTGTGCAGGCCGCTGCGGTGACCACCCTGCGGATCCGCACCCGGCTGCTTGTCTCGGACGCCGACCGAGCCGTGATAGTTGCGCTGGGAACCCATCTGGGGCGGCTCGCCAGAGCGGATCTGGCCAAGCGCAGCCAAGCTGGGCTGGACCACAGCGAGAAGGTCTGGGCGGAGCGCAAACGGGCCCTCACCAAGGAGTCCTCCTCGCGCTGGGCGGGGGCGATCACCAAGGCGTCGAACGACGCCTATGCAACCGCCCGACGCAATCAGCTGCGCCAGCAGGCGGATCTCACCCGGGCCATTGTCACCCTGGAGGAGAAGATCGAGTTCCCCTGCCACTCGGCCAAAGAGCGCGGGGAACTCCGCG
Source organism: bacterium (assembly GCA_021802115.1). Next base: position 226 of record JAKABA010000057.1, on the reverse strand, counting down.
CCAGCCAGCCAGGGCGCAAGCTGAAGTTCGGCTACCGCTCGGAGGGGGAGCTGGCCATGAAGCGGCAGCGGCTGCAGCACCTGCGGGCCAGAAAGACCAGCCTGGATCGGGATGTGAAAGCCGGTCGGGTGCACATCACCAGGGGCGGCAAGCGGCTCCTGCGCAACCGCCTGCACCTCGACCAGGCCGGGATCACCAAGGAGCAGTGGCGAGCGCTGTGGGATGC
>JAKABA010000056.1 GCA_021802115.1 bacterium | reverse complement strand
TGATCGGCGGGTTCCCCACCGGCGACGGGGACCGCTATTTCGACTCCCTGCCGGTGGAGGGCGAGTGGCTGGAGTTCCCCGGTTGGGATGAGTTCGAGGGCCCGGACGCTGCCGACCTCAGCGCGGCTCAGCGGACGGCGATCGAGGCCGAGATGGTCCCGGTCCCGGCGGCCGTGGTCAGGGCCACCGTCCATCTCCGCAACCCGCGGCGCTTCGAGGTGCCGGTCACCATCGTTTGTCCCGAATTCTCGGCGACGCAGGCCAAAGTGTGGGTCGATGGGGGCGAGGTCCCCGAGCTCGCCCGCCTCCGCAGCGTCGATTACTTCGACATCGACTCCGGCCACTGGCCCATGTTCAGCCGGCCCACCGAGCTGGGTGAGCTGCTCGGTCGCATCGCGGATCGCTGACCCGGGTGCTGGCCCCCCGATGACCCCGCGCAACTATACGGTCGGTCGGCTCGAGCCCTCCACCTGGGATGCTTTCAGAGACCTCGTCGAGCGCAACCACGGCATCTACGGCGGGTGCTGGTGCGCCCCGAACCACATGGAATACCAACGCGGCGTGAGCGATCCCCGCACCCTGAAGGAGGCGCTGGTCCGCTCGGGTCGCGCCCATGCCGCCATGGTGTTCGACAGCGATGGCCGTGCCCAGGGCTGGTGCCAGTACGGAGGCGCAGCCACCCTTGCTTTGAAGCACACCCGGGAGTACCGCAAAGCCCCCCCGCCGCCCGCCGCCTGGCGCATCGCCTGCGTATTCGTCGATCGGCATCATCGGGGAGATGGCGTCGCCCGCCTGGCGGTCGAGGGCGCGCTCGCGCAGATCGCGGACCAAGGTGGTGGCCTCGTGGAGGCGATATCTGAGACCACCGCCGGACGTGCGGCGCAGAGCCGCTTCCTCTTCAGCGCCACGGTCGAGCTGCTCGAGGACCTCGGCTTCGCCAGGGTGCGCCAGGTGGGCCTGCACGCCTGGATCATGAACCGGCACGTCGCCCCTTCAACGGGGTAGTCGTTCCGACCGCCACGTTCGGCACGGCTTCCCCCGTGGAACTGGTCGTGAGCAGACAGGCCCCGGGCGGCGCAATCCGGCCAGCGGCCACGGCCGGCCCGAGCCTCCCCCGCACCGACGCGATGGCCGGCCCCGTTGGGAGGCGGCAAGGGGTCTCAGCCGCTCGGTGGGCGGCTTGGACCGGCGGCCGGGGCGCGCGCCGGGGGGGATCCGTCAACCGAGGCCAGCGAGCCGGCCCCACCTTGCGGCTGCAGACTGGAATTGGACTCCCGCTCTCGATGGGTCCCGGGCTGAGCCGCCTGGGTGGGCTCGACGGCGTCCTGGTAGTGGAACTTCCCTCCCCGCAGCCAAGATGCGACCGCCGCGATGAGGCAGGCGATGACCGCGAAGTCAAAGGCCTCGTGGAGTCCGCTCATGAAGGGCTGGGAGATCAGCGAGGAGAAGAAGGTGCGGCCGGTGAGGTAGCTGACCTTGGCCGGGGCCATGTGCACCAGGACCGGGCCGAGCAGGGTCTTGACCGGGTTGTAGCCGAGGAACGCCGCGAACAGCGCCCCGGTCGGGGGGAGGTGTGAGATCTTCGCCGCCGCCGCCGCGGGGACACCCTGGGTGGTGAGGCCGTGGTACAGCGCCGAGGGGAGGGAGCTGGCCAACCCGGTGATTATCAGGGTGAAGAAGATGCCGATGGACAGCACCATCGCCGAGTTCTGGAAGGTGGCGGTCATTCCCGAGCCCGCCCCCCGCTGGGTGTTCGGCAGGCTGTTCATGATGCCCGCCCGGTTCGGGGAGGCGAACAACCCCATCGCCAACCCGTTCATCAGCAGCAGCGCGGCAAAACCGGGGTATCCGAAGTCGGCCGGCAGCAGCTCGAGAAGGCCGAAGCTGAGCGCGGCTGCGATCATGCCGCCGGTGGCGAACGGCCTGGCCCCGTAGTGATCCGAGAGGATCCCGGAGATGGGGCCAGCGATCAAGAAGCCGGCCGTGAGCGGCAGCATGTAGATGCCCGCCCACAAGGGGGTCTCGGCGAAGCTGTAGCCGTGCTGCGGCAGCCAGATCCCCTGCAGCCAGATGATCAGGATGAACATGATCCCGCCCCGTCCCAGGGCGGCCAGCAGGCTCGCGACGTTGCCGGCGGCGAAGGCGCGGATGCGGAACAGGGGTAGCCGGAACATTGGGTTCTCGACCTTGGTCTCGATGTACATGAAGACCAACAGCAGCAGCACCCCCCCGCTGATCTCACCCAGCACGCTGGGGTTGGTCCAGCCCATGCTGGAGGTGCCGTAGGGCTCGATGCCGTAGGTGATCCCCACCAACAGGGAGATGAGGCCGGCAGCGAAGGTCAGGTTCCCCCACCAGTCGATCTTGGAGGCGGTCTTCACGCCCCGCTCCACCAGCTTGAAATAGGCCCAGACGGTCCCGAAGACCCCGAACGGCACCGAGACCAGGAAGACCAAGTGCCAGTCCACAGGGCCGAGGAGGCCGCCGAGAATCAGGCCGATGAAGGATCCTCCGATGGCCGCCACCTGGTTCACCCCGAGGGCCAGCCCGCGCTGATCCGGAGGGAAGGCGTCGGTGAGGATCGCGGCGGAGTTGGCGAACAGCAGCGCCCCTCCGATCCCCTGCAGGATGCGGATGCCGATCAGCCAGATGGCTCCGGCCGCCCCCTGCAGCCAGGTGATGGAGAGCAGGATCGAGAAGAAGCTGAAGACGGCGAACCCCAGGTTGTACATGCGCACCCGGCCGTACATGTCGCCCAGCCGGCCGAAGCTGACCACCAAGACCGCCGTGACCACCATGTAGCCCATCAGCAGCCAGAGGAAGTAGCTGGTGTTGCCCGGGGTCAGCGGGTTGAGGTGGATGCCGCGGAAGATGTCGGGAAGCGCGATCAGGATGATCGAGGAGTTGACGACCACCATCAGGGTGCCCAGCGTGGTGTTCGAGAGGGTCACCCACTTCCCCCGGTATCGGGGGTCGCCGCCCTTCGCTCTCCCCACTGTTTCGGCCGTGCCTGCGCCCTCCTTGCTGCTCAGCCCCCAGAATACACGAAATCTTACGTTAACGTGAAGATCATCCCAGCCTCAGCGTCCGGCTCCGGCCGGCTGCGGTGAGCCGCCGCTATCCTGGCCGGATGTCCAGCGACCCGGTCACAGCGGCGCTGGCAGGCGGGCCTCCGGTGGTGTTCCTCCTGACCGGGGTGCCGGCCGCCGGGAAGTCAACCGTGGCCCAGCTTTTGGCAGAGCGCTTTCCCCGCAGCGCCCATGTCCGCGGGGACATCTTCCGTCGCATGGTGGTCAGAGGCCGCGTAGAGGCGACGCCGTCGGCGGAGCCGGAGATGGCCCGGCAGCTTCGCCTGCGTCACTCCCTCGCGGCAGCCACCGCCGACGGGTACCACGCGTGCGGTTTCACCACCGGGCTGCAGGACTGCTTCCTCGAAGGCATGCTGCCGTTTGTGGTGTCGAGACTCCGGAGCCGTCCGCTGTTCGTGGTGGTGCTGGCGCCGACCGCCGACGTGGTGCGCCGCCGGGAGCAGGCCCGAGGCAAGCGCGCCTACGGAAGCTGGACCGTGGAGGATCTCGATCACCGGCTACGGGAGGGGCTCCGCACCTCGGGGTCTGGGTGGACTCGTCGGGGCAAGCCCCCGAGGAAACGGTGGAAGAGATCCTCAGGAGGAGCCACCGCGAGCCCGACGCCTTCGCGGTACCCGGTACGCCGGTGGGTGTGAGGTAGGAGGTCAGCCCAGGCACACCGCTCTGGCCTCGAGCCTAGTCGCCGCGCGGCCGACGGCTCATCACCAGGACGTCTCGCCCAGCTTGGTCCCTCCTCCTGTCTGGATCGCCATAGCCGAGCGCCCGCCAGAAGCTGAGTGCGGCCCCGTTGCCGGTGAGGACCGCCAGACGCAGCTCGGTCCATCGCAACCTCGCCACCTCCAGCTCGAGCGCCCGGACCAGCTCGCGCCCCAGTCCCTGGCGCTGGTGCTCCCGCCCGACCAGCACCAGCCCGAGCCAGGCCATCCCGTCCTCCTCGTTCGGGAGACGCAAAATGGCGGTGGCACGGTTGGCGCCGTTGCCTCGCGTGCTCGCCACCAAACAGTGGCGCAAGGGGGCCGGGGACTCCTGGGTGATGTAGTCACCAACATCGGATTCTGCGAATGCGGCCACCGCCAGCCGCGAGAGCCGCCGGAAGGTCGGCTGGGAGCGGAAGAGCGGCAGGAGGGCGGGCAGGTCTGGGGGCCAACCTCTCTGACATCCAATCTCGGGGTGCTGATCCGCATCGTCAGATTGTCGCCACCCGCACGGTTGCGGCACACCCCGATCCCTGCGGACCGACGGTGAGGCTGGCCCTTGGGCTCAGGTCCGAGAGCCGATGCGCTCTGCCCCCTGTTCGGACAGCTCCTCAAGGCGCTTCAGGTGCCGGGCATGCCTCTGCTCCAGCTCCAGCTTGAGCGTCATGAGGCGCTCGATGCGCTCGGTGACCAGCTGCAGCTGCCGCTCCACCACCTCGGTCGCCTCGGTCAACACCGCCGCCTGGGCACGGGGCGATGAGCTCCGGCGGTAGGCCGCGCGCAGGCCGACCAGACGGTCCTCGGCCTGCAGGGAGTCTCGGATTTCGCAGAGCCCCGCCCCCAGGTACTCCTGCATCTCCTTGATCCGGCGAACCCGCTCGACCTCCTCTGGGGAGTAGCGCCTGCCCTGGGCAGTGGTCTCCCGGGTGTCCGGGGTGATCAGGCCGAGCTCCTCGTAGTAGCGGAGCGTGCGGGGGGTGACCCCCGTCAGCGCCGCCACCTCCCCTATCCGCAGGCCGGGGGCGGGGGATGGCTCAGACGGCGACCGGGACACGTCTGGCCACCTCCACAATCCGTGCCGCGGCCTCCTCGACCGAGACCTTGGTTGTGTCGATCATCAGATCATAGAGTTTGGGGTCATTCCAATCGACCCCGTAAAAGTGGTGGAGGTAGGCGTGCCGGGCCTGGTCGGTGTGGCGCTGATCCCGGCGGGCGGTGCGCTCCTCGATCCCCTGCTGATCCACCACCCGGCGGATCCGGCCCTCGACAGGCCCGTCGAGCCGGACCTTGAGCACGTGGGGGTTGTGACGCAGGATCACCGTGGCCCCCCGGCCCAGAATCACGCCGCCGCGGTCGGCGAGCTTGCGGATCACGTCCTCGGTGTAGCGCCGGAAGCGGTCTCCGGAGCCATCCTGCTCCATGTCGGGGGCCGCCGTGGGGGCCATCGGTCCCAGGCCGCGGGAGAGCGCGGCGAACAGCTCGCCCACGGCGTCGTAGGTCTCGTCCTCCTGCGCGAGCACCACCTCCAGCGGCTCGGCCATCTCCGCCGCGACCTGCACCGGGATGGCCCGATCGAGAAACTCCACGTCGAGCTTGGCGGCCACCGCTCGGGCGATCGCATCCCCGCCGGCCCCGTAGCTGGCCGAGATCGCGACGGTGCGGATCGGCCCCGAAGCGGCCTCGCCAGAGGCCGGCCCGGCCAGGGCAGCCGCGCTGGAGGCTGGCGCCGAAGCGGCGGTGGTGGCGGGCGGTGCCACCTCCTCGTGGACATAGCGCTTGCCGCGCATCCAGGAAGCCGCCGCCGCGATCAGCATCATGACCGTGGAGAAGTAGAAGGTGACCCGCATCCCGGACATGAAGGGCTTGGAGATCAGGTTCGGGAAGAACTCCCGCCCCGTGAGCGCGGCCTGCCGGGCCGCCGGCAGCCCGTGCAGCGCCGGCCCGAGCAGAGTCGCTACCGGGTTGTAGCCCAGGAACGCCGCGAACAGGGTGCCGACCGGAGGCAGGTGGGAGATCTTGCCGGCGGCCGAGGCGGGGACTCCCTGCGCCACCAGCCCGTGGTAGAGCGACTGGGGCAGAGCGGACGCCAGGCCCAGCACCATCAGGGTGAAGAAAAGCCCGATGGAGAGCGTCATCCCGGAGTTCTGGAAGGTGGAGCGCATCCCCGAGGCGACGCCGCGCTGGCCGGCGGGGACCGAATTCATGATCCCGGCGGTGTTGGGCGCGGAGAACATGCCCATGGCGAAGCCATTGAAGAAGAGCAGGACGGCGAAGGTGGGATAGGTGAAGTTGGCCGGCAAAAGCGCCAGCAAAGCGAAGCTGACCGCCGCCGCCAGCATCCCCCCGGTGGCGAAGGGGCGCGCCCCGAAGCGGTCCGACAGATACCCGGACAGCGGTCCGGCGCAGAGGAAACCGACCGTCAGGGGCAGCATGTAGATCGCGGCCCACAGGGGGGTCTGGACGAAGTTGTACCCGTGCAGCGGCAGCCAGATGCCCTGCAGCCAGATGATCAGCATGAACATGAGGCCGCCGCGGCCGATGGAGGCCAGCAGGGAGGCCAGGTTGCCCGCGGTGAAGGCGCGGATCCGGAACAGCGACAGGTTGAACATCGGCGCCTCCACGCGCCTTTCGATGAGCACGAAGACCCCCAGGACCACGATCCCCCCGATCACCTCGGCCAGGACGGTGGGGTTGGTCCAGCCCATGTCGCTGGTCCCGTAGGGCTGGATGCCGTAGGTGATCCCGACCAGCAGGGCGATCAGACCGACCGCGAAGGTCGCGTTGCCGAGCCAGTCGATCCTGGCGCGGCGCACGACCCCGGTCTCCCTGAGCTTGAGGTAGGCCCAGATGGTCCCGAACGCCCCGATCGGCACCGAGACCAAGAAGACCAGGTGCCAGTCGATCCCCGACAGCAGGCCTCCCAGCACCAGCCCGATGAAGGACCCGGAGATCCCCGCCACGACGTTGATGCCGAGGGCCATGCCCCGCTGGTTGCTGGGGAAGGCGTCGGTGAGGATGGCGGCGGAGTTGGCCATCAGCAGAGCCCCACCGACCCCCTGCACGATCCGCAACCCGATCAGCACCAGAGCTGCGGTGGTGCCGCTGAAGAAGACCAGGGAGAGCCCGATGGAGGCCAGGGTGAAGACCAGGAAGCCCAGGTTGTACATGCGCACCCGGCCGAACATGTCCCCCACCCGGCCCAGGCTCACCACCAGCACCGCGGTCACCACCATGTAACCCATCAGCATCCAGAGCAGGAGGCTGACGTTGGCCGGTGCCAGCGGGTTCACCTTGATCCCGCGGAAAATCGCCGGCAGCGAGATCAACACGATCGAGGAGTTGATCACCGCCATCAGGATCCCGAGGGTGGTGTTGGAAAGGGCCACCCACTTGTAGCGCCCGGAAACCGGGGCGGGGGTTGCAGCAGACTTTACGTTCACGTTAACTAGAGTCTACTACACCTCCTCCTCGGCAGCGGCCGCGGGTCGGTTGATGTAGCGCCAGACCCCGTACAGCAGGGCCACGACCAGGAGCGCCAGGACCAGATATTCCAGGGGCTTGATCACAGCCCCGATCCGGTTGAAGTGCTTGCCCAGCTCCATCCCTGCAATCGACAGCGAGGCATCCCAGACGAAGGCCCCGAGCAGGGTCGCCGGGATGAACTTGACCAGGGGCATGCGGGCGAACCCCGCGGGGTAGCTGGTGTAGCTGCGCAGCACCGGCAGCACCCGGCCCACCGCCACCGCCACCACCCCGCGCCGTTCGTAGAAGCGCTCGGCGGCTTCGAAGTGACTCTCCTTGAGCCGGAACCGCTTGCCAAAGCCGACCACCGCCTGCCGCCCAACCCAGGCGGCCACCCCGTAGGCGATGAGAGCGCCGACCAGCTCCGCCAGCAGCGCCACGATGATCACCAGCGGCAGACTGAGAGTGCCGGTGGCCACCAGCACCCCCGCGAAGGGAAGCACCACCTCACTGGAGACCGGAAACCCGCAGCACTGTGCGACGGTCAGCAGGAACAGGGCCAGGTACCCCGCGGTGGTGAGGAAGCTCTCCAGGGAGTGGATCAACGCCGGCACCCCGCTCTCATCGTCGGCATTGTCGCCGATCCGCGGTGTCTCAGGCGCAGCCCAGCTGTCGTACCGGAGGCTACGCTGATCCCGTCATGACCGCTCAGGATGAGGATCGCACTGTTCCCGCGGAGTCCGACACCCAGGCGACGTTGGAGCGGGCCCCCATCGCGGACCTGGCCAGGGTCGGGATCGGCAGCAACGCAGTCTTCCTGGCCACCCTGGACACCGGGGGCGAGCCGAGGCGGGCGATCTACAAGCCGGCCCGTGGCGAGCGACCGCTCTGGGACTTCCCCGCCGGCACCCTGCACCGTCGCGAGGTCGCCTCCTTCGAGGTGGACCGCGCCCTGGGGTTCGGGTTCCTGCCGGTCACGGTGCTGCGCCGAGAGGCACCCCTGGGGGTGGGTTCTCTGCAGGAGTTCGTGGAGGGCCCCGATGCCGGCCAGGAGATCGACTCAGCCGCCTTGGACACCCAGCTGCTGGGGCTCGCGACCCTGGACGTGCTGCTCAACAACGCGGACCGCAAGAGCGCCCACCTGCTGGTCGACCGCTCCGGCCGGCTAAAGGGGATCGACCACGGGGTCACCTTTCACGTCGACTTCAAACTCAGGACCGTGCTGGCCGATCTGGGCGGAGAGGAGGTGCCGGATGCCTGGCTCCGGGCAGTGCAGCGCCTCTGGGGCGACCGTGGCGCCATGAGCCGGCTGGAGGCCACCCTCAACCGGTTGCTGGCGCCCCAGGAGGTTCGTGAGTTCGTGCTCCGCGGACGGCGCCTGCTGCGCCAACGGCACTTCCCGATCCTCCACCCGTGGTACGGCCGGCCGTTCCAGTGGTGACCGCCGCGCAACCCTAGAGGAGTCTCAGGGCCAGTGCCTCCCGCGACCGGTACCGGTTGGGCTCTCCCGGCACTGGCTCGGACTCCATGAGGTGGATCTCGGTGACCGGCAGGGGCTCAAACTCGGCTGCCCGCAGGCGGGCGCCGAGCCCTGCGACCTGAGCGAAGGCCGTCTCCCCCAGCTCGCCCTTGACCCGGGCCAGGGTCAGGTGGGGCCGGAAGCCGCGGCGGTCCTGGGGCAGCCGCGCCGCGGCCAGACGGGTGCCCAGCTCGCGGTTGAGCCCGGCCAGCTCATCGGCTCCGCGCCGGAGCCCGATCCAGATCACCGTGGGCCGATGGCCGGACTCGAAACTGCCCAGCTCTCCCAGCTCGATGGTGAACCGCGGCCGATCGGAGGCGACCGCGACCCCGACCGTGAGCAGCGCGGCGACGGACTCCGGCGGCACCCTCCCCAGGAACTGCAGGGTCAGGTGCAGCCCGTCCGCCCGCACCGGGCGGATCGCCGGAGAGATCCCTGCCAGCCCGGCCAGATATGGCTCCAGCTGGGCGCAGCTGGAGGCGGGCAGGCGAACGGCGAAGAATAGGGTGGGGTTCATGCGCCGGTGGGCGTCGCCGTGACCCACCTCTGCAGCAGCTCCTGCTGCGCCGCCATGAACTCCCTGGTCCAGCCATGGCCGGCGGCAGCGAGCAGGTGCAGCCGGAGACGGGGGCGGAGCCGGCAGTAGCGGCGCAGGGCTTCTATATCGACGATCCTGTCATCGGCGGCGGCCAGGATCTCCGCCGGCCCCGTCCAGCCGTCCAGGAGCGCGGTGAACTCGAGCGTGGTCGCCTCGCCCAGCCACTCGCGGGCCGCCCTCGGATTGGCGCGCAACTGGTTCTGGAAGTTCACCTCCGCCGAGCGGAGGTCCACATCCGCCGACCCCTCCACCACCAGCCGGCGGTAGAGGTCGGCCAGCACCCGCCACCTCCCCACCGCAGAGACGGCGGCGATGGGCAGAGGTCCCACCGCGGTGACCGCTGCCACCTGGAAGCGGAACGGGCGCCGCAGCATGGTCGGCCCCAGAAGGGGTGTGTGCAGCAGCAGCCGCCTCACCCGAGCCGGCTCGGCGGCGAGCAGCTCCAGAGCTACCGCCGCCCCCAGGCAGAGCCCGCCCGCCTCATAGGTGGAGAACCCCAGATGGTCCATGAGGATGCGAACCTCGGAGGCCAGCGCCCGGCTCAGGTGGCGGCCGGCCAGAGGGTCGGAGCTACCGAAGCCGGGCAGGTCGGGCAGGATCAGGGTACGATGCTCGCCCAGCACCGGCACCCACGTCTCGAAGTTCTCCGCCGAGCCGATGAAGCCGTGACACAGGACCAGGGGCGGCCCCTGCCCGGCGACCACGTAGCGCAACCGCCCCTGGGGTCGAGGCAGCCAATGCTCCTCCCAGCCAGCCTCGACCGCAGCCGGCAGGGGTGCAACCCCGACTGTCATGGGTGGGCTTGCGACCGCTCCGAATCCCCCTCGGACTCGTTCGGCCAGCCGGGCAGTGGGCAGCGGACGGCCCGGTCCTCCCGGTAACCCAGCGCATACTCCGCAGCCAACTGGGTCTGCACCTCCCTGGTCCCCTCATAGATCAGGGTCGCCCGGCTGTTGCGCAGGTAGCGGGCTGCCTGGCACTCCTCACTGAAGCCGGTAGCCCCGTGGATCTGGAGAGCATCATCCGCGCAGCGGTTCGCCCGTTCCGAGTTGACCCACTTGGCGAGCGCCGACTCCCTCGAGCTGCGCCGACCCTCGTTCTTCAGCCAACCCGCCCGCATCCAGAGCAGCCTGGCGATGTCGTAGTCACGCGCCATGTGGGCGATCATCTGCTGCACCAGTTGGAACCGCCCGATCTCCTGCCCCTGCACCTGGCGCTGGCGGGCGTAGGCGACGCTCATGTCCAGAGAGGCGCGGATGGTCCCGGCGGCACCACTGGCGACGCAGTAGCGGCCGCTGTCGAGGCAGCTCATGGCGACCTTGAACCCCTCCCCCTCCTTCCCGATCCGGTTGGCGGCGGGGACCAGAGCGTCGTCCAGGTAGACGACCGCGGTGTCGCTGGCGCGCAGCCCGTACTTGTCCGCGATCGGCTCGGTACGGAGGCCGGCCCCGGCCAGCTCACGATCGACGGCAAAGGCGGTGATGCCCTTGAGCCCCAGGGCCGGGTCCACGGTGGCGAAGACCAGGATCACGTCAGCGAAGTCACCCATGGAGATCCACACCTTCTGGCCGCGCAGCCGGTAGGCATCTCCCTCCCGGTGGGCGCGGGTGGAGATCGCCCGCACATCGCTGCCGGCGTCCGGCTCGGTGAGGCCGAAGCAGCCCTGCCGGCGGCCCTCGGCCAGCGGGCGCAGGATGCGCTGCCGCTGCTCCTCGGTCCCCCACTGGTAGATCCCGGTCAGGCAGAGACCGGCATGCACCGAGAGCGCGGTCCGGCAGGACGCATCGACGTACTCCAGCTCCTCACAGGCGATCCCAAGCGCGATCCAATCCAGGCCGGCACCGCCATAGCGCTGCGGGATGCTGACTCCGGGGATCCCCAGACTGGCCAGCTTGGCGAAGAGCTCGGGGTCCGGGCGGTGCTCCCGGTCCCGCGCCGGGATCTCGGGCGCGAGGTCCCGGCGCGCAAACTCCCTGATCGTCGCCTCGAACTGGCGCTGCTCATCGGTCAGATCGAGCATGCGCTAGTCCCTGCCGGTGTCGATCTGGGCCCGCTGCAGCCGGCCGGAGTAGTCGATGTAGACGGTCTTCCACTCGGTGAACTCGTCGAAGGCGGTGGGCCCGGCCTCGCGGTGGCCGTTGCCGGTCCACTTGGTCCCGCCGAAGGGCAGCTGGATCTCCGCCCCGATGGTGGGGGCGTTGATGTAAACGATCCCCGACTCCAGGCGGTCGACCGCCTGGAACGCCTTGGCCAGGTCGCGGGTGTACAGCGACAGGGAGAGCCCGTAGCGGGTCCCGTTGGCGATCCGGATCGCCTCCCCGGTGTCCTCGGCCGGCAGCACGACGACCGTGGGGCCGAAGATCTCCTCCTGCGCGACCCGCATCTCCGGGCGCACGTCCGCGAAGACGGTCGGGTGGTAGAAGTTGCCCTCTCCAAGAACACCCTCGGTGGCGATCGAGCCTCCGATGAGGAGCCGTGCCGACTCCTTCTGTCCGATCTCCGTGTACGAGTGGATGCGCTTCAGCTGGGTGGGGTTGATCACCGGACCGACATCGGTATCGGGGTCGAGCCCATCACCCAGCCGCAGCTTGCCAACCCGGGCCACCAACTGCTCGGTGAAGGCGTCCAGGACCGGCCGCTCCACCACCAGCCGGGAGGTGGCGGTGCACCGCTGTCCAGCCGTGCCGAAGGCCCCCCACAGGGCGCCGTCGACCGCCAGCTCCAGGTCGGCGTCCGCGGTCACCACGATGGCGTTCTTGCCCCCGAGCTCCAGGGAGACGCGCTTGCCCAGCCTCCCACAGGTCGCGGCTATCTGCTGGCCCACCTCCACCGATCCGGTGAAGGAGATCGCCCGGACCGCCGGGTGCTCGACCAGCGGGGCGCCGCACTCCTCGCCGTACCCGGTGACCAGGTTGAGCACCCCTTTGGGCAACCCGGCCTCAATCAGGATCTCGGCCAGGCGGATCGCCACCAGCGGGGTGTCCTCGGCCGGCTTGAACACCACCGCGTTGCCCGCCAGGAGCGCCGGCATCAGCTTCCAGCAGGGGATGGCCATGGGGAAGTTCCAGGGGGTGATGCAACCGACCACCCCGATCGGGACTCGCTCGGTGAAGCAGCGCTTGTCGCGCAGCTCGCTGGGGACCACCTCCCCCACCGGGTTGCGCCCCTGGCCCGCCATGTACTTGGCCATGTCGATGCCCTCCTGGACATCGCCCCTGGCCTCGGTCAACACCTTGCCCATCTCCCTGGTCATGAGCCGGGCCAGCTCCTCCTTGCGCTCCTCGAGCAGGCGCCCGGCCCTGGCGATCACCTCCGCCCGTCCCGGCATCGGGGTCCTCGCCCAGCCGGGCTGGGCGGCGACCGCGGCGGAGACCGCGTCCTCGATGTCACTCTTGCCGCTGCGGGCGAAGTGGCCGAGCACCTCACTGCGCCGGGCGGGGTTCACCGAGTCAAAGGTCTCGCCTCCCCGGGCGGCGCGCCACTCCCCCGCTATCAGGTTGCCGTGGGTCTTGGCCGGCGCCGCGGTTTCCCCACTCATGACCGCGCTCCTCCCTGCAAAATCGCCTCCTCCATGACCTGCATCCCCTGCTCGACCTCGGCATCGCTGAGGGTGAGCGGCGGCACCAACCGGATCACGTTGTCGTCTATGCCACAGCCGAGCACCAGCAGTCCGCGCTGCAGGCAGGCGGACCGGATCGCATCGACCCGTTCCGCGTCGGGCAGCCCGGCGCTGTCCATGAACTCCAACCCGATCATCGCACCGCGGCCGCGGACGTCGGCCGGCCCACCCACCTGACGCTGCCAGCTCCGAGCCCGGGCCATGATCTGCTCTCCGATCGCGGTCGCCCGCTGCAGGAGCCCGTCGCGCTCGATCACGTCGATGGTGGCGACCGCCGCCGCGCAGGAGACCGCGTTGCCCCCGAAGGTCGAGCCGTGGGTCCCGGCGGGCCACCTGTCCATGAGGTCATGACGGGCCACGATCGCGCCGATGGGAAGGCCGCTGCCGAGCGCCTTGGCCAGGGTCACCACGTCGGGGACCACCCCCTCGTGCTCGCTCGCCAGCCAGCGGCCGGTGTGGCCGACCCCACTTTGAACCTCGTCGAAGATGAGGACGATGCCGTGCTGGTCGCAGATCCGGCGCAGGGTGGCGAGGAAACCCGCCGGGGGCACGACGTACCCACCCTCACCCTGGATCGGCTCGACCAGCATGGCCGCCACCTCGTCGGCGGGGACCACGTGCTTGAAGAGCTTCTCCAGCTCCCTGCCCATGGCGATCGGGCAGGGCTCGCCGGGGGCGTGGTCGCAGTTGCGGAAGCAATACGGATAGGGGGTGGTGTAGACCCCCGGCAGCAGCGGGGTGTAGTGCTCCCGGTAGTGGACCTTGCTGGTGGTCACGCTGAGGGCGCCGAAGGTGCGGCCGTGGAACCCCCCGGTGAACGCGATGATCCCCTGCCGGTGGGTCGCCTGGCGGGCCAGCTTGAGCGCCCCCTCCACCACCTCCGCTCCGGAGTTGGCGAAGAAGACAGTGTCGAGTGGGTCGGGACAGATCGAGGCCACCTTCTCGGCCGCCTCGGTGAGCCGCACGTGCTGGGTCACCACCGAGGTGTGCCAGTAGCTGTCGACCTGCTGGTGGATCGCCCTGGTCACGTCGGGATGGCGGTACCCGAGGGCGGTCACGGCGATGCCGCAGCCGAAGTCGAGGTAGCGGCGGCCGTCCACATCAATCAGGAATGACCCCTCACCGTCCTGGATGACCAGATCCGTGTAGCGGGAGTAGGCACCGGAGACGTGGCGGCGGTCGCGCGCGCGCCACTGCTCCGATTGGCTGGTGCTGGCAGCTCCCTGCGCAGGCGCGCTGGACGCGGTGTTAGCCATGATTTACCTCCTCGGCCGATGCCGAAAGTCGCTGACGCAGTGGGGGTGAAATGTCACCTCACCCGAGATGGAATCCGCTAGTGGGAGGCGTCAGTCACAGGCGGTGGCAGCCCGTTGGCGTCCCACCAGCCGCCCAGAGTCGCTGTCTCCATCCTCAAGACGGTACAGCTTTTGCGGTCCTGGTGGAGCCCACGGCGGCGCACCGAAGCAGCCCGCGCCGGCACCGGCGCCTCCAGACGGTCAGGCCGGAGCCGAGATCGCCAACACGGCCGCCGCCACCACCACGAACGCGGCGAAGCTGGGAAGCTCTGAGCGATCCCGCAGGCTGACGATCCCCGTCAGCCCGTACCAGCCGACCAGGATGGCCAACACCATCAGCGGGCCCGCCACCTCTGAGCTGGCGGCGGCGGTGAGGGCGGCCCCGGTCAGGAGCGCGACGATCAGGGCCCGCTCCACGGCGGTGCCGCCGGCCGGTCCGGCGAGTCGCACCATCCGCCACGACGGCAGCAGACAGCCGGTGGCGACGGCCAGCCCCGCCAGCACCGCGGGCAGCCCGGGGGTGAGTGCCACGGCGAGGTAGGGGATGGGAAGGCTGACGAGCAGCGCCGTGAGCAGCGTCGACTCCGTCCCGGGCCGCCGCTGTCGGGAGGCCGCACGGTCCAGCCATGGCCCGGCGGAAAGGGTCACAGCGACCCAGGCCGCCAAAGCCAGGGACCACGGCGGTGCCAGGGGCTCCTGCGCCACCAGAGCGGCTCCCACCACGCAGACGGCCGGAATCAGCATTGGGCCCCAGCTCCCCGGCGCTCCCCGAGACCGGGCACCTCGGTAGGCGCCTGGGAGCAGCCGCCAGAGGGCCAGATAGAGAGCTGTGCCCAGGAGCCACAGCGGGCCCCCGACCTCGGGCCGCACCGCGCCGGATCCAGTGAGCCCGACCGCGACGGCGACCCCTACCGCCGCCGCGGCCAATCGGGCAACCGGGGGGCTAGCCTCCGTGGGAAGCTCGCGCAAGCCCGCCGCCACCTCGAGCCGCTGGGCGGCCGCACCCGCGGGTGGCCGCGCCACGGTCAGCCCTTTTGCAAAGCGATCCGCCCGAAGAGCACGGCCCGGGTCAAGCGGGTGTCGGCTGGCCTGGGGCGGGACTCACCGCCCGCCCGTAGCGGTCGGCGATCCGGACCACGTCCTCCAGCTCCGGGGTCGAGACCTCGCAGAGCTCGACCGGAGTTATGGCGCGCATGCGATGAATGGTGGGCGGGACGATCTGCTGGCAGTCCCCCGGCTTGAGCCGATGGGAGTGCAGCTGGTCCGCGCTCTCGCCGAGCTCCAGCTCGAGCTCGCCGGACAGAACGAAGATCGTCTCGTCCTTGCGCTCGTGGTACTGCAGGCTCAGCTCCTCGCCGGTGTTGATGTGGAGGATCTTGCCCGCGTACTCGGAGGTGACCGCGAACCAGATCTCGTACCCCCAGGGCTTCTCCACCCGCCGCACCGGCTGGTGCTTGCAGGCCTCCTCAGCCATGGCCGGCGGCGTCTCCGATCACCCCCAGCTCGGCCTCGAAGTCGTCCAGCAAACGCTGGACCCGAGCCGGGTCCGTGGACTCGCAGTACACCCGCATCAGCGGCTCGGTCCCCGACATCCGCACCAGCACCCAGGAGTCCTCCCCCAACCAGTACTTGTAGCCATCGTCGGAACGGACCGAGGTTATCCTCTCCTGCCCCACGCGCTCCAGCGGCTGGGTCTCCATGCGATGAAGCAGACGCTCGCGCGCGGCTTTGTAGGCATCCCGCTGGAACCGATGGTCGCGCCGGGCATAGGCGTGGGGGCCGACCAGGTCGGCGACGTGGCGGCGGATCTCGGCCAGCGGCTTACCGGTCATGACCACCATCTGCACGAACATGAGGCCGCTCAGGATGCCGTCGCGCTCGGGGATGTGGCCGCGAAAGCCGAATCCGCCGGACTCCTCCCCGCCGAAGATGGCGTCCAGCTCCTGCATCCGCGGCCCCAGATACTTGAAGCCCACCGGGAGCTCCTCCACGGGACAGGAGTAGCGCTTGCCCAGGATGTCGAGGCGCTTGGTCATGGTGATCGAGCGCACCACCGGTCCCCGCCAGCCCCGGTTCTCGCATAGGTGCCAGAGCAAGAGCGTGGCGACTTCGAGCTGGTCGATGAAGCGGCCCTCGTTGTCGAAGACCCCGACCCGGTCGGCGTCGCCGTCATTGGCGATGCCGAGGTCGAAGCCACCCTGATCCAGCAGGCTCTGGGCCTGAGCCAGGTTGCCTGGGATCGGCTCGGGATGCATCCCCCCGAAGCCGGGGTTGCGTTCGCAGTGGAGCTGGTCCACCCGGGTGGTGCCGCCCTGGAGGATCTCCTTGATGTAGCCGGCGCCGGCACCGTACATCGCATCGTGGAGGATGTGCAAGCCCGCCTGGCGCAGCGGGTCCAGCTCGATGAGCCTGCCGATCTGTTCGAAGTAGGCGGGACGGGGGTCCACCTTCTCCACCAGCCCGAGGCTCATGGCTTCCTCGATCGGCATGGCCCGGACGCTGTCCTCCGCCAGGATCCGGCGCACCTCCTCCTCCAGCCGGGCGACGATATCCGGGGAGGCCGAGCCCCCGTAGTCGGGCTTGTACTTGAGCCCGTTGAACTCCGGGGGATTGTGGCTGGCGGTGACCACGACCCCGCCCAGGGCCTTGGAGTGGACAACCATCCAGGCGGCGGCCTGGGTCGGTGCGGGTCGATCCAGGAGCAGCACGGGACGGTGGTTGGCGGCCAGCACCCGGGCGACCTCTTCGGCGAACAGCTCCCCGCAGAAGCGGGTGTCATGCCCCACCACCACCTGGCCGGTCATGGACTCCAGGTATTGGGCAACCGCCTGACTGACCACCCTGACGTTGGCGTAGGTGAAGTCGTCAGCCACCACACCCCGCCAGCCGTCGGTGCCGAAACTTATCTCTGGCGTTGCCAAAAGCCCACCTCCTTGACCTCTACCGGCCGCCCCAATTGTAGGGACCGCCGGACCCTGAACACGCGGTCGGCGCGTGGACCGGAGGTGGTCAGACGAGGTCCCGGCGTCCCTCCTGGCGCAGCCGCGCCACCACTTTGGTCACTTCCTGGACTCGGTTCAAGGGGCAGACCAGCAGCGCGTCCGGGGTGTCCACCACCGCCAGGTCCTCGCCGCCCAGCACCACCACCAGGCGTCCGGACTCGGAGTCGACGTAACAGTCCTGGCTGTCCTCCAACAGGACATCGCCACTCGCCACGTTGCCGGCGTCATCCGACCTGCCGGCCTCCACCGCCACCTGCTGCAGATCCCGGTAGGACCCGAGGTCCGACCAGTGCAGGTCGCTGGGCAGGACCCCGAGCCGCTGGCTGCGTTCCAGCACCAGCCGCTCGATGACCCCGGCCGGCAACTCTGCCCACGCAGGCTCAAAACTGCCCTGTGCCGCCACCGCCGAGCGTACCCCGGCCGCGAGTTGGGGGGCGAACGTGGAGAGCTCCTCCAGGAGGAGCTCTGCCGGCCAGGCGAAGAGGCCGGTGTTCCAAAGAAACGCGCCAGAGTCCACCATCTCCCGGGCCCGGGCCGAGTCCGGCTTTTCGGTGAAGCCGATGGCGCCCCGCAGCGGCAGGGCCTCCTCAGGTAGCCCGGGAGGACGGGTGAGCTCCCCGGCCATCTCGATGTAGCCGAAGCCGGAGGAGGGCCAGCTCGGCCGCAACCCGACCGCCACCAGCAGCTGCGCCTGCTTCGCCCACCATGCGGCGGAGAGCAGAACCGAGGTCGCCTGTGCGTCCGGGATGTGGTGGTCGGCGTGCAGCGAGACCATGACCGCACCGGGCACCATCCGCTCTGCCACCAGTGCCGCCCAGGCCAGCGCGGGGCCGGTCCCCCGAGCCGAGGGCTCGAGGAGCAGGTGATCTGCTCCCAGCTCGGGAAGCTGGCGCGCCACCTCGCCCGCCTGATCACGGGAGGACACCACCAGCACCTCACCCCCCAGCTCGCGAGCGCGTTCGAAGGCATGCTGAAGCAATGAGCGGCCGTCGGGGGCAAGCGGCAAGAGGTGCTTGGGGCGCGAGCGCCTAGACCTCGGCCAGAGCCTGGTGCCGGCCCCCCCGGCCAGCACCACGGAGACCAGCTTCGGGGGAGGTTCCAAGGTCGGGGCGGGGCGGACCGTCAAGTCGCGGCCCTGGCGCGAGCCTCTGCCGGGGGCTCGACCCCGGCCTCGCGGCCCAGCTCTTCGGCATAGGGGGTGCGTTCCCAGGGGAGGTCGAGGTCGCTGCGGCCGAAGTGGCCGTAACTCGCCACCTGGCGGTAGATGGGGCGGCGCAGCTGGAGCTCCTTGATGATGCCGGACGGCGAGAGGTCGAAGTACTCGTCGACCAGGGCGGCGATCTGATCCTGCGGCGCGGCCTCGGTGCCGAACGTCTCCACCCCCACCCACACCGGACGGCTCACCCCGATCGCGTAGGCGAGCTGGACCTCGCAGCGGCGCGCGAGCCCGGCCGCCACCAGGTTCTTGGCCACGTAGCGAGCCCCATAGGCGGCCGACCGGTCCACCTTGGTGGGGTCCTTCCCCGAGAAGGCTCCGCCCCCGTGGCGCCCAGCCCCACCATAGGTGTCCACGATGATCTTCCGGCCCGTGAGGCCGGCATCCCCCTGGGGCCCGCCGATGACGAACCGGCCGGTGGGGTTGACCAGGACCTGGGTCTGGTCGTCGACCATCCCGTCCGGCAGCGCCTGCCTGAGGACATGCTCGCGGATGCCCCGCTCGACCTCTTCGGGTCCGGCGTCCTCAGAGTGCTGGGCGCTGATCAGGACGGTGTCGATGCGACGAGGACGGCCGTCCTGGTCGTACTCCACGGTCACCTGGGACTTGCCGTCCGGGCGGGCCCACCGCAGCAGTCCGCTCTTGCGCGCCAGGGCCAGCTGGCGCGCCAGCTGGTGCGCGTACTGGATCGGCGCCGGCATCAGCTCGGGGGTCTCGTCGCAGGCGTACCCGAACATCATCCCCTGGTCCCCAGCCCCCCCGAGGTCGACCCCCCGGGCGATGTCGGGAGACTGCTCGTCGACGCAGACCATGACCCCGCACGTCTCCCAGTCGAAGCCGTACTTGGCGCGGACATAGCCGATCTCGCGAACCGTGTCGCGGACCACCCTGGCCATGTCCACGTAGCAGTCGGTCGAGATCTCCCCCAGAAGGATCGCCGCGCCGGTGGTGAGGGCGGTCTCGCACGCGACCCGCGCCAGGGGGTCCTTGGCCAGGATCGCGTCCAGGATCGCGTCCGAGATCTGGTCGGCCATCTTGTCGGGATGTCCCTCGGTGACCGACTCCGAGGTGAAGAGCCGCTTTACCCGCTTGGGGGTCATGACGTGTTACCTCCTTGCTCCACCGGAAGCCACCCGCTTCAACCCGCGGGCCTTCTCCTGTCCGGAGTGCCCTCCATCATATGAAGCAGCGGACCGGGCGCGGCTGTCCCGGGTCGGCGCCGCGCCGTCCTGGACGGTGGGCTCTCCTCCCCAGGGGCCACACTGCGGCCCGGGTCTACCCGGTCACACCAGCCCAACTACCATGGCATCCAGCCATGGAGCACACGGATTACCTCTCCCTGATCGAGGCCAACGCGGCCGCCATGGTCGCCACTCTGGAGAATCGCCCCCAGGCGGAGATCCCCTCCTGCCCGGGCTGGAACGGGAACGACCTGCTGGCCCACCTCGCCAACGTGTTGGCCCAGAAGCTGCCGGTGTTCCGGCAGCGCCTGACCAGCCCGCCGGAGCGCTCCAGCTGGGAGCGCAGCGCCCCCACCGACCAGGGGTTGGGCCCGCGGGTTGTCGCGCTCGCCGGCGAGGTGGTCGAGCAGCTGGCCGCGATGGGACCAACGGCGCCACTCTGGTCCTGGTATGAGCGCGATCAGAGCTCGGGCTTCTGGGCGCGCCGGCTGGCCCATGAGGCGGTCATCCATCGGATGGATGCGGAGCTGGCAGCGGGCGCGCGGCCCAGTTGCAGCCCTGAGGTGGGAGCTGACGGCGTGGGTGAGCTGCTTGAGGTGTTCCTGGCCAGGCCCGGGCGGCCGCTGAGCGACCAAGGGGCCAGGGCCGAGATCCAGCTGCACGGCACCGACCAGCCCTGCGACTGGGTGGTCACCCTCGGAGGTGATGACATCCTGGTACGCGAGGGGAGCTCAGACGATCCCGCGGGCAGGATCACCGGGCCCGCCGCCGACCTGTACCTGTTCGGGTGGGGCAGGCGGGGGCCCGAGAACCTCTCCATCGACGGCGACCCCGCCCTGCCCGGCCGTCTGCGCCAACTGGCGGCCCGGGCGACCTAGGAAGGCTCCCTGCGGTCAGAGACCCGTCGGGTGCCAGACCGTCTTCAGCTCCATGGT
>JAKABA010000324.1 GCA_021802115.1 bacterium | reverse complement strand
CCGCTCCTCCATCTGGACGAGCTTGTGCACCTCTCCCTCCAGCATGCGCTGGACGGGGATGCCGGTCCACCGCGACACCACCTCCGCGATGTCCTCCTCCCCCACCTCCTCCTTCAGCAGCGGCTCGCCCCCATCGGCCTCGCTCAGGCGTGCCTGCTGGTCCTCCAGCCGGCGGCGAAGTTCAGTGAGCCGCCCGTAGCGCAGCTCCGCCGCCTTGCCGAAGTCGGCCATGCGCTCGGCGCGCTCGGCCTCAAAGGTGGTCCGTTCGATCTCCTCCTTGATCTCGCGCAGCTCCGAGATCTGGGCCTTCTCGCGCTCCCAGCGCTGGCGCAGCCCCACCGCCTGCTCCTGGAGGTCCGCCAGCTCCCTCTCCAGCGCGTCCAGCCTCTGCCGGGAGGCGGGGTCAGTCTCCTTGCGCAACGCCTCGCGCTCGATCTCCAGCTGGCGCACCTCGCGCTCCACCGTGTCCAGCTCCACCGGCATGGAGTCGATCTCCATGCGCAGGCGTGCCGCCGCCTCATCGACCAGGTCGATCGCCTTGTCGGGCAGGAAGCGGCCCGAGATGTAGCGCGATGAGAGCACCGCGGCCGACACCAGTGCCGCGTCCTTGATCCGGACCCCGTGGTGGACCTCATAGCGTTCACGCAGACCGCGCAGGATGCTGATCGTGTCCTCGACCGAGGGCTCGTCCACGTAGACGGGTTGGAAGCGGCGCTCCAGAGCCGGGTCCTTCTCGATGTGCTTGCGGTACTCGTCGAAGGTGGTGGCCCCGATGGCCCGCAACTCCCCCCTTGCCAGTGCCGGCTTGAGCATGTTGCTGGCGTCCATGGACCCCTCCGCGGCACCGGCTCCGATCAGGGTGTGCAGCTCGTCGATGAACAGGATGATCCTGCCGTCGGAGCTGGTGACCTCCTTGAGCAGCGCCTTCAGGCGATCCTCGAACTCGCCCCGGAACTTGGTCCCGGCCACCAGGGTGCCGAGATCCAGCGCCACCAGGCGCCGGTTGCGCAGCGTCTCAGGCACGTCCCCGCTGGCGATCCGTTGGGCCAGGCCCTCGGCGATGGCGGTCTTGCCCACCCCGGGGTCGCCGATCAGGACGGGGTTGTTCTTGGTGCGCCGGGCGAGAACCTGCATCGTGCGGCGAATCTCCTCGTCACGCCCGATCACCGGGTCCAGCTTGCCCTCGCGCGCACGCTGGGTGAGGTCGATCGCGTAGCGATCGAGAACCTGCAGCTTGCTCTCAGGGTTGGGATCGGTCACGCGCTGGCCCTGGCGCAGGGTGCCCAGCGCCGCCAGAACTCGCTCCCTGGTCACACCGGCCGACCTCAGAACTCCCGCCGCGGGTCCTCCCGACCGGGATGCCAGCGCCAGCAGCAGGTGCTCGGTGCTGCAGTACTCGTCCTGCAACTGCTCCATCTCTTCCCAGGCCTGGCGGAGCACCTGCTCCAGGTCACGGGACGGCAGCGGCGCCGCTCCCTGCTGCCGGGGGCGTCCCTCCAGATCGGCGGCCACCCTCCGCCTCACCGGCTCCGGCTCCACCTCCATCTGCTGAAGCAGGGGCACCACCGTGCCATCGGACTGGTCGAGCAGTGCCGCGAGCAGGTGCTCGGGGTCGATCTCAGGGTGCTGGTAACGGGTCGCGAGCTGGGCCGCCTCTTCCAGGGCCTCCCGGCTGCGCTGCGTGAACTTGTCGAGTTGCATGTGAACCTCCAGAGCGAAGGTGTCGCTCATGGGGGATATACCCCGCCGGGAAGTGCGCGAACCGTCCCTTGGGGCGCCGCTCGCGACTCTCGCCCTGGGCCCGCGGATGGGCACCGGGGACCGGACCTGCCCCTCTCCAGACCGCCGGCTCCCAGCCGGGCCTTTCAGGCAACTCCCAGAGGGCGCCAAGCCGACCTGGAGCCGATGGTGAGACGTTGTCTGCGAGCCCCGGCCACCAGTCCGAGGCATTTGGAGGATTCGCTGGGGAAACCTTGAGACCCCGGGCTGCACGTTGAAGGAGGCTGCCATGTGGCGGACCGACCGCACCTCGACCCCACCGACCTTGCCAAGTGCGAGCCGCCTCCGCCACCCCACGCGAAGCGATCCCGGCTGCGACTCGGAGTTCGTGGCCGGCCCGCTCACGGTCGCCTCGGCACCGACCAGCCGGACCCGACTCGACCGGCTCACCGGACTGCGAGTTTTCGCCGCCCTGGCGGTGGTCCTGGTCCACGTCGGCTATCACTTCACCAGCTCGAACACCGTCGACGTTGCCGAGGCGTATGGCTACACCGGCGTCACCTTCTTCTACCTGCTCTCGGGCTTCGTCCTCACCTGGTCAAAGCCAGGGCCCAGGCCCGGGCGCTTTTGGTGGAGCCGCTTCTCCAGGATCTGGCCGCTGACGGTCCTGCTGACGGTGTTCGCGTTCACCGTCATCGCCGCCCAGGAGCGCATTCCTGGCCCGGTGGGCCATGTGGCCAACGTCCTCCTGCTCCAGGCCTGGTGGCCGAAGGGCAGCTGGTACTTCGGTGGCAACGGGGTCAGCTGGTCGCTGTCCTGCGAGATGTTCTTCTACCTCCTGTTCCCGGTGCTCGTCATTCCGATCCGGCGGCTGCGCTGGCGCGGCTTGGGGATGCTGGCAGCCGCCGTGCTCACCCTCCAGGTGGGGGCCCCGGTGATCGCAGCGCTGCTGGGCCTGCCCAGCAGGGTCTACTTCTGGCTGTTCTTCATCTTCCCGCCGTATCGCCTGCTGGAATTCATCCTGGGGATGTTGCTGGCGCAGGCTGTCGTGCTGGGTCTCAAGGTGCGCTGGCCCAGGTCCGCCTCGCTGGTGGCGCTGGCCGCGCTCGCGGCGGTGGCCTTCGCCTGCACCGAGTACACGGTCTCCACCGGCCAGTACCTCGACCGTCCGTTCGTCGCCCTGGCCGTCATCCCTTGGCTCGCGGTGCTGCTGCTGGCGGCCGCCACCCAGGACCTCCGCCAGACCTCGTCCTGGCTTCGCTCCGCCCTCCTGGTGGGGCTGGGCGAGTCCTCGTTCGCCCTCTACCTGGTCCACAAGCCCCTGTACCTGTTCACCAGCAGGTTCGGATGGTGGCAAAACTCCGGAAACCTGGCGGCGACCGGCCGCCTGATCCTGTTCATCGCCCTGGCGCTGGCGACTGCGGCCGCCCTCCACTACTGGCTGGAAGGACCGCTGGATCGCCTGCTGCGGACCATCCCGGACCGGATCCATCGTGCCCGCCAGCGACGGCCGGAGCTGGTCTTGTCCGCCTCGACCCCAGCCGGATGCGCATCGTACCAGTGCCCGCGGGATGAGGCGCCGACACGGTCCCACCGGGCCTGGTTCAGCGCCCATCCGCATCGGGTTGGCACCAGCGCGCGATCTCAGCCGCGGTCGAATCGGGATCCTCGAATGGGAAGAGGTGTCCGGCACCCTCCAGCACCTTGAGGGTGATGTCGGGATGGTCCCGCAGCTCGGCTCGAGCGGGCGCAAGGGCGACCTGGCTATCACGGTCGCCCCAGAGCACGAGGGTGCGTTCGGCCAAGGCGTCCAGGCCGGGCAGCAGGCGTGTCTCGGGCCGGAACCCGAATGGCCGCATCAGCCTTGGCACGGCTTGCAGGTCCGCTCCTTGGGTGAACCGCCGCCCCACCAGGTAGCGGTAGCGGGCCAGGTCCGGCGCCACCCGCAGCGGCGCCGAGCCCGCCTCCACGGACTCTGCCTCAGGGTCCCTGACCTGCCGGGCCAGTTGGAGCCTCGCCGCCGCCCCCAGGACGTCGGTCATCCCGGGGAACATCGACATGCCCCAGATCAGGGGAAGTCGCGAGGAGATCCCAACCGGGCTCAGCAGCACCAGCCGCCCGACGCGGTCGGGATTGTCGATGGCGTAGCCACCGGCGGCCAGGCCGCCCAGGGAGTGCCCCACGAGGTCGAACTGGTCGATCCCCAGCTGGTCGACCACGGCCGACACCGCCTGGTTCCAGGCCGCCCTC
>JAKABA010000055.1 GCA_021802115.1 bacterium | reverse complement strand
GGCGCACTGGCGCGAACCGTCGGCGCCTCGTCGATTCCCTGCTGCTGACTAGTCGCGGCTTGTAGGGCTGTCGTCGCCACGCTCCGGCACCATGCCCTACGGAAGCGCTTGTGGTTTCGGACGTGGTGCGGCGGCGGACAACACCGCCGCTGAGGGTGATCGGATCTATGACCAGGGAATCGACCACCCGGCCGTGGCTGGACTTCTCAAGGCGGGGGAGGCAGGGCCGGGGCCGAAGTAGCCCACCGTGATCCGCTCAATGGTGAACTGGCAGGCGAGCAGGGTGATGCCCACTTCAGACCTACCTGGATCTGGATCCTGTCGCTCCACCTTCTCCTGTTCTCCCTCAAGCTCCGCCGTTTCCCTCCGGCAGGCTCGCCTCTGGGCGAGCCCGGTCTCAGCGTCGCTTGCCGCCCATGGTGACGCAGAATCGTCCCCTGCGGCAGGCGGGGCAATGCGTCCTTCCACGTGTTGCTGCCCCGGGGTTGGCGACCTCGTCGGTGGGGGAAGGGCAGCGGCATCCGCCGTGCCTCGCCCAGGCCGTGTGGAGCTGGCGGAGAGCAGACCGCTACCGCTCCTGCCGGGGAATCCAAGCCACGTTCCGGATCGCTCCGAAGGTGCCCCAGGACCCTTGGCCCACCTCGGCCGGTTCGCGCACGCTCTCCCCGACGGCGGCTGAGCGCCCGGCCCGCTCCGAGCGGCCCATTTTTGGGGCCGCACCAAAACTCGATTGACTCCAAGGCATGTGTCCATCTAGGATTGCCCTGCATGACGGACAGAGCCGTGGCTGGGTCAGGTGCTGAGCAGTCCCTTGCCTTACGTGCGGTCGGACTCCGTGTCACCGTGGCGCGGGTGGCGGTGCTCCGGGTGCTGGGTGAGGTGTCCCACGCGGACACCGACACCGTGATCCGCAGGGTCCACGCGGCGGTCGGCGCTGTCTCTCCCCAAGCGGTGTACAACGTGCTCGCGGACCTGCTCAGGGCGGGACTGGTCCGCCGCATCGAGCCGGCTGGCAGCGTACCCCTGTACGAGCTGCGGGTGGCCGACAACCACCACCACGTGGTGTGCCGCCGATGCGGCGCTGTGGACGACGTGGATTGCGCGGTCGGGGAGGCTCCGTGCCTCAACCCCTCCCAAAGCCAGGGCTACCTGCTTGACGAGGCCGAGGTCACTTACTGGGGGATTTGCCCCACCTGCCAATTGGAGGAGGGCCGCCTGGCCGTCGGGGCCCCGCCGTTCCAGAGGCGCACTTCACCCGCGAAGTCGCGTGATCGCATGACGAGCACTGCGGTGGATGAATAGGAGGATCGAGATGTCCGAGAACGATGACCGGACCGAAGGTCGGTGCCCCGTGTTGCCCCCCACCAACCTGATGGGCAGGCGCTCAAACCAGGACTGGTGGCCCAACCAGTTGAACCTCCGGGTGTTGCACCAGCACGCGGCCGGTCGGGGGCCTCTGGAGTCAGCCTTCCGGTACCGGGAGGCGTTTGCCCAGGTCGATATCGAGGCACTCCGGCGCGACATCTTCGCCGTGATGAACTCCTCCGAGGATTGGTGGCCGGCCGACTACGGCCACTACGGGCCCCTGTTCGTCAGGATGGCCTGGCATGACACCGGCACCTATCGGATCGCCGATGGCCGGGGTGGGGGAGGGACGGGCAACCAGCGCTTCGCGCCGGTAAACAGCTGGCCGGACAATGTCAGCTTGGACAAGGCGCGCCGCCTTCTCTGGCCGGTGAAGCGACGCTATGGCCGCAGCCTCTCCTGGGCGGATCTCATCGTCTTCGCCGGCAACTGCGCTCTGGAGTCCATGGGGTTCAAGACCTTCGGCTTTGGATTCGGTCGTGAGGACATCTGGGGACCGGAGGAGGACGCCTACTGGGGTCCAGAGGACACGTGGCTGGGCGACCAAAGATACAGCGGCGACCGCGAGCTGGCGAACCCCTTCGCCGCGGTCCAGATGGGGCTGATCTACGTCAACCCTGAGGGCCCGAACGGCAACCCTGACCCCCTGGCGGCCGCTCGCGATGTGCGCGAGACCTTCTCCAGGATGGCCATGAGCGACGAGGAAACGGTGGCCCTGATCGCCGGCGGGCACACATTCGGGAAGACTCACGGTGCGGTGCCGAACCCAGAGCGCCACATCGGGCCCGAACCCGAGGCGGCGCCACTGGAGCAGCAGGGACTGGGCTGGAAGAACAGCTACGGTGCCGGCAAGGGTGCGGACACCTGGACCAGCGGCCTGGAGGGGGCGTGGACCGGCGATCCGGTCGCTTGGGACCAGGGGTTCCTCGACAACCTCTTCAAGTACGACTGGAAGCTCACGACCAGCCCCTCTGGCGCCCGGCAGTGGGTTCCGACCGACCCGGCGGCCGATGGGATGGTGCGGGATGCGCATGACCCGTCGCGGAGGCATCCTCCGGTGATGCTGACGACGGACCTGGCCCTCAAGGTTGACCCGGTGTACGAGCCGATCGCGAGACGCTTCCATGAGCATCCGGAGGAGTTCGCCGATGCCTTCGCCAAGGCGTGGTTCAAGCTCACCCACAGGGACATGGGCCCGATCTCCCGATATTTGGGCCCGTTGGTGCCCCACGAGCCGCAGATCTGGCAGGATCCACTTCCCGCCGTCGATCACGAACTGGTGGGTGACGCGGACGTGGCGGCGCTCAAGCGCGCAGTTCTGGCGTCCGGGCTGCCGGAGCGCCGGCTGATCCACACGGCGTGGGCGTCTGCGGCAACCTTCCGGCGCACCGACATGCGGGGCGGGGCCAACGGGGCGCGGATCCGGCTTGCGCCCCAGAGGGAGTGGGAGGTCAACGAACCTTCGCAGCTGACGGAGGTGCTCAGAGCGCTCGAAGGCATTCAGCGCGACTTCAACGCCGCCCAGTCCGGAGGCAGACGCGTCTCCCTGGCTGACCTCATCGTCCTCGGCGGGTGCGCGGCCATCGAGGAGGCGGCTCGGAGCGCCGGCCATCAGGTCACCGTGCCCTTTACCCCCGGGCGAGTCGATGCCCTGCAGGAGCAGACCGATGTCCAGTCCTTTGCGGTGCTCGAACCCGTCTTCGACGGGTTTCGAAACTACCTGAAGCCCGGCCAGAACCTTCCCGCGGAACATCTGCTGGTGGAGCGAGCCGACCTGCTTGGCTTGACCGCTCCCGAGATGACGGTGCTGGTGGGCGGACTGCGCGTTCTGGATGCCAACCATGGCCATTCCCAGCATGGGGTTCTCACCAATCGGGCGGGGATTCTGACCAACGACTTCTTCGTGCACCTGCTCGACATGGGCGTGGCATGGGAGCCGTCCGAGTCAACATCGCAGCTCTACGAGGGCCGGAGCCGGGACACGGGACAAGTGAAGTGGACCGCAACCGCGGTGGACCTCGTGTTCGGCTCGAACTCCGAGCTCCGCGCGCTTGCCGAGTACTACGCCTGTGACGACTCGGAGGAACGGTTCGTCACCGACTTCCTGGCCGCCTGGGACAAGGTCATGACCCTGGATCGGTACGATCTTGAGGCTTCGTCGTCGGCCAGGAGCCAATTCGTGCGCGCCTAGAGCAACGTTGCTCAAGGAGGCGGGCCAGCTCGGGACCCTCCAGGGGGCCCTGAACTACCCGCGGTAGGCGATTCGGGGGTGGCCGGGCAGCCAAGGCCGCGCTTCCTCAGATCGTAGGGACTGGGGAACCGGCGGCGGATGGGCGGGTGGCGCTCGAGGTTGCGCCACACCCATTCGCCGCGGTCAACCCGAGGCCGCAGGGCGGCAGAACGAGTGGGCCGCGTGGGCACCGGTGGGTCCTCGGATCGGGGCCAGCGGTTTGGAACGGTTGCCAGCACGGCTCCCCGCGACCAGGAACGCCGACCGTGCCCCGTCCTGTCGAAGGGGCCGGCAGGGGGCGACGGCCAACGGGGACTGAGTCTCGCGGCCGGGTAAGGAGCGAATGCTTCTCGAAGGCGTGGTGACCAAGCGACCGGGCCGCCCGAACTCGGTTCGCCCGATTGGATGTCCCTATGGCGGGCCAGCGCCTCGGACGTCGTCCTCGCCGGGCGCCCGGGGAGTCTCGGGGTCCGCGGGTACCCTGAGATTCTCCCGGACTCCCACGTCGCGGGGCCACCCCGCGCGCTCTTGGCCCCGTTGACCGACCGGGAACAGACCACAAGATCGTCCGTCCAGCGCGCGATACCTGGAGTCGCCGTCTCAGCTCGGTGTCGTGCTCGGGGCCGGAGCGCGCGGCACGAAGACGGTACCGCTCAGGTCTCCGCGCTCACGAGCTTGTGCATCACGCAGTGCTTCAGGCCCTTGGGTCGGTCATACGTGAAGCCCGCGCGCTCGAACATGGCCCGGGTGCAGCTGTAGAGAAGGGAACCGGACGTCCGGTTGGCCGGAGCCTCCTGCGGGTAGGCCTCGACCAGCCCACCACCCGTCTGGGAGATCAGGTCAAGGGCCCCGGCCAGGGCCAGTGCGGCAATCCCCTGGCGGCGGTGGTCACGGTCCACGAAGAAGCAGGTGATGCGGTAGTCAGGCTCGTGCGCCATTCCCCGGAGGTACTCCTTGCGGTGGTAGATGTTGGGGAGTTCATGGGGAGGGCCGTACTGGCACCATCCGACGGCGTCAGTGCCCTGAAGCACCAGGGCGGCGTGAGCCTGTCCCGCCGCCACCAACCGCTCCTTGAGGTCGCGGTTGCCCTCATAGGTGCGGGTCTTCTCCGCAGCCATGGTGTGAAACCACGTGCACCAGCAGCCACCCCATACTCCGTTGTGTTTCTCCACGAGGCGCGCGAACGCTGGCCAGGTGCTGGCGTCCAGGGAGGCGACTCGATACCCGGACAGCCGCCCAGTGCCGGTGCTGGTGGCTGGCGGGACTCCCCGAGCCCCCCGGCGGGTCCGCGCCCCATCGTCCATGGAAACCTCCGGCTGGCCCTCAAATCGCTGGGCAGCGTGAGATTGTACGCCGGCGGCGGGTAGCCGACGCGGTGGGAAACTGCACCAGGGGAGACCTGGAAGGCGCCGGCTGCGACCGGCTCGAGGTGGTGCTGACGTGGCCAGGCCGGCACCGCGCTACCGAGTTCGACCGACCGCCATCCGTGGTGTTGCTGCCCCCGCCCGGAGCGACGACGTAGGGGGCGCATCCCGGAGCGGATCTCGAGGGGGGCCTGAAACCCGAGGATCGCAGGTTCCGCTGGTGGTCCGGCGGAGAAACGATCTGGCAGACACCGCGCACCATGAGGTACGTGAGACCGGAGCTCAAGGGCAACTGATCGAGCCTGGTCCCGATCGGCAGATCGGCGTGAGGCTCCTGGTGGCGGTGATGTTCTCTCACCTCAGAGGGCGTCCAGAAACGCTCTCATCTCCCGCCGCGAACGGAGCAGGTGCACCGACTTGTGCGATGCATGGTGCGAGATCTCGGAACGTGCCTCCTCAACTTCCGAACGGTGAAGGCGGCAGATCCACGCCACGCCGCCCCACTCGTCGCGCAGGCGTCGGGTGACCGAGGCCTCGCATCCCTCAGGCATTTCACCAACGGGCTTGCGAAGCCCCCGAAGAAAGGCGCGGCTCGCGCATAACCACCAAGGGGTGTCGAGAAAGACCACGGTGTCAGCGCGTTCGAGGCGCAGGGCAAGAGTTTCGTTGTAGTTGCCCTCGATGATCCAGGTCTCGCCAGCGAGCAGAACGCGTTGCCGGGATCTCCACGCATCGTCCCCCGGTCGCACCCAGCCCGGCTGCCAGTAGTGGACATCAAGGTGAACCAACGGCAAACCAGTCCTGGCCGCGAGCGCACGTGCGAACGTGCTCTTCCCAGCCCCCATCATTCCGTCAACCACCACACGGTGGCCGATCATCCGGGACGCACCGTCCATCGCGCCGAGTATGGCACCGGCGCCGAGGAGATGGCTCGCTCGGCGCTGTCTGCCGCGGGTGGCGAGCCATCACCCGGATCTCGGGACCAACCGTGGGCGTCGCCCTCGACGCCCACCTGCACGGCCTCAGACCGAGGGCCGGGCGGCTGCCGTATTCCCGACGCGCGGCGCCAAATGGTTCGAGCCGGAGGCGGTGCTTGAGCGTGCTGCCCACCCACCGCTCCACAAGCCGCGTTCGTAACACCATGTGAGCTGGCCCCGGAGCCGGCGACCCACCTCGACAACCTGGTGCCAGCAGTGGGAGTCGAACCCACACGAGCTTGCGCTCAACGGTTTTTGAGACCGCCGCGTCTGCCATTCCGCCATGCTGGCTGGGGCCGTGGCTCGCCTAGCCTATTTCAGTCGCGGTCCTCGAGGTCCGGCAGGTTCATCTCGTTGACGATCTCCTGGAAGACCTTGAGCTTGGGGTCCTCGGTCTGCCCCTCGGGCACGACGCCCGCCTGGTCCAGCACCTCTTTGGCCACGAAGATGGGGGAATCGAGGCGAATCGCGACCGCGATGGCGTCGCTGGGTCGGGAGTCTATCTCCAGCTCGCGCCCGGCCACGCGCCCGGCGATCTGAGCGTAGAAGGTGTCATCCCTGAGCTCTGAGACCCTGATCTGGGTGACGGTGAATTGGAACTCGCGCAGGAGGTTGACGATAAGGTCGTGGGTCATCGGTCGCTCGGGGTGTACCCCGTCGATCTGGAGGGAGATGGAGTTCGCCTCCGCCACCCCGACCCAGATGGGGAGGAAGCGGTCGGCGTCCTTCTCCTTCAGGACCACCACGTGCTGTCCGCTGGGCATGTGGACCCGGACGCTGTCCACCGACATCTCGATCAGGTCCATGGCTCCTCACCGTTGCATTGCTCTGAGCCCCCAGCCCGCCGTCGTCTGGCGGCCTCTGGGCGCCGTGCCGATGTCACAGCCCATCATAAACTCACCCGGATGAGCTGCCGGAGGCCGGCTGAGGTCGCGTTCCAGCACCCGCCCACGAACTGGCGCCGGCGCGGATCCGAGAGCTGATGCCCGGTCCAGCCCGGACCCAGCGCCTGGTCTTCGGAGAGGTGGCTGAGCTGTATCACAGCGCGCGGCCGGGCTACCCCCCTGCCGCATTCGACGCCATAGCGGAGTTCAGCGGAATCCAGCGGGAAGCGTCGGTGCTGGAGGTGGGCGCCGGGACCGGGCAGGCGACGGCGGAGCTGCTGAAGCGTGGCTGGCGGGTGCTGGCGCTGGAGCCCAGCCAGAAGATGGCCCAGATCGCAGCCCGGGAGCTGGCCGGCCATGGTCAGCTTGAGGTCGTCAGGCGGGAGTTCGAGCGGTGGCGGCCCGGAGGTCGAAGGTTCGCGCTGGTCTGCTCGGCGCAGGCCTGGCACTGGGTCGATCCCAAGGTGCGCTACGCCAAGGCCGCGCGCGTGCTGCTCCCCGGGGGAACGCTGGCCTTGCTCTGGAACCGGCCCAAGGCCTCTGGCGCCGGGATGGCTGACCGGCTGGAGGAGGTGTATCGTCGCTGGGCCCCGCACCTGTCAGCCCGGCCTCCCGGGGAGCTCGACCTGGACCGCCGGGTAGAGATCGCGGCCTCTGGGTGCTTCGGGCCGACCCAGCTGCTTGAGTTCACCTGGGCGCGAGATTACTCCGGTGACGAGTACGTCCAGCTGATGCTGACCCAGTCAGACCACCGGATGCTCGAAGACAGGCAGCGCCAGCCGCTGATGGCGGGGATCGCTGAGACCATTGCCGCCGCCGGGGGCCAGTACCGGGTCCAATACCTGACCCTCCTGTATCTGGCGGCCACGCCCCGATAATGGGCGCGATGGTGGAGGCGACCGGCCCTCGGGTGCTGCTGGTGGATGGCCACGGCCTGGCCTTTCGCGCCTATCACGCGCTGCCGGAGATGATCAACTCCAAGGGCGAGGCGATTCGGGTCGCCTATGGGTACACCTCGATGCTGTTGCTGGCTTTGTCCCAGGGGTTCGACTGCGCGGTCGCCGCCTTCGACCCGGCCGGCCCCACCTTCCGCGACCACAAGATGGCGACCTACAAGGGCCAGCGCAAGCCCACGCCGCAAGAGCTAATCGACCAGATCCCGATGCTGCAGCGGCTGACGGAGGCGCTCAACATCCCGGTGGTGGTGGTGCCCGGTTACGAGGCCGACGATGTGCTGGGCACCCTCGCCCGCCAGGCGCGTGAGCTCGGGTGCCGGACCGTGATCCTGACCGGTGACATGGACCTCATCCAACTGGTGGACGATGCCACCTTCGTGCAGACCAGCCGTCGGGGGAGCTCGGAGCCGATGGTGTACGACCCCGGGGCGGTGCGGGAGCGTTTCGGCTTCGCCCCCCCCCTGATGGTCGACTACAAGGCGCTCAGGGGTGACGCCAGCGACAACATCCCGGGGGTTCCGGGGATCGGGGAGAAGACGGCGACCGCTCTGATCCAGCAATACGGGGACCTGGATCAGGTCCTGGCGGCGGTTCCGGCCATGCCCAGCGGGCGGACCCGCCGGGCCCTGGAGGAGCACGCCGAGGAGGCGCGCTTTGGTCGCGAGATGGTGACCATCGTGCGTGACGTGCCCGGGGTCCAGCTGGACCTGGACAGGTGCCGGGTCGAGGACTACGACTACCAGCGAGCCCGGGCACTGCTGGAGGAGATCGGCATGCCGAGCCTGGTGCGCCGGCTGCCCACCCCGACCGACCGGCCGCCGGCGGTCGAGGAGGGGCCTGCCCCCAGCGTGCTCGCGACCTCAGAGTCCCTGGCAGGGATAGTCGACGAGGTGCGCCGCGCGGGCGGCCCGGTGACGGTTCGGGTGGTGGCGGCGGCGCCGCGGCGCCGGGGCCGGATCCTGGGGGTGGCCCTGGCGCTGGACGGGCAGCGCAGCTGGTATGTGCCGATCGAAGGCAGCGCGCGTCTTGATCCGGAGGCGCTGGCCCCGCTGCGCGCCCTGCTGGCGGACCCTCAGGTCGCCAAGCAGGCTTTTCAGTGGAAGGACGAGCTGCTGGCACTGATGGGCGCGGGATGGGAGGCATCCGAGGCGGAGTTCGACTGCGTGCTCGCCTCCTACCTGGCCGACTCCCGGGGGCGAACTCCCACCCTGGCCGCCCTCTGCCAGGAGTTTGGGGGCCCGACCCCTCCACCACCCAGCGCGGCCCAGGTGGGCGAGCTGCCGTTGGAGAGCGACCGATCCGTCGGAGAGGGGAGCGAGGTGACCTGGGCCGCGGCCGAAGCCGCATGCACCGCCGCGATCCGGCCTGCGCTGGAGCGGCATCTGGCGGAAGCGCAGGGGCTGGAGCTGCTCCGCGATCTGGAGATACCGGTCTCGCGCGTTCTGGCGGAGATGGAGGAGATCGGGGTGCGGCTGGACGCGGGACAGTTGGAGGCACTCGCCGCCGAGCTCTCGGTCCAGGTGCAGGGCCTGGAAGAGGAGATGTTCCGTCTGGCGGGACGAGAGTTCCTGCCGGGCTCACCGGTTCAGCTGGCGCGGCTGCTCTACGACGAGCTGGGGCTGCAGAGCTCGCGGCGCACCAAGACCGGCCGGTCGACGGACGCCCAGGCGCTGGAGGCGTTGCGGGAGCAGCACCCGATCGTGCCGCTGATCCTGGAGTGGCGCCAGGTGACCAAGTTGAAGAGCACCTATGTGGATGCGCTGCCGCAGCTGGTGGATCCGGACGACGGTCGCATTCACACCAGCTTCAATCAGGCGGTGGCCGCCACCGGGCGGCTCTCGTCGAGCGATCCCAATCTGCAGAACATCCCCATCCGCAGCGAGCTGGGGCGGCGCATCCGGGCCGCCTTCGTACCGGGCGATCCCGCCTGGCGCCTGGTCTCGGCGGACTATTCCCAGATCGAGCTCCGGGTGCTGGCGCATCTCAGCGGGGATCCTCAGCTGCTGGCCGCCTTCCAGCGCGGCGACGACGTCCACGCGGATACCGCGGCCCAGGTCTTCTCGGTGGACCGCGCGGCGGTCACTCCCGACCAGCGGCGGATGGCCAAGGTGGTCAACTTCGGGATCCTCTACGGGCTCTCCAGCTTCGGCTTGGCGCGTGACCTCGGGATTCCTGCCGGAGTGGCTGAGGAGTTCATCCAGCGCTACTTCCAGACCTTCTCCGGGGTGCGAGGGTACCTGGACTCGGTCCGCCAGGAGGCCCGCAGCCAGGGGTACGTCAGCACCTTGCTTGGTCGCCGACGCTACCTGACCGACATCCACTCCAACAACCGGCAGGTCCGGGAGGCGAGCGAGCGGATGGCGATCAACATGCCCATCCAGGGCTCGGCGGCAGACCTTATGAAGTTGGGCATGGTCCGCACGGCCCAGGTGCTCCGCCGCTCCGGACTCAGCGCCAGGATGCTGCTCCAGGTCCACGACGAGCTGGTCTTCGAGGCGCCCGCAGAGGAGGTGGCGGAGGTGGGCCGTCTCGCCCGCGACGGGATGGGTGGAGCGTTCGAGCTCAAAGTACCCTTGGTGGTTGACCTCAAGGCCGGCGCCAACTGGCGGGACCTTACGCCGCTCGGCCTCGGCTGAGGCTGGACGTGCCGGAGCTTCCGGAGGTCGAGACCATCGTGCGCGATCTGCGCCCGGTGATCGTGGGCCGGCGGATCGAAGAGGTGGTCCACCTCAACCCCCAGGTGCTTCGCCACCCGAGCCTCGGCGAGGCGCTGGAGGCACTGCCGCATCGGGCCGTGCTCCGGCTCAGCCGCAGGGGGAAGTTCATCCGCATGCACCTGGACTCCGGACAGCTGCTGGTGGTGCACCTGGGCATGAGCGGCAGCCTCACGATCGCGGCCACGGAGACCGTGCCGTTGAGCCACACCCATCTGCGGCTGCGGCTGGAGGGCGGGGATGAGATGCGCTATCGCGACCCCCGCCGGTTCGGGCGGGTCGCCCTCGGAAGTGAGCCGGAGCTGGTCAGTGGAGGAGCGCTCCCGGTGCTGGGGGAGGAGCCGCTCGCGCGGGGCTTTCCGACTGAGGTGGTGCACCAGGCCCTGCGTTCCTCGAGGCGCCCGGTCAAGGCGGTGCTGCTGGACCAGGCGGTGATCGCGGGCTGCGGGAACATTTACGCCGACGAAGCCTGTTTCCTGGCGCGGGTCCGCCCCTCCCGGCGCGCCTTCACCCTCACCGCTCAGGACCGCCGGCGTCTGCTGGCGGCGCTGCCGGTCGTGATGCGGGAGGCGGTCAGGCGGCGCGGGACTTCGTTCTCCGACTATCGGGACGGCTTCGGGGCCAAGGGCGAGGCGTTCGAGTCCCTGCTGGTCTACGGAAGAGGTGGCGACGCCTGCGCCCGCTGCGGTAGTACCCTGCGGCAGTCGACAGTGGCGGGACGGACCACGGTGTTCTGCGCGAGGTGTCAGGGTTGAAGAGACGGGTCGCGGTGGTGTCCTTCGATGACGTGCCACCGGTTGGGGGCCAGGGGAGGTATGTGGCCGGCCTGGAGCGGCAGATGCCCATGGAGGGCTACCAGATCGAGATGATCAGCCCCAAGCGGGGCCCGTGGGGGGAGTGCCCGCGGATCCCGCGCCGGACCCGCCGTCCTCCGCTGGACTTCTCCCTGTACCTGCGCCGACACATCGAGCAGGTGGCGCGGGACGTGAAACCCGAGCTCTGGCACTACCAGGGAGGACCGGGCGGGGTCATGGTCCGGCGCCACCCACCCGAGGCGCCCCTGATCTACACGTCCCACCACACCTATCGGACCGCTCACGGGCGCAATCTGGGGACGATGCCGATGGGTTACATGGAGTCGCGGGGATATCGGATGGCCGAGCACGTGATCGCGGTCAGCCCCTCGACCGCGGCCTCGCTCATGGCCGACTCGGGCGTCCCCCGGGGGCGGATCTCGGTGATCCCCTCCGGCGTGGACACCGGTTGGTTGCAACCCCCGCCGGAGGAGTCCGAACGGGACACGATCCTGTTCGTGGGGCGGCTGATCCCGGCCAAGGGGGTGCAGTACTTTGTCGCCATGTTCAGGGCGCTGGCCCAGGAGCACCCAGGGCTGGTCGCGGAGGTGTGCGGTGATGGCGTGCTCCTGCCGGTCGCCATGGGGGCGGCGGAGAAGTTCGAGGGCCGGCTGCACATCCGCGGGCGAGTCGACGACACCGAGCTGCGGGAGGCCTACCGCCGAGCGCGGGTGTTCGTGATGCCCTCTCGGTTCGAGGGGCTGGGACTGGTGGCGCTCGAGGCGATGGCCTGCGGGACCCCGGTTGTGGGGATGGACGTGCCCGGGCTCCGAGACATGCGCGACACCGGGATCACCCTGGTGCCGCCCGACGATCAGAAGGCGCTCCACGATGAGGTCAACCGTCTGCTGCTGGATGGCGCCCGCTGGCGGGAGCTGTCGGCTCAGGCGGTCGAGGTGGTGCGCTCCAGCTACTCGTGGGATGCCATCCGCCCCCGAATAGCCGAGGTCTACCGCTCGGTGCTGCCCTCGAGTTCGACCCAGGCGGCATAGCCGGCCTGGAGCTCGCGTTCCACCTCACCCAACCGCTCCAACAGGCTCCCTTCCAGAGTGGGCTGGCGGTGGGTCGCGGGGTCGGCCAGGCGATCGGTCAACGCCTGCCGCTCGGCCTCCAGGTCAGCGATCCGGCGCTCGACGCCGTTGCCGGTGGGCCCAGTCCGGCGGTCCGGCGCGGCCCGCCTCGGGGCGCTCGGCTGCGACCGCCTGGCCTTGGTCGGACGCGGGGGAGCGGCCGGGCGCGCGGGGGCGCGCTCGGCGAGCTGTCCGTCCCTGACCTCCAGGACCCGATTGGCGACGGCGTCGACGAAGTAGCGGTCGTGGGACACCATGATCACCGCTCCGCGATAGTCCGACAGCGCCTGTTCCAGCACCTCCTGGGCGGGGATGTCGAGATGGTTGGTGGGCTCATCCAGCAGCAGGCAGTTCGCCTCATCCATACCCAGCCGGGCCAGTGCCACCCGCGCCTTCTCGCCCCCCGACAGGTCCCCCACGATCGCCTCGGCGCGTTCGCCACTGAACAGCATCGCGCCCAGCACCGAGCGGGCGCGCTCGGTGAGCGCGTGAGGATGGTCGTCGAGCAAGGTCTGGAGCACCGTGCGCTGCGGGTCGAGGTCCGAGAAGTCCTGCCGGTAAAGGCGCAGGTGGGCTCTGGAGCCCCTCACCACCCGGCCGGCGACCGGCTCCAGATCGCCCA
The DNA here is from genome assembly GCA_021802115.1 of bacterium. The sequence goes on along the minus strand of JAKABA010000055.1, from coordinate 7,694 downwards.
CCAGGGTGTGCAGGAAGGTGGTCTTGCCCGAGCCGTTGGGTCCCAGGATGGCCAGCCGATCGCCGCGTGAGATGACCAGGTCTGGGGTGGAGAAGAGGACCTGCCCGGCGCGCCCGCAGCGCAGCCCCTCGGTCCGGAGCACCACCGCGGCGCTGGGGGCGGCGTGCAGGGCAAGCCGCATTCGCCTGAGCTCGGTCGGCTCCGGCACCCGCTCGAGGCGGTCCAGCAAAGTCTGCCGCCCGCGCGCCTGGCGTGCCCGCTGGCCGGCCTTGTAGCGCCGGATGTACTCCTCTTGGTGGGTGATGTGGGCCTGCTGCGCCTCCCAGGCCCGGCGCCACCGCAGCCGGCGCTCCTGGCGCTGCCGGAGGTAGCTGTCGTAGCTGCCGTCGTACACCTCGACCCGGCCCGCCTCCAGCTCCACCACCTTGGTGCAGACCCGCTCCAGGAGGCGCCGGTCGTGGGCCACCAGACAGAGGGTCCGCGCGCTCTGGATGAGGTGAGACTCCAGCCATTCGATGGCGGCCAGGTCCAGATGGTTGGTGGGCTCGTCGAGCAGCACCAGGTCGGCATCCTGGAGCAGCAGCTTGGCGAGCTCCAGCCGTCGCACCTGACCGACGCTCAGCTCGAGTGGTGAGCGCGCCTGTTCGGCCTCCTCCAGACCGAGGCCGTGGAGGACGGCGCGAGCCCGCGATTCGAGCTCGTACCCCCCCAGCCCCTCGTAGGCGGCCTGGCACTCACCGTAGCGCGCCAGCTGCTCGTCCAGCTCCGGGCTCGGTTCGCGCAGCCGCTGTTCCAGGTGGATCATCTCGTCGCGGAGGCGTGCCAGATCCACCCGGCTCGCCATCGCCTCGCCCAGGACCGTCTCGGCGGTGGGTTCGGGGGACTCCTGCGGAAGGTAGGTGACGATCAGCCGTCCCTGGCGCTCGATCGAGCCCGCGGCAGGCTGCTCCAGGTTGGCCAGCAGGTTCAGGAAGCTGGACTTGCCCGCGCCGTTGGCACCGACCACACCGATCCGGTCCCCGGGCTCGACTCTTAGGTCCAGCCCCGAGAAGACCAGCCGGTCCCCGTACTCGACCGCCACCCCGCTGCAGTTGATCAAGGACATGGGGCCTGCCTCCGGACTGGTTGGCAAGACGGTTCCTGGATGCGGTCAGCCGGCGGCGGCTGGCATACTCGACGGGTGCCCAGCCTGCGTCTAGCCGCGCCCTTCTCGCCGACCGGCGACCAGCCCCAGGCGATCGAGGCGTTGCGCCGCGGCCTGGAGCGGGGAGACCGGCACCAGGTGCTGTTGGGAGTCACGGGCAGCGGCAAGACGTTCACCATCTCGAATGTAGTGGCGGCGGTGGGCAGACCGGTGCTGGTGCTCAGCCCCAACAAGACGCTGGCGGCCCAGCTGTGGGCTGAATTCAAGGCCTTCTTCCCCGACAACGCCGTCGAATACTTCGTCTCCTACTACGACTACTACCAGCCCGAGGCCTACATCCCGCGCACCGACACCTACATCGAGAAGGACTCCTCCCGGAACGAGGAAATCGACCGCCTCCGCAACGCCGCCACCAGGTCGCTCCTGACCCGGCGGGACGTGATCGTGGTGGCCTCTATCTCATGCATCTATGGCGTGGGCTCACCAGAAGATTACCTCGGCGAGTCGGTCACGCTCCATCCGGGGGACAGCTGGCGGCGCGACATCCTCCTGCGCAAGTTCGCCAACCTGCAGTATGCCCGTAACGACACCGACTTCGGGCGAAGCCGATTTCGGGTCCGCGGCGACGTGGTGGACATCCAGCCCGCCTACGAAGAGGTCGCGAGCCGGATCTTCTTCTTCGGAGACGAGGTCGAGCGGATAGTGGACTTCGACCCTCTGACCGGAGAGATCCTGGCGGATCGGGGGGAGCTCGACATCTTCCCGGCGTCGCACTACGTGACTCCCAAGGAAAAGCTGGATCGCGCCCTGCTTGCCATCGAGGCTGAGCTGGAGGAGCGGCTGCGGGAGCTGGAGGTGCAGGGCAAGCTCCTGGAGGCCCAGCGCCTGCGTCAGCGCACCATGTTCGATCTCGAGATGATGCGCGAGACCGGTACCTGCGCCGGGATCGAGAACTACTCGCGGCACCTGACCGGGCGGAAGGAGGGCGAGCGGCCCTTCACGCTCATGGACTTCCTGCCCGAGGACACGGTGGTCGTGGTGGACGAGTCCCACGTCGCGGTGCCGCAGATCGGCGGGATGTATGGCGGAGACCGCTCCCGCAAGCTGCCTCTGGTGGAGTACGGCTTTCGGCTGCCCTCCGCGCTGGACAATCGCCCGCTCACGTTCGCGGAGTGGGAGGCGTCGGTCAGGCAGCTCATATACGTGTCCGCCACCCCTGGCCCGTACGAGATGGAGCGGGCGTCGCAGGTGGTGGAGCAGCTGTTGCGCCCGACCGGCCTGCTGGACCCGCCGATCGAGGTCCGTCCGTCCCATGGCCAGATCGATGACCTTCTGAAGGAGATCGCGGCGACCGTTGGGCGGGGCCAGCGCACACTGGTGACCACGCTTACCAAGCGGATGGCCGAGGATCTCACCGACTACCTGAGGGAGGCGGGGGTGAAGGTGCAGTATCTGCACTCCGACGTGGACACCCTGGAGCGGGTCGAGGTCATCCGCGACCTGCGCCTTGGGGTCTATGACGTGGTGGTGGGGATCAACCTGCTGCGGGAGGGGCTGGACCTGCCCGAGGTCAGTTTCATCGCCATCCTGGACGCGGACAAGGAGGGGTTCCTGCGTGGCTACCGCTCCTTGATCCAGACCGCGGGCCGGGCGGCGCGCAACGTCGATGGCCGGGTGGTGATGTACGCCGACTCCGTCTCGGAAGCCATGCGGGAGACGCTGGCGGAGACCGAGCGGCGGCGCGCGATTCAGGCCGCGCACAACCAGCAGCATGGGATCACTCCGACCACCATCGTCAAGGCGGTCAGGGAGCAGGAGATGGCCCGCGCCGCGCACGAGGAGGCTGCGGTCGAGTTTCAGGAAGCCAAGGGGCTACCTCCCGATGAACTGCTGAGGGTCACCTTGGAGCTGGAGAAGGCGATGAAGCGGGCCGCCTCGAACCTGGATTTCGAGAGAGCCGCCGCCCTGCGCGACCGCCTGGTCGCCCTGCGGCGCGAGTCAGAGCCCGTGGCGGCGGTGCAGCCGAGGCGGCCGGTGCGGCGGAGGCGGGGCCCGTGACCCGCCCATGGCCGGGCCAGGCCTACCCTCTGGGGGCGACCTGGGATGGCACGGGGACGAACTTCTCGATCTTCTCCGAGGCGGCGGAGCGGGTGGAGCTGTGTCTCTTTGGGGAGGATGGCTCCGAACAGCGCATCGATCTGGTCGAGGTCGACGGTTTCTGTTGGCACGGGTACCTGCCGGGCGTCGGTCCGGGTCAGCGCTACGGCTATCGGGTGCACGGCACCTACGACCCCAGCCGCGGAGAGCGCTGCAACCCCGCCAACCTCCTGCTGGACCCATACGCCAAGGCCGTGGAGGGGACCGTGCGTTGGGATCGGTCGGTGTACGGCTACCAGTTCGGCAGCCCCGACGGTGACGGGACCCCCAACCGCATCGACTCCAAACAGTCGGTCCCGCGCTCGGTCGTGGTCGACCCCTCATTCGACTGGGGCGGGGATCGTCAGCTCCACACTCCCTGGAACGAGACCGTGGTGTACGAGGCCCACGTGCGCGGCCTGACCAAGCTCCACCCCGAGGTGGAGCCGGAGCTGCGGGGGACCTATGCGGGGCTGGGCAGCCAGCCGGTGATCGACTACCTGCGTGATCTGGGGGTGAGTGCGGTGGAGCTGCTGCCGGTTCACCAGTTCATCCACGACCACGCTTTGGTCCAGCGCGGCCTGCGCAACTACTGGGGCTACAACTCGATCGCCTTTCTCGCGCCCCATAACCAGTACAGCGCCTCCGGCCAGCGCGGGGAGCAGGTGCGGGAATTCAAGGAGATGGTCAAGGCCCTCCACAAAGGCGGGATCGAGGTGATCCTCGACGTGGTCTACAACCACACCGCTGAGGGCAGCAACCTGGGACCGACTCTGTGCTTCCGCGGGATCGACAACCGAGCGTACTACCGGCTTCTACCCGATAACCCGCGCTACAACATGGACTACACCGGCACCGGCAACACCCTGAACATGCGCCATCCCCACGTGCTGCAACTGATCATGGACAGCCTGCGCTACTGGATCCAGGAGATGCACGTGGACGGCTTCCGTTTCGACCTGGCGGCGGCGCTGGCGCGCGAGCTCCACGACGTCGATCGCCTGTCGGCCTTCTTCGACATCATCCAGCAGGATCCGGTCATAAACCAGGTCAAGCTGATCGCGGAACCGTGGGATGTCGGTGAGGGCGGATATCAGGTCGGCAACTTCCCGCCTCTGTGGTCGGAGTGGAACGGCAAGTACCGCGACACCGTCCGGGACTACTGGCGCGGCGCCGAGAGCGGGGTTGCCGAATTCGCCTACCGTCTCACGGGGAGCTCTGATCTCTACGCCTCCAACGGGCGCAGGCCATTCGCCTCGGTGAACTTCGTCACCTGCCACGACGGGTTCACCCTGGCCGACCTGGTCAGCTACAACCAGAAGCACAACGAGGACAACGGCGAGGACAACCGCGACGGCACTGACGACAACCGCTCCTGGAACTGCGGGGTCGAGGGGCCAACGGATGACCCGGCGGTGTTGGAGCTCAGGGCGCGGCAGCAGCGGAACTTTCTGGCGACCCTGATGCTCTCCCAGGGGGTGCCGATGCTGCTGGCGGGCGATGAGCTGGGGAGATCCCAGCAGGGCAACAACAACGCCTTCTGCCAGGACAATGAGATCTCCTGGGTCGACTGGACCCTGCGGGATGCCAACTCGGGGCTGCTGAACTTCACCAAGGCGATGATCCGGTTGCGCCGGGAGAACCGGGTCCTGCGTCGGCGCCGCTGGTTCGAGGGTGTCACGCTCCATGGCCAGGGGGTGTCCGACATCGGCTGGTTCACCCCCCAGGGGGAGGAGATGGTGGAGGAGGAGTGGGGCCAGGGTTTCGTCAAGTCGATCGCGGTCTTCCTGAACGGACGCGCCAGCCTGTCGCCCGACCTTAGGGGAGAGACGGCGACCAGCGCCAGCATCTGCCTGCTCTTCAACGCCCACAGCGAGGCGGTCGAGTTCAAGCTGCCCAGCATCGAGTGGGGCGACGGCTGGGAGCTGGAGGCTAACACCGCCGAGACCACCGAGATCGCGGTCGGCCATCACTTCGAGTCCGGAGATACGATTCCCGTCGCGGCGCGCTCCTTGATGATCCTCATCCGGCGTGACTGAGGGTCCCCGCCTGGCTCTGGTGGTGCACTTCCACCAGCCGGTTGGCAACCTCGACCGGGTCGTGAGCCATGCTGCTCGCTCTTGCTACCTCCCCTTCCTCCGGGTGGTGGCGGACCACCCCGAAGTTCCGTGGACCCTCCACTATTCGGGCTGCCTGCTGCGCTGGCTCGATGCCCATGAGCCGGAGGTGACGAAGCGGCTGAGACGGCTGGTCGAAGCGGGCGTCGTGGAGCTGATGACGGGGGGCCTGGAGGAGCCGATCCTGGCCGCCATCCCGAGGCGCGACCAGCTCACCCAGATCGGCCGGATGTCGGAACGGCTGCGCAGCGCTTACGGCGCCGCTCCCACCGGACTCTGGCTCACCGAGCGGGTGTGGGAGCCCAATCTGGCCCTGACACTGAGCCGCTCCGGGGTCACCCACACGGTGGTTGACGACACCAGCCTGCGCGCTGTCGGCGTCGCCGCCGGGCAGGAGAGTGGGCCGTGGGTGACCGAGTTTGAGGGCGAGTCCGTGCTATTGCTGGGGGCGAGCCGGAGGCTGCGCTACCTGATTCCCTACGCCAGCCCTGAGAGCGTGCTGGCGGAGGTCGAGGCCGCTGGCGGTCTGTCGGTCTACGCCGACGACGGGGAGAAGTTCGGGGAGTGGCCCGACACCTACGCGCAGGTGTTCCGCCGCCGCTGGCTGCACCGTTTCCTGGTGGCTCTGGAGCGGGCCTCGGCTCAGGACCGGATAGAGATTGTGAAGTTGAGCCAAGCAGCCTCCGCCCAGCCGCGCGGGCTAGTCTACCTGCCCTCTTGCTCCTACGACGAGATGATGACCTGGGCCCTGCCCACGCCGGCCCGCCATTCGCTCGAGTCCGCGGTGGCAAGGCTCCGCCGTGATCAGGACCAGGAGCTGTTGCCCTTCGTGCGCGGAGCCCCGTGGCAGGGCTTCCTGGCCAAGTACCCCGAGGTGGCCAGGCTGCACCGGGCGATGCTGAGGGTGAGCGCCAAGGTCGAGAAGGCCGGCTCGCCCGCGGCGGCGGTGGAACACCTGCATCAGGCGCAGTGCAACTGCGCGTACTGGCACGGGACCTTCGGCGGGGCCTATCTCACGTTCCTTCGCCTGGAGCTGTGGCGGCAGCTGGGTCTGGCGGAGGCGGCGGCAGATTTGGTTCTCGGGTCAGCGCCGGGGGGAGGCATCGACGTGGTGGATCAGGGTGCCTCGGGCGGAGAGGAGCTCCGGCTCTGGGGGAGGTGGGGATACACCGTGGTTGCGCCGGGGCAGGGGGGACAGCTGCTGGAACTGGTGAGCCGGGCCGGTCCGGCGAATCTGACGGCCGTGATGGGTCGCCATCAGGAGGCATATCACCTCGGCTCCCCCTCGGCCGGAGAGGCGGACAGCGAACTCGAGATGGGGGTGGCCTCAGCCCCGAGCGCCCCATGGGTGGAACGGCTCACCTTCGACGGTGGTGAGGTGGGAGCGCTGCGGGATTGGCTCGACGGGACCGCCCTCGACCAGCCCTACGGTTGGGAGCCGACCGCGGACGGGGTGCGCCTCAGTTGGAGCGGCATGGGGGTGCGGGTCGAAAAGACGATCGCCGTCACGCCCACCGGGGTCCAGGCCGATTACCGGATCACGCCGACCACCGGACGCTGGGAGGGAACCTTCGGAGTCGAGGTGAGAAGCTGCCCCACGGCGCCAAACCGGACCGCCGACAAAGTCCAGATGCGCCCGACCGGGCGTGGATGGTCGGTGTGGCAGCCGGGGGCGGTGGCCAGCCTCGCCACCCAGGTGTCTCCTGGGTGTGAGCCGACTGCTTCCGAGATCGTGGCGGTGGGGGCGACCCTCTCGGGTTGGGAGCGGATGCAGCAGGGACTGAGCCTGCTCTGGAGCTGGCCGCTGGTGGCCACCGCCAAGGAGCCTGCGACGCTGCGCCTGCGCCTGCATCCGGTTGTCCCCCGCCGTCCGCTTCGGGGTGTTACGGTGCATCCCGCTGGAACGGGGAGTGGGACTTGAGGCGGAGCTGCACGACGATTTCCAGCAAGCTCAAGAGGCGCTGGTCTGGAAGCTTGAGGGGCTGTCGGAGTACGACCTGCGCCAGCCGCTGGTTCCCACCGCGACCAACCTCTTGGGGCTGGTCAAGCACGTGGCCATCGTCGAGAGGGGGGCGAACAGTTGCTCGTACGCTGAGCTATAGTGAGCGGAGATGAACTTGAAGGAGTGGGCGAGGGGGCAGTGGATTCACCCGGTGACCGCATACCGTTGGTTCCGGGACGGCAAGCTGGCGGTGCCGACGCACCGCGTCGGTGGCCTGATCCTGGTGGACGCTGCAGGCTCAGCCGCCGCCACTGGCAGCGTCGCCGTCTACGCCCGAGTCTCGTCGGCGGACCAG
>JAKABA010000323.1 GCA_021802115.1 bacterium | reverse complement strand
TGCGGCCACGCCAGAAGTTGGCGAAAGCCCGGTCCAGGTCGCGCAACGCCTCCTGGCCGCAGCATTTAGAGACGCCGTAGACCCATGACCGTTGCGGTTTCTCCGCGTTCCACTGTGCTCCTGATCGCGCTATTCGCGAGAAGGCTGAGCAAGCAATTTGAGAACGTTGGGGCGAGGGCGTGAGGAAGACGGGCCCAGGATCGGGCCCGCCCCAATGGAACGCGTGGTCAAATGGGGAGGCGGCGAGGGATCGAGCGGGTGAATGGCTGGCGGCGAGAGCGCTGGCGTTCGGCAGCGCGATAGGCGGCGAGCAGGGTTTTCAGGGAGCTGGTCAGCAGGTAGAGCCCGTCGGGATCCAGGTCGAGGATGACGCCACTGTCGTGGTCGGTGCGGAGTTGGAGTCGCACGCAGGGGTAGTCCAAGGGATCGTCGGTGGCGACCATTTGCGTGGAAACGAGCAGGCGCGAGGCGGGTGAAACGGTGATCAAGTGCACGGGGATTCACCTCCTTTCGCGGTTCAGGCCAGACCGCAGTCGATGGCGGCGGCCTTGACGGAACGTGGCTCGACGATCGTCTGGTCGGAGGCTGCGGCGGCGAGGATGGCGGTCTGGCAGAGGCGGTTGATGAGCCGGGGAACGCCGCGGGTGAGGTGGAAGATGTCCTCGATGGCGGCGGGGGTAAAGGTGAGTTGGGGGGTGCCGTCCAGGGAGAGTTGGAGATCGAGGTACGAGGCGGTTTCCTCAGCGGTCAGGCCCACGAGGTGGTAGGTGGTGGTGACGCGTTGGGCCAGGGGGGCCAGCGTTTGCAGGCGGAGGCGCTGGCGGAGCGCGGGAGAGCCGATGAGGACGACGGCGGCCGGGGAGAGCGCATCCATCGCGGCGTTCTGCAGGACACGAAGCTCGCCGAGGGTCGCGGTGGCCAGCTCATCGGCCTCGTCCAGGACGAGCAGTGGCACGGCGCCGGCTTCACAGCGGGCCAGCAGGCCCTGGCGCACGATGCGGGCACATTCTGAGCCGGACCAGGGGGTCTCCAACCCCAGGGATGCGCCCAACAGGCGGTAGAGGCCGCGCGTGGTCAGGGCGGGATCGGCCAGGTAGAGGACGGTGCAGGTCGTGGGGTCCAGCGTCTGGCAGAAGGCGCGGACGGCAGCCGTCTTGCCGACTCCCGGCTCGCCAGTCAGCAGCATCAGCCCCCGGTGCTCGAAGGTGTGGCGCAGCCGAGCATGGAGTTCGGGCAACTGGGCGGTGCGCAAAAGCTCCGGGATCTCCTTGGTGAAGGCCTTCATGGTCATTCTCCTTCCGGACGGCAGAGATCGAGATAAACCGAGATGTGGTGGCCGGCGCCCTTGTGCTCGACGAAGCGCTCGAGTACGGGCAGGTAGACCCGAGGATCGAAGGGGCCATGGCGTTGCCAGTGGCGGCGGATGGCTTGCAGTTCCCGGGGCTCCAGGTCCCGGCCCAGGACATCCCGCAGGACCTCCGCGAGCCGCATCGGCGGGGTGGTGGCGGAGGCGAAGGCCACCGGGCTCTGGGGTGTCTGGCCTTGGGCCCGGCGGCGCAAGCCGGAGAGTTGATTGAGCGTGGTGGGACCGTAGACCGGCCCTCGGTCCGGCAGGGGGCTGACCTGGGGATGGCGGAGGCGCTGGATGGGACCCGCGGTGACCGTCTGGCGGAACCGGCCCTGGACCCAGACGGCGATCGTCTTGAGGTTGTAGGGATTGAAGTGAACCTGCACCCGGAGACCGGCTAGGGAAGGGTCGCCCACTTCGTAGGTATTGCCGAACAGGGTGAAGGTGCAACCGGCGCGACGGACGGTGCGGCTCAGCTGCCAGAGGAAGGTCTGCTCGTGGGCCACGACGTCGCGCACCGGGCGGACCGGCTCGGACAGTCGTTCGGCGGGGGCCTGTTCGGTCTCCGAGTGCGGCCTGTGGTGATAGACCTCTTCAATCCATAGCCACAGGTGCTCGTTCAGGCCGGCCAGGTCGGTGACCTCACCTCGGTCGACCAGGTCGCGGAGCTGGGCGAAGGTGGCTCCCTGAACGCTCTGTAGCATTTTCTCGATCTTCCCCTTCGCACGCGCCGTTTGCGCATGGATCAGGCCGACCCCGAGCTCGGCGCAAACGCGGCGAAAATGGCGAGACACGAAGATGTTGCCGCGGTCGACGTGGATCTGCTCGGGGATCCCCCAACGCAGAGTGGAGCGATAGAAGGCGTCGTCCAGGGCCGGCAGCTGCTGGTTCCAGTAGAAGCCGCCACCGACCAGGCGCCGAGAGAAGCCGTCCTCCACCAGCAGCAGTTGGGTCGCGCGGAACTTGCCGGGTCGCTCGGGGTTGGGCAGAAACACCCCGGGCGTGGCATCGGCCAGCCACAATTCGTTGGGCCGGCTGCACTCAAAACGCACGAACGCAGCCGGCTCAGCCGCCGACTTCGGCTTGCCACGCGGCAGGTGCTGCTCCCGCAGCCAGCGGCGCAGGGTCGAGGGGGCGATGGACTCCGAGCCGGCCACCCCTTCAGCGATCAGCGTCTCCTTGATCTGCTGACTGCCCATTTGTGGGAACTTCTCGCGCAGCGCACAGCACAGCCGAAACACCTCCGGCGGGATCGCCGTCCGCCGGCCCTTGTCCGACCGCTCCTGGCGGTACAGACCGGCCAGGTGCTGCTCCCGTGCCTTCTTGAGATAGCGGTAGAGCGTGGCCACCGATCGACGCCGGTAGGTGCCGCCCCGCCACGGAATCGGCTCGCCGCTGAGTGTCCGGATGCCCCGACCACGCTCCCGCCGCCCTCCGCGCACAAACGGCGCCACCGCCACATACCGGGCCAGGGCTTCCTCGGTGCGCGGATCCAACTCCTCGTCCCTCATCCCCCGCCCCCTTTCGGGTTTGGGAGGAGGGGTTCAGCGACCGGATCGCGGCCGCCCCTGCCGAACAAGGGGGATTTTTGGCGCCTGGACGCTCACCACAGACCCCCGCGTGCCCGCCGCTGCTGTTCCGCGTCGTGCTCGGGTACCGCAATCATGTCCCACGGATTGCCCACGGCCGGTCAGGGACGCGACGAACCAGCCGGGCTGCTCCGGCCAGGGCGGTTTTCCTCTCTCAGATCACCAGAAACCGTCTTCGCCGGCTCGCCTGCCAGTTGGCGCCAGCCAGCGTCTCACCCGCCGGCCACCCGGCGACCTCCCGCGCAAGCAAGGCTCGCACCTCTTCACCAAAGGCCCCCAGCGATCCCGGCGCCCGCACCGACCCGTATCCCGCCATCCCTTCTCCCAACGCCCGCCACAGCACCACCGCCGCGAACATCGCCGGCAGCGCCACCATGACAGCTGCCACCCACCGCCGGACCGAGGTCGTCGACAACCCCGGCAACCCCACCCGCTCCAACGTCTGCCGCCAGCTCGCCCCGGCCTCCCGCTCCATCCCCGCTTGTTCTCGCGTCCCGCTCGGATGCCGCTGATACGGCGCCAGAAACGCCGGAAGCAACGTGTGCGTCTTCCCGCACGCCGTGCACCGCACTCGCTGCACCCACGTCCATACCACATCGCACTGCGGGCCCCGCCGCCCTCGGGCCGTCCCCACATGCACAGACCGCCGCCGAACCTGATGACTCACAAGGGCCCGTGCCGAACAGGCCGGGCACACCCGACCCGTAACCGCCGGCCACATCTCCAGAAAACCGCTGTTGTTGTCCTGCCAGGCCTTGATGTCTACGACCGGCCAGGCTACCATCACCATTGCGATCACGTCGCAGCGGAGACCTCGCTTGGTCTGATGCTCGCCAGGCATTGGCAGACCGAGTTGGGGTCTCTGTCTTTTTGTCCCGGTTTATCGCAAGTGGGGGTTGTTCTCAATCACCGTGGGCAAGTACGGTCGAATTCGTCTCACTACGCGTGGTCAGGAGCACGCCAAGCAAGTCCAGGATCGGTTCATGCGCAGCATCTTCGACCACGCCTGATACCCACCACCATTGCCGAAACGCGAGGAGGGCCGCCCCTCCTCGCGT
>JAKABA010000322.1 GCA_021802115.1 bacterium | reverse complement strand
GCCCGCCGGCCCTGGTGACCGCGACCGCGCGGCCCGTGGCCATGGCCTCCAGCATGGCGATCGACAGTCCCTCCGCCGTCGATGGCAGGCAGAACAGGTCGATGGACCGCCAGAAGTCTGCTCGCGCCGCGACCCCAACCAACCGGCCCAGATACACGACGCGAGGGTCGCGTGCGGCGGCGCGCTCGACCAGCGGTCGCAGCACTCCGTCTCCGGCGATCAAAAGGCGAGCGCTTCGGTCCAGGCCGGCCCGTTGAAACGCCGCCAGCAGCGGCCGGATGCCCTTCTCCGGATCCAGCCGGCCCAGGTATCCGACCACCAGGCCGGCCTCCGCCAGCCGCTCCCGTCTCAGGACGCCGTCGCCGGGGGAGAAGAGCTCCAAGTCGACCGCATTGGGAACCACCCTCAGCCGCTCCAGGGGAACCCCGACCCGCGCCAGGCGCTCCTGGTGATCCCGGCTGAACACGATCACTCGCTGGTACGCACTCAGCCGGCGAGCCCAGAAGCGGTGCAGCTCCCGCATCACCGCGGCGCGGGCGGTCCCCGGCCTTCCAAAGGGCAGATGAAAGGTGACCACGGTCGCGCTGCCCAGGCGCCGGGCACACTGGCCGACCCAACCGTCGTCCACGGTCATGCTCAAGGAGCAGTGCAGGATCTGCGGGCGGCGGCTCTCCAGCCATGCGGCCATGGCGGGCCGGAATCCGAGGCGGGGAACGGTGACGGTCTTGAACTTCAAGGTGGGCCAGGAGACCACCTCCGAAGGCCGACCGGGCACGACCGCGCCGTCGCCGGCGGCGTGGTGGAACATGACCTCGAGCCCCACCCGCTGCAGGCCACCGGCCACCTGCTCCGAATAGCTGCTGAGCCCGTCTGAACGGTTGCCAGAGGCGTGCCCGAGCCAGGCGAGGCGCACGGCCGACGCCGGCCGCGCCTCAGGAGTCACGGCTGGGCCGGAGCCGGCCCTCGTCGAATGGGAACCACTGCTCCGGCCAGCGCCGGACTGCGGCTTCGAACACGTCCAGGATGGGACGCAGGGCCTGCTCCGGCTCCTGGTGGCGCGCCACCGTCACCGGCGGATGGACCTCCACCAGATACCCGCCCCGGGGCGAGCGCACGGTCACCACCGCCACCATCGGGCAGCCGGTCCGCGCGGCCAGCAGGGCAGGAGCGGTCGAGAACCGTGTCCGGTTGCCCAAGAAGCTCACCTCGACCGAGGGGGTGTCGGCGGGGATGTCCGCCAGCAGCGCGACCCAACCCCCCTCACGCACGGTCCGCAGGAGCGGCCGCGCCGACGCTGTCGAGAGCACCGCCCGCAGGCCGATGCGGGCGCGCGCCCACACCACCAGGTCCCGCAGCGCCGGGTTGCCGGCCCCGTCCATCACCGCGGTCAGGGGGACTCCCCGCGCCAGGGCATAGGCGCCGCCCGCGTCCCAGGCGCCGAGGTGCATCAGGACCAGCACCCCGCCCTGGCCCTCGGCCTTCATGCGCAGCACCGGCTCCTCACCGAAGCTGCGGAAGTACCGCAGCAGCTGGGGTCGAGGGAGCCGGTGCACCCAGACGAAGTCGACGCTGGTGCGCGCGTACTCGCAGAAGCTGTGCCTGGCGAGGCGACGCAGTTCCCGCCTGCCGAGCTCGGGAAACGCCAGGTGGAAGTTGGTGATGGTCGCCAGCCGCCGCGCCCGCAGGAGGGTGAAGGCGGCGGTCCCCAGGGCATCGGCGAGGCGGTACCGGTTCGGCCCCAGCCGGTGCAGCACCTCGGCGGCGGCGTCGAGTCCCAGCCGCAGGACCAGCCGCGGCTGCGGGGTCCGGGGGTCAGCCATGACCGGATTGTCTCAGCCGAGGCGCGCCCGAGCCGGCGCGACGATGGCTGCGACCTCGACGCCCCATCCGGGCGGCGGTGGACCGTCGAGGCTCATCAGGAGTGGTCGGCAGCGCGGACCGGAGCTGACGGCGACCTGTGGCGGTTGGCACGGGCCCCCGGGATGGGGATCCGCAGCGTGGCGGCCGGTCCCGACCAACGCCCTCGAACTGAAGGCGAAACTCTGCCGCCCATTTGTCTATGGTGGGTCCGTGAACCGCTTGGCCCACGAGGCCAGCCTGTACCTGCGGCAGCACCAGGCCAATCCCGTCGACTGGTATCCGTGGGGTGAGGAGGCATTCGCCCGCGCCCGGGAGCAGGACCTGCCGATCCTGCTCAGCGTGGGCTACTCCTCGTGCCACTGGTGTCACGTCATGGCCCATGAGTGCTTCGAGAACGAGCAGCTCGCCGCGGTCCAGAATCGCCTCTTCGTCTCCATCAAGGTCGACCGCGAGGAGCGTCCCGACGTCGATCGGGTCTACATGGAGGCGCTGCAGGCGCTGACCGGCTCCGGGGGTTGGCCGATGACCATGTTCCTGCTCCCCGACGGGCGGCCCTTCTACGGGGGAACGTACTTCCCGGCCCACGACCGCGCCGGGCTCCCCGGCTTTGGCAGGGTCATGGCGTCGGTGGCCGAGGTGTATCGGGCTCGCCATGAGGAGGCGGTCAGGGTGGCGGCCGACCTCAGTCGGGCGCTGCTGCCGAGGCCCCCGGCCGCGCCGGCCAGCGAGCCCCTGTCGGCGGCGGCGCTGGACCGCTGCGCCACCGCGCTGGTGGCGGCCGCCGATCCTGCTCACGGCGGAGTCGGCGGGGGTCCCAAGTTTCCTCAGGCCCCCCTGCTGGAGTTCTTGCTCACCCGCTTTGCCCTGGCCGCCGACGAGGAGGCGCTCCGCACCGTCCATCTGACCCTGCGGCGCATGGCGGAGGGAGGCATCAACGACCAGCTTGGAGGAGGCTTCCATCGCTATTCGGTCGACGACCGCTGGGGGGTGCCCCACTTCGAGAAGATGCTCTACGACCAGTCCCAGCTGATCGCCTGCTACCTCCACCTGCACCTCCTCCAGGGCGAGCCGGGGGCCCTGCGGACGGCCCGGCGGACCGCCGATTTCGTTCTGGCTGAGCTGCGGCTTGAGAACGGCGGCTTTGCCGCCAGCCTCGACGCCGACACCGAAGCCGGCGAGGGCGCGACCTACGCGTGGACCGAGCGCGAGCTTACGGATGCCGCCGCCGGTGACGCGCCGCTGCTGCGCCAGCTGGTGCGCCTGGATCCCCGCGCCCAGGTGGACGGTCGGTTCGTGCTCCAATCCGCTGCCGGCTGGGGGGAGCCGTCCACCCCCGGCGCCCCTGCGGACCAGCTCGACCGGCTGCGGGCCCGGCTCCTGGAGGCGCGCCGCCGGCGTCCCCAACCCGCCCGCGACGAGAAGCTGGTGGTGGCGTGGAACGCGAGCACCGTGGCCGCCCTCAGCGAGCTCGGGGTGGCCACCGGGGAGAGCCGCTACCGGGAGGCGGCGGAGGCCGGCGCACACCTCCTGCTGGATGCGGCGGGCGGCCCGCGGGGCCGGCTGCCACATCTGGTGGGCAACCCGTCGGGCCAGCTCCCCGCCCAGCTGGCCGACCTGGCCCACACCGCGCTGATGGCCCTGCAGCTTCACGAGGCGAGCGGACGGGAGCTCTGGTTCGACTGGGCCCTCGAGCTGGCCCGCCAGGCCAATCAGGAGATGGGTGACTCGGCCCAGGGGCTTTGGTTCGACGTCGCCGCGGGTCGGGACCCGCTCCTGCCGGTGCGGCCCATGAGCTTGGAGGATGGGGCGGAGCGGTGCGGGAGCTCACTGATGGCGGAGGTGTGCCTTCGGCTCCACGCCCTGACCGGGGAGCCGGCCTGGATGGAGCGGGCGGAGGCGGCGCTGGCCACCCTGGCGCCGGCGGCCGAGCGGGTTCCCCAGGCCATGGGTGGCTGGCTCCACACTGCCCAGCTGTATCGCGCTGGAATGGGCGAGCTGGCGGTGGTGATCCCGGGCCCCCCGCCGCCGCAGCTGGAGCTGGTCCGCGCGGCCCGCCGGCGGCACCGGCCCAACCTGGTCGTTGCGGTTGGCCAGTGGGAGGGGGGCCAGGCGGGGGGTCCACCGCTGGCCCGCGACC
>JAKABA010000054.1 GCA_021802115.1 bacterium | reverse complement strand
CCAGGCCTTTGACCGGTTCATCACCGAGCTGGACAAACCCCCAGCGGCGGTGCCTCAGCTGTCCGAGCTTTTTGGGCGCTACCCCAAGCTGCCAGGCGCGTGAGCCCGCGGCGCCTCGAACGCCTCGCCGCCCACCACGACCTCTCGGAGTTCCGGTGCGGCAACCAGAGCCTCGACTCTTGGCTTCGCGATCACGCCTTGGCCTCTCAGCAGATGGACTCCGCTCGAACGTTCCTGCTCAGCGAGGCTACCCAGATCCTCGGGTACTTCAGCCTCACCATGGGGGCGGTGCTGCGCTCCGAGGCGCCACCCTCACTCGTGCGCGGGCTGCCTGGCTACCCCACCGGTATGGTCCTCCTCGCTCGGCTGGCTGTGAACGCTGACCATCAAGGCCAGGGGTTTGGCAGCCTGCTTCTCGCCGAGGCGCTCCGCAAGGCGGTCGTGGCCGGCGAAGCGGCTGCGGCTCGTCTGGTGGTGGTGGACGCCGTCGACGCTGCGGCAGTGCGCTTCTATGCGCATCACGGCTTTCTTGCCGTCCCCGAGCACCCCCTCCGCCTCTACCGCCGGATGAAGGACATCCGGCTCAGCCTGGAGGAGCTGCACGGCACCGAGGGGTGAGGGCCTCTCGCATTGGGGAGCCCGGCAGTTGTCTCGATCACCGATACCCGTGCAGTCGGTCCCGCAGTTCCGCGCCCGGCGTGGGCTGCATCGGTGGCACTGATCGCGGCCCGCGCGGCCGCGGCCCATTGCACGGCCTCGTCCTCCCAGGCCGTGTTCATCTACCATGGCGCCGCCATCCTCATCCTGAGTGTCGGCCTGCACCCGTCCCAGCGCTGGGCAGTGCCCTGGCTGCTGGCCATCGACAACTCGAGCCTGCCCCGCCTGGCCGAGGCCCGGGCCAGTGTCGGACGCCTGGCTCCGGCGTTCCCGGGGGCATGCCAGCAACGGAGCCCATCGGCTCCCCAAGGCCTGGCACGCCAAGAGGGCCCCGGGGGCTGGGGGACCAGGCAGAGCTCCATGGTCCCCGGCACCGCTGACGCGGGTCGACGGTGATGTCCACCCCGAGGGACGGGCCCGAGCGATGGCCTTGGTCAGACCGCCAGGCGCGCTTCCGCGCTCATGGTCGGCTCGGGGATCGGCACGCTGCCCGAGTGCCTGGCCTCCCTGCCTGGATCCGTGCCCAGAACGCCGCCGGCGTCTGCACGGGCGGGTCCACCCCAGTCAGAGCGGTGAGGTCTGGATCCCCGGAGACCAGCGCATCCACCCGGGCGCGTCGGGCCAGCGCCACGAGGTAGTCGTCGTCGGGGTCGACGCTCACCCGGTCCCAGGGGCGCGGCGCGGCGGGTACGACCTCGGCCACGGCCCCGAGCGCGGCCACAAACCGCTCCACCGCCCCTACCGGCCGCTTGGTGAACTTCGGGCCGACCAGCACTCCGGTGAGCTCCTCCAGTAGCAGTGGGGAGACCACCAGCTTCCACTCACCCGCAGCGGCGGCAGCGATCAGTGCTCCGTCTCCCGCGCATCCCCGTCGCTGGACCGTCCGTCCGGATGCGGGCCTCCAGCGGACTGGGCTCCCGGCCTGGTCTCAGCCGCGGGCCGCGCCGCTGCCCGCCGCGTCCTCCGCGGGCACCGCCGATCGCTAGCAAGCGCGCCGCGGTCGCGGGCGATCCGTGTTCCCAGGGCCGAAAGGCCTGCGACTCAGCCGCGACGCCGTGCGCCGTCTCGTCGAACGCCACGTCGCCGCCGCAACTCTCGCGTCCCCATCGCTGGCCGCCAAGCGACAACACCCCACACGCTGCCAGATGTGGGCGTTGTCGTCGAACCGCGCCTGCAGGTACGCCGCGAACGGCGCCAGCTGGCCCGCCTCGGACCGCTGCCGCTCCCCTGCCGTCCGATCACCCCGCAGGTACGCCCGCACCGTCTTGCGGTCGTGCCCCAGGTGCCGGGCGATGGCCGCAATGGTCCACCTCCGCTGTCGCAGTGCGTTCGCTTCCACGTCTTCTCCCCGTGTGATGATGGGTTGGGGCTCCTCCGGCTGGCTGGCTAGACACCGCCAGCTTGGGGGAGCCCTGCCCCGTCCTGAACCCTTCCGAACGGCCCCGACGGGCCGCTCTGGGGTGGGGAATTTCAGTGATCAGCTCTGGGGAGTTTCAGATGATCGCTAGCAGGTCTCCCATATCGCCCTCGCTGAGCCACCAGACAGAACTCCCTCAAGGCGCACAGCCTCGGTGTCCACTGTCAGTCCGGTCAGACCTGCACCTCCCGCTTTCGTGAGTCGTTGGCGGACACTCTGGTGGGGAGAGGGGAACTTCCGTGTGGAGTTGCCCCGCCGAAAGTAGTTACCCTGTCCTGATCCCCAGCCACTCAGCACCGGATTGAGCTCTGGCACCAGGACCCTGACGGACTGCTCCAGTCGTGACCGGAAGGCGCACTTGGTGCTGGATCCCATCTTCGAGGCGTCATTCATGACCTGCTCGCATGCGCCTCGGCCGAAGCGCTCTGCACAGCAGGCGGTGCAGATGTACGCCTCATGGATCACCGCCCACTGGGTCCGCGCCACCCACCGGCGGGGCTCCAGAAACGCGGGGAAGAAGCGGCCCTAGCGGAGGCGGTCCTACTCGCGTGCACGGCGGGCCCAAGCAGCAGATCGCGGGAGCACGCCACCCGAGTCGCGAGCGTGCCTCGGAAGCCGAGTGCTGCCAGCCAGGGGGCAACTTCCAGCGTGTCCAGGCCGTAGACAAGAATCTCAAGCGTGTGGCCGTGTAGCTGCCAAAGGCAGTCCGGGGGCAACTGCAGCACGGCTTGGGCGCAGTCACCGTCCATCTCCAGCACTGCCACTGTGACCAGGTCGGTGAAGTGCCTTCGGCCCGATGGCCATCCTTGGGCGGTGATTATTCCCGCTAGCCGCTCCGCGCTCCGCTGCCAAGAGAAGCCGCCAGCCCACTCCTGGCAGCGTCTTGCCTGGGCCGCCCTGGCGTCAGGGTGGGAGAGGGACTTGAGGGCCGCCCCGATAGCCTCGGTAAGGTGCGCGGGGCCATCTGCCAGCCAGCCGGTCTGTCCAGGGACGATAGAGTCCACCAGACCGGGGACGCGGAACCCCAGCGCTGGGCAGCCGCAGAGGTTGGCCTCAAGGACGGTTAGTCCCCAGCCCTCGTGGGAGGAAGGAACTACCATTAGCCAGGCTTGCGTGAAAAGATCATCGCGCTCTAGGTCCGACACCTGACCCAAGAACCGTACTGCCCCGGACTGCCCCGCATCTTCGGCATAGGCCATGAGGTGGCCGAGGCAGGGACCGGTGCCTGCGATGTCGAGAGTTAGCTTGGGCCAGCTAGCGCGGAGCTCCGCCAACGCGTCGAGCAACAGTTCCAGTCGCTTATGCGGTACCAGCCGTCCGACATAGGCGATTCGGGGCCGACTGTCTCGCAAGGCAGTGGTAGACCCGACTCTCTCGGTTGCGAGCCCATTGGGAACGACGAAGACTGGCCCCCGGAGCCGAAGCCGGTGCCGGACATCGGCGCGAGTCGAAGGCGAGACCGCCACGATCGGGCGATGTCGATAGACCCACCTGGTGCACGGCCCTTCGAGGGTGCGCCCGATCCACGTCATGGGCCACTTGAACCGTGTGGCGAATTGGTCCTGGTGCACGTGGTGAATCACCAAGATGACAACCGCAGTCCTGCTCACGACGAAGACGGGAGCGAAGAACGGAATTCCGTTCTGGCAGTCGATTATCACGTCCAGCCGACGGCGCTTCCGAATCAGATACAACGCAGCCCGCACGTAGACAGAATAGGTGCCCCCGCGCCTAAGAAGGTGCACCCCTTGCACGAACTCCTCCGCCGGCCTACCCGGGGTGGAGGCGGCGAGCAGAGTGACGAGTGCGCCTGCCCCGGCAAGGCGAGTGGCCAGCTGCCAGATGTACTGCTCAGCGCCACCTGCCCAAGGGTGGGACGGGCACCGCCAGTTCAGGATGAGGATGCTCCTCCCGGCGACATGTTCCATCCGCGATGTGGTCACTAGCGGTCGCCCACGATCTCATGCACGTCTGCCCCGTGCCGACGCCACCCGCGAGCCAGGTCGACGAGGATTGGCAGCACAGCGAGGGTTGGAAAGGACACTGAGGTTGGGGGTGCATTCCCGTCGGGACGATCAGCCATCACCTCGGCGATGTTCAAACCCCCAACACGGGCCAGCCAAAGCAACTCTAGGTCCAGGCCGCGTCCATTGAGTGTAGTGAGACCAAGAAGCCGCCGGGCCACATGGGCGTCGAAGAAACTGCACGTGCACCTTGGATCGACCAAAAGGGCAGGCAGACGCCGAGTCACAAGGTCGCGGATCTTCCGTGTAGCCGGGAAGGGATGAGCGTTGAAGGATTCCGGACGCCTCTGCGCATGTTGCGCACCTGCCGCAACGACGACGCGGTTCCCAGCGAGCAGGGGCCAGATTGCAGCCAGGGTGTGCATGCTCTCCGGGAAGTCGGGATCGCAAAGGGCCACGAAACGAGCCGCACTCGTAAGGATGCCCCTGCGAATCGCCGCTCCTTGCCCCCGACGCGAGCAGCTAATGAGGTAAATCGGGGGTCCTGGAATGTCCGCCAGAGCGGTGACGTCATCGGCGGCGCGATCCACACTGCTCGCGTCCCCGACAACTACGATTGAGCTCAGGCATGGTTGCTGCTGCAAGTGGGCGCGGATCTCGGCCAGAATCGGAGCGATCGGGCCCCCATGCTTGATGAGGGGAAGGACCACCTCAAGATCGACAGTCGGTCGCCGGACAACCTGAATCGACTCGGGGAGACGGATGCCTGGTGGCTCGCCGGCAATGGTCCATCGCGTCCGTGCAGGGGTGCGCGGCAGGAGTGGCTGGGCGGGCACGGGGTCCCTGCGCCGGACATCGGGCTCGGCCTCGTATCCAGCCTCATGTGGCGGAGCGGGTGCAGCCGTCCCGTCCCTATCTCCGCCGCCATCGGATGGAGTGACGGAAGCTCCGCTGCTAGAAGAGAGGCCGAGCGGTTGGAGTGGGGGCCTTCTCAAACTACCCACCCGTACGGAGGAGGTCCAAGGGCGTTGGCGCCGGGCCCGGTGGCGCCCCGTCGTGTCTCCTTCCCCGATGGCGCATCAGCACCAGCCGCTCCCGCACCACGGAAACGTAGAGCGACGTGCTCCTCCAAAGGATGTTCCCGGGCCAATGCCGGGAGCGCGGAACACGATGATCCCGCTGTCTGCCGTGCATGGGCCGCTGACCATGCCGGGCTCGGCACCAGCCGAACGGCCGCACGGCCCAGGACCACAGCGCTGAGTGCCGTCCGCGACCGCAACATCAGCTTCGATGCCTGGTGGATGGAGGATCTGACCACACGCGAACCCGGGCTGCCACCATCCGAGAAGGCGGCCGATGCAGAAGCGTCTATCGGGTGGCGTGCGAAGTAGCCCCTGTCCTTCCCCCTGCACCGTCCCCTGTTCCCGGAACGCCGCAATAGCATCAATGACAGGTCCGATCCCCGCGAACCACGGTGGCAGCGGGCGCCTGGGCTGTGGCTGAGGTGCCGGCGTGGCTGGTCACTCCCCGAGGCAGTGTCGGCGCACGGCTGTCGCCAAGACGGCTTGCATGTGGCGTGGCGTCGAGGCCCAGGCAGCGCGATAGTCCAGTGAAAGTAGGCAGCCGCGACCGAATGAGGGCGAGGGGGTGCGAGGGGTGTGAGCAGCATCAGTCCTCGACAAGGCCCCATGCCACTCGCTTCCGTACCAAGGGCCCGTGCCGCCAACGGACAGGCGGACGTGCCGGTGACAAGTCCTCTTCCTCAAGGCAGGCGGGCACTGAGGTCACCCCCACCGATGACATCCCTGCGCCACCTGACAATGGCGAGCAGCGCCACTGATGCGAGGCCGGTCAGCCATATCCACCCCATGAGGCTCTCGAGCCGGGACTGCGCTGCCGGCAGCCGGTTGCGTGGGAACACGTATCCCGTCCAGTCAAGGGTCGTGACTTGGAAAGGCAGGCTGCGGAGCGGCACAGCGAGGGCTCCAGAGAACCGGGCAGCACGCACGACCGCAACGGGCAAAGCCACACCAGGGTCCCGAACACGGTAGGTCATCGCGGCTCCGCCACTGCTCTGCACAGCCCCGGAACGAGGAACTATCGCAACTTGCGGGGCCCATCGCACCACCCCCGCTCCGGGCACGAGCATGGTTCGGGCTCCGGGAAGGTTCGCGAATGCCGTCCCTATCCGCCCAGTGATCCATCCATCCCAGCGCGAAACCGGAGCCAGTGCCTGCACCGAGAGAACCCGGTCTCTCGCCCAAGAGATGGGGATGGCGAACGTGGCGACAGCCCAGGTTGGCGATGCCCAGGCAGCGCTAGACGCCGCGACACGCCGACCCCCGACGAGGAGCGCGATATCCGCCGTGCGTACCGACGAGGCGTGCTTCCAGGTCGGCGAGCCGAACAGAATCCGGAGCCACAGGGAAGACACAGCGGACGTGCGCGCGAACGGCAGGTGAAGTCTAAGTACCTGCTCGGCGGAGGTCGACACCGCCTGTGGTGTGAGGTTAGTTGGCGTCTGCTGGATCCCTACCGCCACGGCTGGACTTGGTCGCACCTGAGCCGCGCCAAGCATCCTCACATAGAGCGGCGGATAGCGGACCCGGATGGTGGCTGGCGAGGTCAGCGAAATGGTGCTACTCGTGAGAACGGGGCTCGGCAGGTCCAGCCCACTGCGTGGACCTCCGGGACCGATTGACGGCCATAACGCCGGCCACGCACCGAGGCTGCCCAGCAGAGCACACAGCACCATCGACGCAATCAGCACACCGTCGATAGAGGGTCGCCTCATGGTCACCGGCTCCAAGGGGGGTGACCTCTGCCACCTCGTCCCCACCAGCAGGGATGCGACTACGCCGACACATCCGAGCGTGAATACATGAGCGAGGACGGTGGCCCCCCACGGGCTGGAGGGCAACGCCGGAAGCTGGATCGACCGCTGGCCCCACTCGTCGAGGAAGAAGACCCAGGGACTCTGTTGAACCAGGTAGACCGCGACGCCCGCGACGGGGAGTGCGGCGGCTATGGCCACTGGTAGCTGCACCGCCATGACCAGGAGGAAGAGGCCTGCTCCGGCGATGACGGCGAACTGGGGGGAGGAAATGGGGTCCGTCAAGACGCTCAGAACGAGCAGGCCGCCGACGACAGCAGCAGCAGCGCGGTCGGCACGTAGGCGCCGACCAGGCCCGACAACCGCCCAGGCCAGCAGGATGGCGCAGGCAGTGAGGAAAACCAAGGCCGCGACAGCGATCCGGGGTTCAGTGGCTCCGGGCGGCAGGGACCACACTGAAAGCCCGTACCGTGACTCCGGGATGGCCCCCGGCAGGGTCTTTCCCACGGACTGCCCGAGTGCCTGAGTAAGACCCGCCCGGTCGCCGACCGACAGGAGCAGTGGCGCGAACCAGATGAAAAGTCCAGCGACA
The DNA here is from genome assembly GCA_021802115.1 of bacterium. The sequence goes on along the minus strand of JAKABA010000054.1, from coordinate 13,356 downwards.
GCGGCAGCGACCGCACGGAGCAGTACAGCTGGGCCCAGCTCGCGGCGCCAGACGAGGAGGAAGCCACCAACGAGCACTGCGAGCGGAAAGTACTCGAGGCCGGCGCCGAAGGCGACGAGCAGGCCTGCTGCGGCCGGGCGCTGCGACAGCAGCAGATCGAGGCCGACCACAGTCGTCATGACTGTCAAGGGCTCGATCTGGCCGTGCCCGGCTGCCACCCAGAAGGCAGCAGGGCTTGCGAGCCAGAGATAAGCAAGCCGCGCGGCGCGAGGGCGGCCAAACCGCCGCGCAATGCGGGCGAGGCTGGTCGCGGTGAACACGTTTGCGAGGACTAGGGGCAACTTCCAAGCGATGTGCAAAGCCGCTACCCCAGACATGAGTCCGGTGGCGAGAAGGACATGGCGAAGTCCCTCTGCGAGTAGCGCTAGGAGGGTGAGGTTGGCACCGAACTTCGAGAAGCCGAAGAGAGGCAGTCCGTAGTGCAGCCACTTGTAGGCGCCCCCAAGCAGCCCACCCTCGTCATAGCTGTAGGCGGCAGTCGGAACGAGAGCGCAGGTGGCGAGGACGTAGGTAGCCCACCCGGCAAGCTGGAGCGCGCGCGACGCGCCTGACGGAGGCGGTGGACCGTGCCGGGGCTGGCAGGGCGCGGCATGCGGGAGGGGAATCTTCATGAGCGCGTCTGCCAGCCGTCCCAAGGTCACTAATGGCCCGGCTCGGGTTCGCTGGCAAGGCCCGGCCTCGGGCCGAATGGTAGGGCAAGTGGTGGCGTTGCGAGCGGGACTGCCTGCACTCCCCGGATGCGGCGAAGCACAGCCTTGAGCGCTCCGACCGTAAGCCGGACAAGCCACGCTGGCGCCACCCAAAGCCAGACGGTGACCATGCAAAAGACGGGAGAGCGGCGCGCCTGCCGACTGCGGGCGGCATAGGACCTGGAGAGCCGTAAGAGGGCGGCGCGACCGCTGAAGACACGAATGTTGGGCTCGCTAAGGATGAAGTCCACAAATATGCGTCGCTCAACATGGGCCCGGGCTGGCTCGACCAGCGCGGGTGCCCGGGTGTGAAGATCCGCTAGGATCTCGAGCAACTCGACGGCCCCGAGACGCTGGCGCTCGCCGAACACGCTGCGTCCTTGGGCCACTTCGTAACCCAGTTGTGTCGCCGTCACTCGGGTGGCCACGAGGTACTCGTTGATTCCCAGTGCACCATGGTGAAGTAGGAGTTGTCCCACCGCGGAGACCTGTGGGAAGAGCGACGGGCCCGACGGGAAGAGGTCCGCCACCATGGCCGCCGGGTAGGCGAACGCCATGCCTGCAATTTGGACGGAGCGCAGCCAGAGAGCAGCGAGGGAATCGGCCCCAGGGGGGCAGTAGAGGTCGGTGCGGAAGTAGCGGTGGACTGCGGTTCGGTTGCACTGCTCGTCAATCTGGAGGAGGTTGGGGTAGAGGAAGGCGGCACGCGGGAATCGGCGAACAGCATCAACGTAGACAGCGACAGACTCGGCCGTTGTGAGCAGGTCGTCATCGCCGAGCACGACCGTGATCTCGCCACGAGCTCTTCGGAGTGTCGCCTCCAGATTGCCCTGGAAGCCAAGACGATGGGTGTTGCGGCGGTAGCGGAGCGCGATGGGGAGGGCGTGTCGCTGCCATGACCGGATGATGTGCTCAACGGCGTCGGAGCGGCTGTCGTCGTTGATACACAGTTCGATGGGCGAGTAGGTCTGGTTGACTACGCTGGAAATGAGCTGATCTAGGAGGGCGGGCCGCTCATAGGCCGGGACACAGACGGTGACGAGGGACTTCACAATGCACTCGGTGGGAACAGGGGCAGTGGTTGGGCGAGGATGAATAGCTGGGACAGGAGAAACTCGCCGCTGCCTGGCAGGGCGCGCTCAAGAAGCCGCGTGACTCGCATTGCTCCGTAGCGGCGACTCGCCACTGGCGCGAAGCCGCAACCGGCGAGCAATCGCCGGACGCTGCGCGCTGTGAAGAAACGGAGGTGGGTGTCGTCGAGGATGCCAGCGGACCGGTAGTGCCAGTCGCCGCGCAGTATCAGACTCAGGAGCACACTGACGTGGCGCACATTGGGTAGGGAGAGCACGAGGATCGGGCGCTGCCCGTCAAGAAGGTCACGGACAGTTGCCAGAACCGGGGCGGGTGACGGCATGTGCTCGAGGCTGTCGGCCAGGATGACCGTGTCGTAGCGCATAGGGGGCTCCCAATCAGCGAAGGTGCATGCGTCAACACGGTCGTAGTGAGAGCGAGCCTCGGCCGCCGCCGGAGCAACCGGCTCGACTCCGTGGAGCACCTGAGCTCCGAGCGCACGCAAACCAGCGGCATCGGCACCAGCGGCACATCCGATGTTGAGCACGCGCGGTCCAATCGTGCCGAGGGCCTGCGCCAGAAATGCGAGCAATTCGGAGCGGGGATTGTGGTAGTAGGGTGTATTGAGCGCCATCACCGCCGGATGGCTACCCTCTGGCGGCTCAGGGGGCATGGTCGCCTCCGGGGATATTCTGAGTACCGCGGAGTGCTGGTCGGCCTTCAACGTCCTCCTGCTCGTAGCCGGATAGAGCAGCGAGGAGGCGGCGGTAGCGCTCACCAGAGAGGGCCCAGTTGAAGGAGGCGGTACGCTCGCGGGCCGCTCTGGCAGCCCGAGGGCGATCCCACTCAGGAGCGTAGAGATGCGCGAGCGCGGAGGCGAAGGCATCGGCGGACCAGGACTGGACAGCTATGCCAGCCTCGCCGACGAGCCAGCCACCGACGTCACGATGACAGATCACCGGCCGCTCCAGAACCATTGACTCAAGCATTGCCAAGCTCATGTTCTCCGACCGCGATGGGGCGAGTAGCGCGTCGGCGGCGGCGATCTCGTGCAGCACCGCCGTGTGAGGTATTCCTCCCACCCAGCGCACCCATGGTTGAGCGGCGAGGCTGCGTCCGAGCCAGGTTGGTGGCCGGTCGAGGCCGACGACAGTGAGAGATACCGGCAGTCCAGTGACGCGCGCTCGCAGGCACGCGTCAAGGGCAAGATCGAGCCCCTTTTTCTGCCCTGGCCGCCAGCCTCCCTCGGCGCCAACCCATACGAGACGGTATGTCCAGGGGCGCGGAGCAACCGGCTGGAGTTGGCGCGCAGCTTGAGATGCGCCATTCGGGATCACTTCGACACTGGCGGGCGGCAGGTGGAATGTGGCGGTGATGTCGGCTGCGATAGCTGGTGTGATCGCCACATGGTGATCCGCTGTGCGGGCGGACCACTCCAGAAGCCGGTTGGCTCGGCCGAGAGGGTAGGCGAGGAGGGCTGGCAGTACACCCGTGCGCACATACTGCTCAAGCTGGTGAGAGCGCACTCCATGCCAGACCACGACGACTTGGCGCTGGCTCCGGGCTCGCCGGCGAAGCAACGCCCACGCGTACTCCGCCCCGTTGACGAGCACGACGGCTGGCTGGCGGACGGCAACCAAGCGGGCAAATCGCAGCGCCGCCACGAGGTCACCAAGGATGGGCACCCGAGCGATGAGTACGCCGCGGTCATAGGCCCACGCAGGCTGGGCATCCCAGGCTCCAGCGCGCAGCTGGGTCACCTGCTCACGGGCAACCGTCTCGACGCCGCCGGGCAAGTCAGGCCGAAACCGGGACAAAACGAGCACCATTGGCCGGTTCCGCCGGCAGCCCTGTACAGCTACGCTGGGTCCAGTGTCGTTGCCAAGGCCGAGTCCACGCGAGGGTGGAGGCTCGGCCACGTGAGTGTGGACTGAGTCCCAGACCAACGTTCCTTCGCCACTCCCCCGAGGAGCGTCCCAGCGTACCGTGGTTGCGAGCAGGACCTGAACCGCTATCCAGGCGAGGGCGCGCACCGGATGGTGCCGGGCGACCGATCCCGCTGTGAGTGCGAGGGTGCGCTTTGCAATGGGGTCGAACGCGATGGCTGGCGGCGGCCGCAAGACTCGTGTTCGAAGATAATCGGCGCGCAGACCCGTCCAGGTTTCCGGTGGCCAGTACCCTACGCGCGCGCGGGGTTCGTAGACGACAACAAAGCCGCCCTGGCGGACTAAGCGTGCCACGACGCGGTCGCAGGGCCAGAGCTCCGGGAGGTTCGTGGGTAGGGCGGAGCGCCGGACCGCCATGAGCCGCCCCATCGGAACGAAGTCGTGGTCAGCAAGGCGCAAACGCAGCGCGTGCAAGAAGTCGGCACTGAAGGCGGTGCTCGCACGAACCAGTCGTGAGCCTCCGGTGCGATGGTTGGTCAAGGCGAGGGGTTGGCTGGCCACGGCACCGACCGCAGGATCTGACAGTGGGGCAATCAGGTGAGCGAGCGCATCTTCCTCAGGGAGGACGTCAGCGTCGCAGAATATCACGAGTGGAGCCGTGGTGACCTGCAAGCCGGCATTCCAGGCTGCGAGGGGCCCGCAGCGGCTCTCGCGCCGGTGGACCTGAGCACCGGCGGCTTGGGCGAGATCGGCCGTGGCATCGGTACTGGCATCGTCGACGACCAGCAGTTCGCCAGGGTGCCCGGTACGGCGGAGAGCACGCAAGAGCGCTGCAACCGTGTCCGCGATCTGGTTCGCTTCGTTGCGCGCGGGCACGATCACGCTCACGTCTGGGCTAGCGGGGGTAGCCACCGTCATCGAGCTGGCCATCTGGACCTGGTTCGGGGCGGGCTCGGCACAGTAGCTGGCAGATGGCGGCTGGGGGAACCTGCGCATGGCTCAGGGTCCGCGCCCGTGTTGGTGGCGATCGCCCCATCACAGGGGGCGCGGTTCAAGACGAGCTTCATCCGCAGCGCTACTTGAAGCAGCGGACGACGGGTACGGCGGGGCGCGATGACAGGCACGCTTTTAGACATGAGGTCGACCGGACGGTCGACACGAACGAGAGAGGCTGGCGGCCTCGGTGCTCGGCAATCAATCGCCAATGATCTCCACCTCATCACGAGCCACGCGAGTGGGGACCAGCGACACGGGGGCCATCCGATGGTGCGCGGGCCAGCGAACCAAGCTGGTGCCGATCAGGCCGGTCACGAGGAGGGCGCAGGCGGGGCTCAGGGCAAGGAACACAGGTACGCGCCCGAGCATGAGCGCTAGCGGCAAGACGAGCCCCAGCGCTGCGACGGGCCATCCTACCGCCCAGCCGAGCCCATGCCCACGGGCCACGGCCAGCCAACAACTGTACGACACACAAGCCACCGTAGCGGCCGAGACGGCGAGGGAGCCAAGGAGAGGGCGTGATAGTGCATACGACGACCCAAATAGCAGAGGGAAGACGATCGGCCCGACGACGACTAGGCCCAGGCCGGCGACGGCGGCAATCATGGCCGTGAGCCCTAGGCCGAGGCGAGCCGTCCGTGCCTGCGCAGCGGCGGCGTTAGCGGGAAAGAAGGCGGTGACGATCGGGCTGGCGAGGTAAAGAACACTGCTCGCGATCGTCTGCCCGGCTACCAGGTGGCCCGTGGCGGCAGGCGTCAGGAGGTGACGACCTAAGACGACCGGAACGATCCATACACTCCAAAGGGCCGCACCGAGAAGTCCGCCCCGAACCCCCCCGGTGAGGCGTGGCCCGGATGTGGCCCCGTCGGTCAGGCTCCCGGAGGCAGGAGCGCTGCGGAGCGCGATTGGCACAGTGACAGCGAGAGTCACGACCGCTGGCACAATCGAGGCGACGAGACTGCCAAGAAGAGGCCCGGCCAAGTGGGCCAGCGGGAGGGCCCCGCCAAGCCTGAGCACGGCGCTTGCAATAGTCACGGCGGCAAGCACTCGGAAGCGGCGGCGGCCGATGAGGATACCGTTGCTTGCTGCCCCGACTACGATCGCCGCCACTAGGACCGCTGCCAATCCGACCGGCGCTGGGGAGCGCAGGTGTAGAAACGAGGCGACCGGTGCCGACGCTATGGCAAGCCCCACACTGAGGCTGAGGTATGGGATACAGGCCCGTAGCGAGCGCATGAATAGCTGGGGCGCCGACACGGCGGAACGCGCGGCGAGGCGGGCCGTTGCGTACATCGTGCCATTCGCGAGGAAACCTGCGACCGTAGCCAGTGCCAGCAGCGGTCCCAGTTCACCGTAGGTGGCCGCTCCTGCATGGCGGGCCACGACCACGTTGAAGGCGAGGTTGCCGACTCCGGTGACGGCGCTCGCAGCGACCAGGAGAACTCCAGCATGTACCGCTTCGCGCGCCTGATGATGTGGCCCATGGTCCGAAGCAGGCCGTCTCATCCCCCCACTCGACCCCTGTCGCGGCGATTGGCGGTGGGATAGAGCCGGGGCTGGCCACACGGCGGGCCGGAGATATGGTCCGGTAGTCTGTCCGTCGTTTCCCGCCGTGGCTGGCGGAGTTGGGGGTCGGCGCATACCGATGCTGTGCGCCAGCCACAGATTGTGGGAATCCGGGACCTCACCACTGGGACCAGTGGGTGTGGAGGGCCTGTCCTTAGCCGGGACCGGGGAGTGGGCGGGCAGGTCAAGTGGAGTGTCTGCCGCGCTTCACGACCACTAGCTGGGATTCCACTGTCGTAATTCCGGTGAATGTCATACCACGCTCCAGCGGGGGGTACCCCAACCGATTGGGCAAGGGTACCCCCGGCGCCTCCAGCCGGAGCGACGCTACGACCGGGCGATGGCGACGACGTCCGTGAGGTGCCTACCAGTACTCATCGGTGAGCCCTGGAAGGGGGCGTCTCCATAGCTGAAGACCCGGCCGTTGGCTGTGGCGATCCAGTACCCCATGCTGTCGGTCGTGGCCGCGAACCCGACCGCGTTGTCCAGACGTAGCCCGGAGGCCAGGGGCGACCCGAAGAATCCGGCGTCCCCGAAGCCGAACATGCGACCGTTGGCGGTCTGGAACCAGTAGCCCATGCCCAATGAGGTCCCCTGCAGGGCGACGAAGTTGGTGATGCCGTACTTGCGCTGGAACGGGGAGCCGAAGAAGCCCGCATCCCCGAAGCCGAAGACCCGCCCGTTGGCGGTCACGGTCCAGTACCCCATGCCCGTCGGGGTGGCGGCGATCCCGACGAAGTTGGTGATGCCGTACTTGCGCTGGAACGGGGAGCCGAAGAAGCCCGCCCCGCCGAAGCCGAAGACGCGCCCGTTGGCGGTCACCGCCCAGTAGCCATGCCCGCTCGGGCTGGCTGCCAAGCCGACGGCGTTGGACTGGCGATAGCCCAGGGCGTACGGGGAGCCCTCAAACGGCGCGTCGCCGAAGGCGAACACATGGTCGTTGGCGGTGAGCGTCCAGTACCCGGCCCCAGCTGGGGACGGGGCCAGCGCCACCACGTTGTCGCCCGTGTAGCCCCGGCTGGCGGGGGAGCCCTCGAACGGGGCCTTTCCGAAGGAGTAGATGTGCCCGGACTGGGTGGCGACCCAGTAGCCGGGGCAGGTCCCGCTGGTGTAGTAGCCGCTTCCGCAGGTCGAGGCCAGGGAGGTGGCCGGCTGCGAGGCCGCCCAGGCGGCGGCTCCGACGACAGCCGCCACGCTGGCGACCGCTGCCAGGGTTCGGGACATGGGGAGCCGCTGCCCCAGCTGCTTCCAGGTCATTGGCACGCGCCCTCCACGTCCTTGTTCCTTCACCGTGTGGTGCAGCATGACAGTTGGGTGAGGAGGTGTCAACTGGGTTAATGGCATCGTGACAGGCCCCACCGCGCCCGCGGCCCCAGTTCCACCGTCGCCGGCCGCCGCTGCGGGCCCGGGACCGGAGGCCAGCCAGTCCCCGGGCCGGGCCGCGTGGCTGCGGGCGCTGGCCGTTCCCGCGGTGGTCGTGGGCCTGTGTGCCCGCTCGGTCGTCCAGCCCGGGTACTACCTGCTGGTGGACATCGCCTTCGGACCGCGGGCTCGGCTGCCGGAGTGGAGCTTCAACGCCGTGGTGCCGTTCGCCGTCCACCTGCTGGGCGGGGCGGTCGGTGGCCGGATGGTCCTGGCTGGGACGCTGTTCCTCGTCACCTTCAGCCCCATGGTCCTGTTCCGGCGGGCCCCCTGGCCCGTCCAGATCGCGGCCGGGCTGCTGGGCGGCCTGAACCCATTCGTCTACGACCGGCTGGAGGAGGGGCAGTGGCTGATCGCGGCCGGGGCCGGCGGGCTCTGCCTGTGGGTGGCCGCCTTCGAAGGCCTGCAGCGCCGGCCCGGGCGGCGCTGGGCCCTCGCCCTGGCCGCGGCGACGGTCGGCATAGTCGCCCTCGATGAGCACGAGATCGGCATGCTGCTGGTGCTGGGGCTCTGCGGGCTGGTGGGGACCGCTGCCTGGCGGGACCCCCTCCGGCGCCGCTGGACGCTGGCCGCCGCCGGCCTGGCGGGGGTGGTCCTGCTCTACGGCGTGGTCCCGTTCTTCCTGGGCCACGGCGGGGGCACCTATCCCACCGTTGCCCGGTTCGGCCGGCCGGACCTGCTCGCCTTCCGGTCGACGGCCAGCCACCGCTACGGGCTCTGGGTCAACCTGCTGGGCCTGTACGGCGAGTGGGGTGAGCGGCTGGGCCGCTTCCCTTTGGCCAAGGCCGGGGCGCCGTGGTGGCCGATCCCCAGCCTGCTGCTGGCGGGCGCCGCGGTCGCCGGCGCGGCCCTGCGCCGCGATCGGGCGTGGCTGCTCGCGGTCGGCGGCATCGGGCTCCTGGTCAGCGCCAGCACCGCCACCCCCCTCGGCCTCTCCCTGGCGCTGGCCGCGATCCGGCACCTGCCCCTGCTGGCGGCGTACCGGGAGCCGGAGAAGTGGAGCGCCCTCTGGCTGCTGGCCCTGGTGGTGCTGGTCCCCAGCGCCCTGGAGCGGGCGGGCCGCTGGCGGTCGGGCAACCCCAGCGGGCGGGCGGCGCTGCCGCTCCTGGCCGGGGTGGTGATGGTGGCCACGCTCCTCCCGGCCGGGGCCAGCATGATCCGCAACCTGCCCGGCGACATCGTCCCGGTGGCGTACCCCCGCAGCTGGACGGCGGCCGCTGCCTACCTGCGCCGGCACGTCCCGGCCGCGGACACCGTCCTGGTCCTGCCGTGGCACCTCTACGAGGGGCTGCCCTTCACCGGCTACCGGGTCACCGCCAACCCGGCGTCCGTCATCTTCCCCGGCCGGCTGCTGACCCCCACCGACCTCCAGATCCCGGGGCGGACCACCGAGGTCCCCTCACCCCACCACATCGGCAGCCTGGCCCTGGCCCCCGGCACTCGGAGCTGCCAGCTGGCCGCGGCGGTACGCGCGACCGGCATCCACTGGGTCGTGATCGAGGACGCCGCGGGCGGGCTGGGGGACGGGCTCCGGCTCCAGCGGTGCGGCTTCCGGGTGCGGGAGGGGACCCTCAACGGGGTCAACGCCGTCGCGGTCCTCAGCGGCTGACCGGCGCCGGGGCCGCGGGGGGCAAGCGTCAGCCCGGCCCGCCGCCGCCGGCCCTCCGGCCTGCTGGAGGACCATGGCAGGGGGATGCCCGCGGTCCCGGGCGCGGCCGAGGGGAGGCCGCCCGGGCATCCTCGCCGCCGGCGGCTCCCGGCACCGCCGCGCCAGCCGCAGAGGAACCGCGGGCCGGTCCTCCTCCTGACGGCCCGCAGCATGACGTTCACGTAAGCTGCGCTATGATCGTCTCGCGCGGGCGGGCCCCAGGGCCGTGCCCGCCGCGCCCAGGAGGGGGGGGACCGACGCCCGTGATCGACCAGCCCGAGACCTACTCCATCTCCCAGCTGCGGAGCGAGTTCGCGGTCACGCCGCGGACCCTGCGCTACTACGAGGAGCTGGGGCTCCTGCAGCCGGAGCGCCGGGGGCGGCGCCGCCTCTACCACGAGCGCGACCGCGTCCGCCTCCGCCTGGTCCTGCGGGGGCGGCGGCTGGGCTTCAGCCTGGCTGCGATCCGGGAGATGATCGACCTCTACGACGTGGACCCCAGCGAGCGGCTGCAGCTGGAGCGGACGATCGAGCACGGGCGCCGGCGGGTCCGGGAGCTGGAGCGCCGGCGGGCGGAGATCGACGCCGCCCTGGCCGAGCTCCGGGGCCGCGAGGCGTGGTGCCGGGGGGCGCTGGCCGCGATCGAGGCGGCGTCGGACCCCGACGCCCGCCCGGCCGTGGCCGCGGGCTGACCGGTGGGCCTGCCGGACGAGGCGCTGGAGGGACGGGGGCTCAACCTCTACCAGGTCGACGACGCCCTCCAGGCACTCCTGGAGCGCCAGCTGGACCCGGCCCAGTTGGTGCGGGCCCGGCCCCTGCTGGAGCGGATGGGGGAGCTGGCGGGCGGCGCGATCGACCGCCAGGCGGAGTACACGGACCGGTACGCGCCCCCCGTCCTGGAGGCCCACGACCGCCAGGGGGCGGTGGTCAACCGGGTCCGCTACAACCCCCTGTACGAGGAGTCGGTGGGCCAGGTGTACGGCCTGGGCATCGTCGGCTGCAGCTTTGGCCCGGACCGCCTGCCCTTCGCCGTCCACCACGCCCTGCTCTACCTGCTGAGCCAGTCCGACCCCGCCCTGGGCTGCCCGGTCACCCTGACCGCCGCCACCGCCTTCGTCCTGGACCGCCACGGCAGCCCCGAGCAGCGGGCCCGCTGGCTGCCCCAGCTGACGGTGCGCCAGCCGGGGCCGTACCTCGACGGGGCCACCTGGGTGACCGAGCGCCCGGGCGGCTCCGACGCCGGGGCGGCGGAGACCCTGGCCGAGCCGGACCCCGCGGGGGGCTGGCGGCTCACCGGGGAGAAGTGGTTCGCCAGCAACGCCGACGCCGATCTGGCCCTGGTCACCGCCCGGCCGGCGGGCGCGGGGCCGGGCACCCGCGGGCTGGGCCTCTACCTGGTCGCCCGCCAGGGGCCGGACGGGACGGCGAACCGCTACCGGATCCGCCGGCTCAAGGACAAGCTGGGGACGAGGGGGCTGGCCACCGGGGAGATCGAGCTGGAGGGCGCCGCCGCCGAGCTGGTCACCCCGCCGCCCGACGGCTTCCGGCACATGCTGGAGGCCCTGGAGTTCTCCCGCATCGCCAACGCCGCCGCCTCCTGTGGGATCATGCGCCGGGTCACCCTGGAGGCCTTCTGCTACGCCCGCCAGCGGGCGGCCTTCGGCCAGGTGCTGACCGACTTCCCCATGGTCCAGGAGACGCTGGCCACCATGCAGGCCCAGGCCGAGGCCGGCCTCCTGCTCACCTTCGAGGCGGTGCGGGCGCTGGACCGGGGCGCCGGCCCGGCCCACCGGCCGGCGACGACCTGGCAGCGGCTCACCACCGCCCTGGCCAAGTACCGCACCGGCGAGGACGCGGTCCGCAACGCCAGCCGCGCGGTGGAGGTCCTGGGCGGCAACGGCTACGTCGAGGACTACGTCACCGCCCGCCTCTTCCGGGAGGCCCAGGTGCTCCCGGTCTGGGAGGGCCCGGCCAACATCCAGGCCCTGGAGGTGCTGCGGATGCTGGGCCCGCGCTGGCGGGCCGGCGCCGAGTTCGCGGCCCGGGTCCTGGGCGTGGCGGAGCAGGCCGGGGCGGTGGGCCCGGCCCGGGACCTGGCCGGCCTCCTGCGGGCCCAGGCCGGCGAGCTCGAGGACGCCCTGAGCTGGCTGGCCGTCGAGCCGGGCCAGGGGCCGCGGCACGCCCGCCGCCTGATGGCCTGGATGGCCGACCTGCTGGAGGTCGCCCTGCTCCTGGAGCAGGCCCTCCCCGAGCTGGCCCGGGGCGACCACCGCACCCTGGCCCTGGCCTGGTGGCTGGCCCAGGCCCGCCTGCGCCCGCTGGCCCTGCACGGGGTGGGGGACCAGCTCTCCTGGCTCCCGGCGGCGCTGCCCGCCCTGCTGGCCCACCGCCCCCTGGAGGCGGTCCCGCTGGCGGAGCTGGGGCCGGTCGGGGCCGGGCGATGACCACCCTGCCGGACCTGCTGGCCCGCAGCGCCCAGAAGTACTCGGACCGGCCGGGCCTGCGGGTCCCGGCCCAGGGTGTCGAGTGGACCTGGGGGGAGCTGGCCGGGCGGGCCCGGGCCGCGGCGGCGTGGCTGACGGCGGCCGGCGTGGGCCCCGGCGACCGGGCCGCGGTGCTGGCCGGCAACGGGGCCGAGTTCGTGGTCGCCTTCTACGGGGCGCTGATGGCGGGGGCGGCGGCGGTGCCGGTCAGCCCCCGGCTCACCGCCCCCGAGATGGCCTACGTCCTGGGGCACAGCGGCTGCCGGGTGGCGGTCGTGGCCTCGTCCGCCCTGCCGGCCGCCACCGAGGCCGCCGCCGGCCTCCCGGTCCGCCTCCTCGACGCCGGCCAGCTCCCCGAGCGGGCCCCGGAGGGCGCGCCGGCGCCCCCGGCCCTGACCGCGGAGGCCGACGCCGAGATCCTCTACACCTCCGGCACCACCGGCCGGCCTAAGGGGGTGGTGATGACCCACGGGGCCTGCGTCGAGACGGCGGCCATGGCCGCCTACGAGTTCGGCTTCCGGGTGGGCGAGCGGGTGGCGATCCTGATGCCGCTCACCCACTCGGCCCCGCTCAACCTCTTCCTGGCCGGCGCCGCCTACACCGGCAGCACCGTGGTCCTGGGGGCCTTCGACCCCCGCGAGCCCGCCGCCATGCTGGAGTGGCTGGCCGCGGAGCGGGCGAACCACCTCTTCGCCGCCCCGGTCGCCTACCTCCTGGGGCTGCGCGCCGGTCCGGGCCGGCACGACCTCTCCCACATGCGGCACTGGATCTACGGCGGGGCCCCGATGGCCGCGGCCCAGGTGCAGGCGGTCCGCCAGGCCTACGGCGGCTCCTGGATGGGGGTCTACGGGCTGACCGAGACCGGGCCCAACGGGATGGCCCTGGCGCCGGAGGAGCACGACCGGCACGCGGGGTCGCTGGGCTGGCGGGCCACGGTCAACACGGTCCTGCGCCTGGTGGACCCGGGCGGCCGGGAGGTGCCCCAGGGGGAGCCGGGGGAGATCGTCATGCGGACCCCGAGCGCGATGCGGGGCTACCTGGACGACCCGGCGGCCACCGCCGAGGCCCTGCGCGACGGCTGGGTGTGGACGGGGGACATGGCCCGGCGGGACGAGCACGGCTACCTGTGGATGCTGGACCGGCGCCGGGACATCGTCTTCTCCGGGGGGGTCAACGTCTACCCCAAGGAGGTCGAGGACGCCATCGCCGGGCATCCCGCCGTCGCCGACGTGGCGGTGGTGGGCACGCCCCACGCCGAGTGGGGGGAGACGGTCTGCGCGGTGGTCGTGCTCCGGCCCGGCGGCCAGCTCACGCTGGCGGAGCTGCGCCAGTTCCTCCGGGAGCGGTTGACCAGCCAGAAGCACCCCCGCCGGCTGGAGGTCGTCGCCGAGCTCCCCCGCAACGCCACCGGCAAGGTCCTGCGGCACGTGCTGCGGGAGCGCCTGGGCGACTGAACCGCGGCCGGCCGCCGGCGCCCCGCGCCGGCCAGCGGCCGCGTCGGCCCTCCGCCCGGGGGGCCTGGCGGGGCCGCCTGG
>JAKABA010000053.1 GCA_021802115.1 bacterium | reverse complement strand
CGAGTCGGGTTGCGCATGGGAGTCCTGGCCGGGGGCCGAGGGGACACCGGCCTGGGGAGCCTCCCTCCGGACGCTGACCGTTCACCGCGGCTGCCCCGGGCGGGGAGAGGACTCGGCGTCGCAAGGGCACCGGGTGGGTGCGTGGCTGTGCCGTGGGGCCCCACCTGGGCCGGCGGCGCAGGCGGCGCGCCACCTTGGGAGTCGTGGGCTTTGCGGGTCGCCAGATGCCCGGTCCGGCGATCCTGGTGGACAGGTGTCGGCGGTCAGGTGATGGACCCACCCGCGGTCACGGAATAGACCCACCCTGGAGGCGGGATCGCCGCCGGTGCCACAGGCGCGAGCAGGCCCCGGCGATCCGATCGCCAGCTCCAGCGCAACGGCTCCGACGTTCCCCGCGGCCTCCGCCCGGCACAGGTCGGCTCGCTCAGGGCGGTGGTCGATCGGGAGCGCCCGCCGCTCCAACGCAGCGCTTCATCAATGGGAGCAGACCGTGCCCTGCCACCGCCTCTCAGCCGACCAGTGGAGATCGGCGTGGTGGCGGTCGCGTCCCGTCAGGAAGGTCCTCGCGCCACCCTACTCGAGATCAAAGGCAGCGTGGATCGCCGTGGCCAGAGCCGGCTCCTGGGCCGGCAGCCAGTGCCCGACACAGGGACCCACGGCAGAGGTGGGCACGGTGACGACGTTGTCGCAGCTCACCACGCTGTCGTGGTCGAGCCCGTTGGCCCGGCCCACGGGCACCTCGGTCGACAGGCCTCGGATCGTGGTGGTGATGGGAGCCACCGTCACCCGGGCCAGGTACGGGCGAACAGCTTCCCGGGTGAGGATGAGAACCGGGCGCTGCTTGTCCAGTTGTGCCAGGTGGATCGGGCGCGTCAAGCCAGGTCGTCCAGGGGGGTCTGCGCGGCGAGAGCCGCCAGGGCGTCGAGGTCGTCCTCGCCTGTCCCCCGGCGCAGGATGGCGGCGTCCCGCTCGGCGATCTCCCGCCGGCGCTCCCGCCCCAGAGCTGCGGCGACGACCGCGGCTCTGCTGGGGGCCTCCCCGTGCTCGACCCGCTGGTCGATGAACTCGACGAGGTCGTCGGGAAGCCGCACCGTCACCTGTCTGCTCATACCATCAAGGTATCAGTATGGGATGCACTCCAGCATCGCATGTCCCACCGCAGGAGCCTCGTCGATGCCGGGCCACTGGCGCACTCGCCGGGGCCCGCTCCCGCCGGCCGCCCCGCTCCATCCGGCGCTCCAGGCGCATCACGGCGTTGCGGTGGCAGTCGAAGGCCGCGGCCAGCTCCGTCCGGAACGCGACCCCGGCCCGGGCCACCAGGGCGATCCCGACAGCCTCGGGGGCAGGATCGCCGAGGTCATGGAGGTGGAGGGGCATCGTCCCCAGGAAGGCAGTCGGCTCCCGCTCGCTCTCCACGATCCGGAGCGATGGCCTCGGCCCACCTCGTGGGGGACCTCCAGGCCGGGGAGGATGCCACGCGGGGCGGCTGCGGTTGAGCCGGTCGCCAAGAGTCGTGTCCGCGGGCACGGTCCGACCGCGCCCCGCAGGGGCAAGGACCTCCGCGTCGCGACCGGAGCCACGTCGTCGTGGGCGGGCGTCGCAGCGTGCCTCACTTGGCGAGGTGCACGTCCGCGGTGCGGCGCATCGCTGCGCCGCCTCGCCACGGCCCGCACCCACACCTTCGCCAAGCTGACCGACGCGACCGACCTCGCCTTCGCCCCCTGGGACGGCGACGACGGGCAGGGCCCGCCACCGGCGGGCTCCGGTCGCCGCGACCTGCCCCCACTCCGGCCCGACTGGGGCGCGCGGGACCGGCACCGCCGGGCGGCGGTGCCGGGTACCCCCGGTCCACGCCTTCGCCGCCCTTCAGGTCTTCGAGATCGCCGGGGACCGCGACTACGCCTTCCTGGAGCGGGTCTTCCACAAGCTGCTGCTCAACGTCACCTGGTGGGTCAACCGGGAGGGCCGCGAGGGCCGCAACCTCTCCGAGCGCGGCTTCCTCGGGCTCGACAACATCGGGCTCTTCGACCGCTCCGCCCCGCTGCCGGTGGCCGGCCACTTGGAGCCGTCGGACGGCACCGCCTGGATGGCGATGTGCTGCCTCGGGCCCCTGGAGAAGTGGATTGAAGATCGGCCCCGCGCGGGTCTCCCCCGAGGCCCAAGGCCTCACCGCGCAGCGCACCTCCCTGGTCGCCCTCGGCGTGGCCTCAAGCGGATCCATGTCGACCATGGGCTATCAGGAGCCAGCCGCGACCGCCCGGGACTGCGAGAAGCCATGGCCGCGTGCCGCACGGGCGAGACGCCGGTCGTGGCCAAGCTCGACCGGCTCGCCTGGCCGGTGCCCGATGCCCGCGACATCGTCGACGAGTTGACCAGTCGCCCGGTCAAGCTCAACCTCGGCGGCTCTGTCCACGACCCGACCGACCCCGTGGGTCGGTTCCTGTCCAACGTCCTGACGATGGTGGCCGACTTCGAAGCTGAGCTCGCGCGGGCTCGCACCCGAGTGGGGATGGCCGTGGCCAGGGCGAAGGGCCGTCCACGCGGCAAGCCGCCCAAGCGCGACCTCAAGCGGGAGGCGCACCTCGTCAGCCTCTGGCGAGGCGGCGAGCACACGACCGGCGAACTCGCCGAGCTGTTCAATGTGGCTCGCTCCACGGTCTATCGCGCCATCCACCGGGCCGAGGAGCCAGCTGACGACCCGGCGTGAGGGTCTCCTCCGGCCAAGTAGACCTTGCTGTAGCTCGTCTCGAGAGCCCTCGGGGTCGCGGCAGGTTGCGGCCGGTTCGTCAAGACCGCCAGGGGCGCTGCGATCAGGGGCCGGACCCGACAGGGTGCGTCTGACATGACCAAGTTGTGTCTGACATAATCGCCCGGGTGGAGATCCGTTTCACCCTGCTGCACGGAGGCACCGGGTCGGGCGGGGCTCGGTTCGCTTCATGCTGGCGCACACCGTCCCGACGGGCGTTACGACCCCTCAGGGCAATGCGGCGTGGCGATGGGTCGGCACCGATGACCGGGGCCGCGAGCTTGAGGTCGTCGCCGTCGAGGTCCACAGCGACCGCGACCCGGAGCCAGTGCTACTTGTCATACACGTCATGCCCACCCACCACAGAAAGGAGCCATGAGGGCCACCATGACCAATCGAACCGTTCCCTCGGTTACTACCGGCACACCCATCGGTGCGGATGTCGACCTCGAGCGCGACGACATCCGGCTGACCAACGGCACTCGGCTCACCTCCGCACTGGCGGAGACGATCGTCGAGGACGCCCGACGGGCCGGTGGCCGTCCCTCCCTGTCGGGTACACGGTCCCACTCACCCCAAATCGCCTTCCGGGTCCCGGCTAGGGTTCGTGACCGTGCCGCTCAGCTCGCGGCCGACGAGGGCAAGACCGTCTCGCAGCTGGCCCGCGAGGCACTTGAGGCTCGCCTTGCGGCGCGCTCATGAGTCGCCGCAGATGGGGTTCCCCACCCGGGGCGCGAGGTGTTCCAGGGTCGTAGGTTGATGGCATGATCGCTCTGCGGCCGATGACGGAGGATGACCTCCCAGCGGTCCGTGCGCGGCTTTCGGCTGCCTCACGCTGCCCACTGGTGGCTGGCGGACGCTACCGCCGAGGCGGTCTTGACCCTTTGGCTCCCGGCGACGGGGCCTACCTGTCCCCGATCGGCGCCAGCCAAACGACTCCACCGTGGGCCCGGGCCAGGTGTCGGCGAGCGACGTCTTCGAGCGCGGCGGCAATGCGACCGACAAAGACTCGGTCCCTGGGGAAGCGGTCATCCGAGGTGTAGACGAACCGAGAAGCTGGCCGACCTTCGGCCTCCCGTCGCCGCCGCAGGATTTCGAAGTCGACGACATTGTTCGTGACCAGGATTCGCCCTTCGCCGAGGGCGGCTTCAAGCACATCATGGTCGTCGAGGGATCGCAGAGCGGGCCTGGCGGCGACGGCCTGGCAGTCGATGCCGCGGTCGACCAGCGACGAGGCGATCAGCGGCGAGAACATCTCGTCCAGGAGCAGCGCGTCGGGCGGATCAGGCCCAGGGCTCATCTGCCAAGCAGGTCGTGTTCGCGCTCCCAGCGGATGATGGCTTGGTCGGCTTCAGCGCGGGCGCGGTGCAGGAACTCGTCCACCTCGGCTGGATAGTCGGCCCAGTAGGCAAGGGCGGCTCGAACCTGTTGGGGAACGAGACCGGCGGTGTCGGCCACCAGAGCCACGATCTCATCGGCGTCCAACTTGGGTTCGTCATTGCGGGCGGACAAGATCGCGCCAATGACCTCCCACACGTCAGGGCCACCGATGAGGCGGGCCCGACGGCCCGCCGGGCCGTCGCGGAAGACGATGAACGGATGCTCCTGCATGCGGAGGGCCTCATCGACCAAACGATTGCTAGCGCCCGACAGCGACATGCCGGGGTGGGACGCGACGAAGGCGTTGAGTCGATCTAGAACTCGGCCCTCAAAGCGGACGGAAGAAGGCGCAGCCATACTTACATTGTAGTCCGATGTAGGCCGAGTGAGCACCCCTGTCCGACCCGGCGCCCGGGGCGCCACCCGCCGCCGCCCTTCGGGGCGGCACCACCGATGCCAGGCGGGTGACCTCGCCTGCCGTCGAGACGGCGTGGGAGTGAAGTGGCCCAACACCATCCAGGAGGCGGTTCACCGGGGACTGCTCCCCCACAGGACCGGATGCCGAGAGCCGCGCCACACGTCGTCGGGCCGTCCACCGCTGGTCCCCGGACCAGCGCCAAGCGCGGCGAGCCCGCGGCCTGGCCCCTTCCGCGGGCATCGGGCTGGCCCGTATGGTGGGCGGGTGACCGCCGAGCACGACCGCCTGCTCCAGGTCCCGCAGGGCCGAGCCCCCTGGCGCCACTGGGGCCCCTACCTCGCCGAGCGCGCCTGGGGCACCGTCCGCGAGGACTACAGCCCGGGCGGCGACGCCTGGGCGTCCTTCCCCCACGAGCAGGCCCGCTCCCGGGTGTACCGCTGGAACGAGGACGGGCTGGCCGGCGTCTGTGACGACCGCCAGACCCTCTGCTGGGCCCTGGCCCTGTGGAACGGCCAGGACCCCATCCTCAAGGAGCGGCTCTTCGGCCTCGGCGGCCCGGAGGGGAACCACGGCGAGGACGTCAAGGAGTACTGGTGGTACCTGGACAGCACCCCCACCCACTCCTGGATGCGCTGGCGCTACCACTACCCCCAGGCCGCCTTCCCCTACGCACGGCTGGTCGCCGAGGCCCGGCGGCGCACCCGCCTCGACCCCGAGTTCGAGCTCGTCGACA
The DNA here is from genome assembly GCA_021802115.1 of bacterium. Next base: position 15,564 of record JAKABA010000053.1, on the reverse strand, counting down.
CCGGCGTCTTCGATGGGGGCCGCTACTGGGTCATCACCGCGGAGTACGCCAAGGCCGGCCCCGAGGACCTCTGCCTCCAGATCACGGCGGAGAACGCCGGCCCCGACCCGGCGACCCTCCACCTCCTCCCCACCCTGTGGTTCCGCAACACCTGGGCCTGGGGCCTGGACGACCGGCGCCCGACCATCGCGGCCGCCGGCGGCCAGCTGGTCGCCGAGCACCACCAGCTGGGCCGGCGCGTGCTCGCGGGCGACGGCGCGCCCACCCTCCTCTTCTGCGACAACGAGACCAACCGCCAGCGCCTCTGGGGGGCGCCCAACGGCACCCCGTACCCCAAGGACGGCATCCACGACCACGTCCTCCACGGCACCCCCACCGTCAATCCGGCCCGGGTCGGGACCAAGGCGGCCCTGTGGTACCAGGCCACCGTGCCCCCGGGCGGGCACGCCACCTGGCGGCTGCGGCTCACCGAGGGGGACCCCGAGCTGGGCCCGGGGTTCGAGGCCGTCCTGCGGGACCGGGAGCGGGAGGCCGACGCGTTCTATGAGGAGCTCACCCCCGCCGGATCCACTCCGGACGAGGCCCGGGTCTTCCGCCAGGCCTGCGCGGGCATGCTCTGGAGCAAGCAGTTCTACCACTACGACGTGGCCCGCTGGCTGGAGGGGGACCCCGCCGGCCCCACGCCGCCCGAAAGCCGCCGGACGGGGCGCAACGCCCGCTGGACCCACCTCAACAACCGGGACGTCATCGCCATGCCGGACAAGTGGGAGTACCCCTGGTACGCCAGCTGGGACCTGGCCTTCCACTGCATCGCCCTGGCCCACCTGGACCCCGAGTTCGCCAAGTCCCAGCTGATCCTCCTCGGCCGGGAGTGGTTCATGCACCCCAACGGTCAGCTCCCCGCCTACGAGTGGGACCTCTCGGACGTCAACCCCCCGGTCCACGCCTTCGCCGCCCTCAAGGTCTTCGAGATCTCGGGCGACCAGGACTACGCCTTCCTGGAGCGGGTCTTCCACAAGCTGCTGCTCAACTTCACCTGGTGGGTCAACCGGGAGGACCGCGAGGGCCGCAACCTCTTCGAGGGCGGCTTCCTCGGCCTGGACAACATCGGCCTCTTCGACCGCTCCGCCCCCCTGCCGGTGGCCGGCCTCCTGGAGCAGTCGGACGGCACCGCCTGGATGGCGATGTACTGCCTCGGGCTGCTGGAGATGGCCACCACCCTGGCCGCTCACGACCACACCTACGAGGACATCGCCACCAAGTTCTTCGAGCACTTCGTCCTCATCGCCAGCGCCATGAACGACCAGGGCCTCTGGGACGACGCCGACGGCTTCTACTACGACAGCCTCCACCTCGCCGACGGCTCCCGCCAGCCGGTGCGGGCCCGCTCCATGGTGGGGCTGATCCCGCTCTGCGCCGTCGCCGTCCTCCCCGCGGCCCTCCTCCACCGCCTGCCGGGCTTCGCCCAGCGCCTGGAGTGGTTCACCCACAACCACCAGCCGGCCGCCGACGTCGTCGGCCCCGTCGCGGCCACGGGCGGGGGCGACGACCGCCTCCTGGCCCTCGTCGACCCGGAGCGCCTGCGCCGCATCCTGCAGCGGGTCCTGGACGAGGGGGAGTTCCTCTCCCCCCACGGCCTGCGCTCCCTCTCCCGAGCCCACGCCGCCCACCCCGTGGCACTGGCCCTGGGCGGGCAGACCTACCGGGTCGACTACGAGCCGGCGGAGTCGACCACCGCCCTCTTCGGCGGCAACTCCAACTGGCGGGGGCCGGTCTGGTTCCCCCTCAACTACCTGATCCTCGAGGGCCTGCGCCGCTTCGACCGGGCCCTGGGCCCCACCTTCACGGTGGAGTGCCCCACCGGGTCGGGGCGGCAGCTGCCCCTGGCCGGGGTGGCCGAGGAGCTGCGCCGGCGCCTGGTGGGCCTCTTCCTGGAGGGCCCCGGCGGGCGGCGGCCGGTCTGCGGGGCGACCCGGCTCTTCCAGGCGGACCCGCGCTGGCACGACCAGATCCCCTTCCACGAGTACTTCGACGGCGACACCGGCAAGGGGCTCGGGGCCTCCCACCAGACGGGGTGGACCGGGCTGGTCCTCGACCTCATCCGCGCCCGGCCCGCGCCGTAGCGGCCGGGTTGGGCGGGACGGCACCCGCGCGCCCGGCAGCAGCCGCGCAGCTGCTCCTATAGCCGATCCGGGTCCTCGGCCGCGTCCGCCCCGGACCGCGGCGCCATCCCCCTCCCCGCCGACGACGCCATCATCCCCAGGGCACGCCCCCAGACCCGCGCACCCCGCCACCCGGCGGCGTGGCAGCCCCCACCCGTCCCCAACCCGGCGCCCGGGGGAGACCCGGCCGGCACACATCTGGCCCCCACGGGTGGGTCCGACACGCGTCCGTCAGTCCGGGGTTCCGCGACACCGGTCGTCGGGTTCGCCCACCTTTCGACCTTGGAGCAGGGTGACTCGGGCCTGCCGGGGCTGCAGGCTGGAGCTGCTACGGGTTCACCAGGAGGTCGCCGGGCGTCTCTGCCTCCGTGCGGCCGTCGGTTTACGGGTCATTCGGCAGTTGGCTCAGGGCCGTCATTCGGAGTGCTCCAGCCCCAGTCGGGCGGTGACTGTCGACAGGCGCTGGTCCCTGGTCCACAGTCTGGCGTCAGGGGTGAGCCTGGTCGCAGCGAGAAGCTGGGCGTCGACATAGCCAATACCCGCGCCGTACAAGCCTTCCTGGTCAATCAGCCGGAGGACCTCGTCATTGTCGGCCAGCGCCGCCTGGGGGAGACCGCGCAGCAACGAGATGAACTCGTCACGGCGGCTCAGGTTGCCCAGCGCAAGCTCTCCAGTGACCCAGGGGTGCCCCAGGACAGCGTTGCTGTGGAGCAAACGGACCAGGGTCCCGTTTCCCCTGCGGAGGTGGTCGATCCAGATGGAGGTGTCGACCAGGATCACTGCGGCTCAGTCCGACGCCGGGGTACGTCGGCAAGGCCCGGCTGGGTTCCGCCCAGCCGGGCCAACCGCCGGGCACTCTCGCGTTCAATCAGAGCGCCCAGCGCCTCCCGCACGACAGCGGTCTTCCCGGTCTTGCCGGTCAGGCGCTGTGCCTCGGCGAGCAGGTCATCGTCCAAGGCGAGAGTCGTGCGCATGGCCATCCTCCAATAGGCATCAAGACGGTCATCAAATGATGCCACATGTGAAGCCACACCCGTATGGCGCGGAGATGCCTGGCCCGCTGCAGTTGGTGACCATGGCAACAGCGAGACCGCGCCCGGCAACGGGCATCCCGTCGTCGATCCACCAGTTGAACCTACGTTCCGCAGGTCGAGCGAGGCCTTCATGCCGAATTAACCGCCTGTGACGCGATCGGGCCGTAGGCGCTGCGGTCGACACGGAGCAGGGTGAGGATCTGCTCCTGGAGAGGGCTGAGGGTGGGCGCGGCCACGGTGCCGTCCACGCGGCAGCGCTCCAGGCTGCCTCACGCTGCCCACGGGCGGCTGGCGGACGCCCCCGCCGAGGCGGAGATCGCCAAGTACCGTGAGCGGACCTGCAAGGAACGGTCAGCGATGAGGGCACCTCCATCGGCTGGTGCCCGTGGCACCGCTGGGCCGGCATCCCGCCGAGGCCGCGGCTGGGGGAGCTCGAAGGGGCGAAGTGGGGATCGACTACGCGAGCCGCGACCCCACGTCCATCGGCCGCGGCGTCGGGGCTGAACTCGTCGCCGCCGTCGTGGCTGAGGTGCGGAGCCAGCATCCCGCTGCCGGAGTGCTGGTTGACCCGGACGCCACCATGCGGCCTCGCGCCGGGTGCCGGAATGGCGGGGCTACGGAACGCTGCCCTTCGGCACCACCCACTCGGTGGGCTGCCCTGTGACCTCGGCCACCAGATCGAAATCGGCGTCATAGTGGAGGACTGTGAGTCCGGCGGCCTCCGCGGCGGCCGCGATCAACAGGTCAGGGATCGACGGGCCGCGATGGCGGCCCTTGCGGGCCAGAGCGGTTTGGACCGCGATGGCTCGTTCTATCCTCGCCTCGCCGACCTCGGCGCGCGGCAGGCTGCGCCGGTCGGCGAGGATGGCCAGGTAGTCGGCAGTGCTGCGAGCACTGAAGAGCAACTCCAAGTCAACGATGCCGCAGGTGGCGACCTCACCGGCGAGGAATAGCGACTCCATCCGACTGGCCACCGGCGCCAAGTGGACCCGGGCAAGCGCCGACTTGTCCACCAGGTAGCGGGCCACGCCCTAGCGCCATGCCTCGCGCATGACCGTCTCGTTCGCGAGGTCGATGCCCTCCAGGCTGCGCAGGCGCTCGAAGAGCCGGGCGCGGCCTTGCCTGGCCACGACCTCCGCCAAAGCCGTGTGGATGGTCTCGGTGGCCGTCTTCGTGCCGAGGGCGGCGCGAGCCTGGGCCAGCAGATCCTCGTCGATGCGTAGCGCGGTCTTGTGCATCAGACCAGTCTACTGTCAAGGCCGCCTAGCGGTAGACGCCACGGCCGGAATGGGCTACCGCCGTGCAGCGTCATGAGATCAGCCACGAAGGGTTTGGCCCCAGTTGCAGGCCGCCACTCGGGATGAGGATGGCGGCGCAACGGTAGATCAGCACGGCATAGGGGGAGGCCATGCGACGGGCCTCGGCCGCGTGGGCCGCAGTCGGTGTCACCGATGCGCCCTACGCCGGGCGATGGGCAGGGCCAGCCTCGCGGCTCAGGCGGCGGCGATCCGTGTCACCTGCCACGCCCGCGGGCTGCGCCTCGGCCCCAGGTGCCAGGACGTCGCCAGCCGCGGCCCGCGCTCCGGGCGCCCTGTAACCTGCCGAGCCCGTGCCCGCGGTCCGCAGCGGGGCGGCGACCCCTTCGATGACGTAGTCGCTCCAATCCCGCTGCCCCAGGGTCGCCGGCAGCTTCAAACCCAGCGCGTTGCTGGCGGGAGAACAGGTGTGGTGGAATGCGATCTCCTTGGAGCGGCCGGAGCCGGGGGTGGCCAACCGGTTGTTCCGGACCTTTCGTCTCGTGAGGGGCACCGCCTGGACGCTCCGCGCACCGGCGGGCCAGCAGCCACGCTGCGGAAGGTGCGAATGACCTTGCGCCGCCGGCGCCGCCACGGGAGCGTGGCGGCCGATGGGCTCGCCGGTGCTCCTCCCACCGGAGTGCGGCTGGGCCGTCCGAACGTGAGCCGCGGCTGTCGGCGGAGCGGTGGAACGGTTGGTGGCCGCGCTCGCGGCCAGGGGACCGCCCCGCCGGGGCCCCGGCGTAGCAAGACAGCTACCGTGTGGCCATGCCCGACATCCCCGCTCGTGAACTGCGAAACGACGTCAGCCGCGTGCTCCGGCGGGTCGAGGCTGGCGAACACCTGCGGGTGACGGTGAGCGGCCGCCCGGTCGCCGAGCTGGCTCCCCTGCCGGTGCGGCCCCGGTCGATCGCCTGGGAAGCCTTCATCCGCGGCAGCGACCGCCGGCGCGCCGACCCCGGTCTGACGGAGGAGCTGGCCAACCTCCTTCCGGGGACCACGGACGATCTCCCGCTCCCATGACACGGGCAGAGGGTGCCGAGCTGGCCCTGGCCGACACGTCGGTCTTCATCGCGGTCGAGCAGGACCGGCCGCTCTCCGGGAGTCCACCGGCGCGGATGGCCGTGTCCGTGGTCACGGTGGGCGAGCTGCGGCTGGGAGTCCTGGCCGCGGAGTCCGCACCCGCTCGAGGGCGGCGATTGGAGGCCCTCTCCGGGGCCGAGACCCTCGATCCCCTCCCGGTCGACGCGCCAGTCGCCCACGCCTGGGCGGTCCTTCGGCTCGCGCTTCGCGACCAAGGCAGGCGGATGCCCATCAACGACTCGTGGATCGCCGCCACGGCCATCGCCCACGGGATCCCGGTCGCGTCGCAGGATGCCGATTGCGACAACATCCCCGGACTCCGAGTCATCAGGGTCTGACGGCGCGCCCCCGAGCCCAGGACCTCCGCGTCCCGACCGGACCACCTCGTCCTGGGCCGGCTGCACACCGACTTCCCCCTTCGCGAGGGGCACGCCCGCGGCGCGGAGCGGCGCCGCCTCGCGGCCGCTCGGCCCCAGGATCGTCGACAAGGCCCAGCCGCTCCCCGCCGGCCGCTCGGCAGCATCGGTGGCGCGGGGCCGGTGGTGCGAGGCGGGATGGAGGAAGGCACGTCCTCATGGCACGCACCTGGCTGTCGATCCGGGTCGACCTGGTGGAAGGTCACGGTGAGCACCTCCGGCCCCGACCGGGGCCGGATCTTCGCCGCGGCTCGCGCCCCACCTTCGCCCAGCTGGCCGACGCCATCGACGACGCCCTGGCCCGCCGGGACCACTCGCGCCTCCAGGAGTTCATCCTGCACGACAGCACCCGGATTAGCCTCCCCGACGCGGCGTGGGGCGGGTGGGACGAGCCGGGAGCCGTGCTCGACCGTCGGCGGGCCCGGCTCAGCCGGCTCCGGCCGGGGGAGCCGTTCGTCGACGTCTTCGACCTGAGAAACGACTGGGCCACAACAGCCGTGGAGCGGTAGTGCCGTGCTCCCCCGCTTGAGCGGGAGACGCGACGGTGGACCGGCCTTCAGCCGCTGGCCCGCACGACGCGGCCGACGACGGGTGGCTGTCGCCGACGAGGAGCGCCGGCGTCGACTCCTCCCAGCGGCCCCGGCAGAGGTTGAGGGCCCAGCGTGATCGGGTGAACGTCCGGACGGACGTTGACGGTGTGGAGACCGCCGCGGCGCCCTGCGTGAGAAGTGGCGTCATGGAGATGACCCACCGCCACGGGCCGGACGGGTGCCGAGGGAGCACCGCTCCCCGCGCACGTCTTGAGGCCGCAGCACCACGTCCGTGGTGGACCGTATCCAGGAGCGGAGCCGCTGCGATCAGCGGGGGCCGCCGAGCCCGACTGCTCTTCACCGAGGCCGGTGACGGTTACTCCCAGAAGTCGCTACACTGTGTACACGAAGGGGACACGATGGAGAAGCTCAAGAGCGTCGGCGTCCGCGAGTTCCGCAACAACGCCAGCACCTATCTCTCTGGGTCCGAGACCATCGCCGTCAACCGCCACGGCAAGGTGATCGGGTTCTATATCCCGCTGGAACGGGACGAGGATGAGGTCCACCGCGCGGTCGCCAAGCTCGGGGCGACCGTGGAGAAGGTCCTTGCAGAGTCCGGCCTGTCCGAAGAGGAGCTCGGGCAGCTGTTCGACCTGCGACGGCCTATGCCTGAATGATCATCGTGGCAGACACAGAGGGGGGGCCGACGGCGCTGTCACAGCCCGATGGGGCCATGATCTCGTGAGCCATGTGCGGCGCCTGCGACCGTCGGTCGCACCCTTCGTGATCGCCCCCCCATCGGGGGCGCCCCGGTCAGCACCTCTGGTCACCGGCCGGGCCGGATCTTCGCCGCGGCTCGCACCCACACCTTCGCCCAGCTGGCCGACGCCATCGACGACGCCTTCGCCCGATGGGACCGCTCGCACCTGCGGGGGGTCACCCTGGACGACCGCGCCCGCGTGACCCTCCCCGACGAGGAGCGGGACGTCGCTCCCGCGGAGCCGGAGCTGGGCGCCACGCACCCGGTATCTGGAGAACTCCCAGTTCTCGGAAACCGGACGGTCGACACCCTGCCTCGCGCCGATCATCCGTGAGGGCTACCGGAGAGACGCCGCTGGCCCACTCATGACGACAGGAGCGCTCGGAGGCCCGCGCAGAAGTGTTGGAAGCTGGTCGACCGGTTTCGGGCCGGGTCCATGTGGGGAACGATATCTTTGGCGGCAGCGATCTTCGCTATCCCTCCGCGGTGGTAGCCGGCCCTCTGAAGGACTCGGTCCAGCTGTTCCCAAGTGCCTCCCTTGACTGCATCGGGATCACGGAACCCCTGGCGAGACGGCAGGGACGACGGGACCCTCGGATAAGCGGCCACGATGGCGTCGCAATCGCCGAGGAACCAAGCCTCCAGCTCTTCGACAGCCACCCGATTGAGGACGAGGAAGGGCTGTCCAACGCCCGCGACGGTCTTCGTCGTGAGCCCCGCAGCAGCTGCGACCCCCTCCAATCCGCCTTTGAGTTGACGACAATCCTGACGGTCCTCATCCACCAACACCACAACTCTCGTCTCGGTTTGGTGGATCCACCGCGCATATCCTCTGAGCCGGCTGGGCAGCTTGGCGAGCAGGTCGCGCTTTCCTTCGAATGCGTGGATTTCAAAACTCACCCCGGACCCGACAATCTTCGGTAGAAGTAGACGGAGCGCCTCCTCAGCCGACCGCTCCTCGACAAGGACTTCAAGGTGCATCCATTCGCTCGCTCACTCCGCCGGTGGCGGCGTGAATGGATCCCCAACCTCAAAGTATCCCTCCATCCACAGGGCACCCAACTCTGCGCCTTCGTCCATGAACGCCTTGACGTTACGCATCTCACTCACTTGGCGTGCCCGAGCGAATCCATCCAAGCCCCGGTACAGAACCCAGAGTTCATCGGGATGTAATCCGTTCACAAAGAACGGCGAGTGTGTAGTAACAAGTAGTTGACTGCGCGATGCCGCCTGTCGGCATTCTTCCGCCAGGTCCAACAGGAGCCGTGGATGCAGTTGATTCTCCGGCTCTTCAATGCCTACCAGCGGTGCCGGATCGGGATCATAGAGCGCTGTCAAGTACGCAAGCAGCTTCAGCGTACCGTCAGAGGCAAACTTGGCGAGGATCGGTTCGGCAAACGGAGCATCTTTGATGTGAAGCAGCAGCCGCCCGTCTGCCAGCAGATCGGCGTCGACCCGCTCGAGCTGAGGAATCCGCTTGGTCAGAACGTCCAGAATGTGGCCAAGGTGCTCGGGGCGCTGCTCCTTAAGGTACTGCATGACGTTCGGCAAGTTATCGCCCGTCTGGGAGAGGTGCTCCTGCGGCCCAGACTCAGGTACGCCTCTGGTGTTGTCGGCGCTGAGATACGAGAGGTACCAGCCGCTGATGAAGCGACGGAGGGCGCTTACGCGGGGATGGCTTGCTAGCTGCCCCAGCGTGCTCACAGCGAGAAGGTCCGGTGACTCCAAGGCTTCGGCATGGCGCTCGGCGTTCATTTCGGGTTGTTCCCCTGAGGTCACGTTGCCCGCTCCGTGCTGGAAGTCCAGGAAATTGAAGGGGCGGCCGCCTCGGCCCCGGGTCCAGCGCAAGAACTCCGCCGCCACCTCGGGCCCTCGTTGGGTCTCTTCGATGGCAAGGTGATAGGTAATGAGAGGGGTGCCTGGACGTTCACGGTACTTCAGCTCAATAACGATCGGACCCCTCTCCCCTCGACTACGCATCTCCTTGAAGCGGTTGCGCCTGTCCCATGCCTTGCGTAGGCCAACGGTGAAGCACTCGGAGAGAAACGCGAAGACATCGAACACTGTCGACTTACCACTTCCGTTGGGACCTAGCAGCACGGAGAGGGGAGACAACCTCCTCAGCTCGAGGTCACGGAGAACTCGATAGTTCTGGACACGCAGGCTCTCGATGCGGGCAGGGGCTGTCGCGGTCGGCAGCGAACTCATTGCCGGCTATCTTCGCACCTTGCAGGTCATGCCTGGCCCACCCACCCTGGCCCACCCACCCTGGCCTAGCCACGACCGCCCGGGGCTGAGCGAGGGATGTGGTCGTCTACCAGAGTGACGGAAACGACGGTCCCCGCCACTGCTCCGGCCCTGGCGTGATCTCCAGAGGCGCTACCAGCCATCGTCTACGTGCGCGTCTCCATGGCTGAGCGGAGTCAACCTCGGGGCTCACTCATGGGGCCGCGACCCGCGTCGCCTGCCACGCTCCGCGGGCTGCGCCTCGACCGCATGCATCTTGGCGCCGCAAGCGGCGGCCCCGTCGCCGGGGGGTCCTGAACTTGCCGAGGCTCCGCCTGCGGTCCGCAATGGGGCGGCGACCCCTTCGATGATGTAGTCGCTCCAATCCCACCTCCCCCTGCTGCCGATCACCGAAATTCCCCACTTTCGATCACTGGAATTCCCCAGACCCCCTTCGCCAGGGGCACCCCCGCGGGGCGGCGCCGCCGCACCGCTGCTCGCCCCCGCGATCGTCGGCACGGCCCCGCCGCTCCCCGCCGGCCGCCCGGCCGGCCCCGGCGGTGCGGGGCCGGATGATGGGGGTTGGACCAAGACCGAGGAGGGCCCGCCCGGATGGCACGCACCTGGCTGTCGATCCGCGTCGACCTGGTGGAAGGCCGCGGTCAGCACCTCTGGCCCCGGCCGGGCCGGATCTTCGCCGCGGCTCGCACCCACACCTTCGCCCAGCTGGCCGACGCCATCGACGACGCCTTCGCCCGCTGGGACCGCTCGCACCTGCAGGAGTTCACCCTGGCCGACCGCACCCGGATCACCCTCCCCGACGAGGAGTGGGTCGGGTGGGGCGAGCCGGAGCGGGTCCTCGACTACCGGCGGACCCGGCTCAGCCGGCTGCGGCCGGGGGAGCAGTTCGTCTACGTCTTCGACCTCGGCGATGACTGGGCCCACCTGTGCACGGTGGACCCGGTGCGCATCGACCCGGGCCGCACCCTGGGCATCGTGCCGGCCGGCCCGCTCCCCTACTGGGGCTGGGGCGACATGCCCGACCAGTACGAGCGCCGCTGGGACGGCGACGACGGGGAGACCCCCCGACCGGCGGACCCGGGACGGTCCGACCTCCCACCGCTCCGGCCCGACTGGGGGGCGCGGGACCGGCCGCCGCCGGGGCGGCGGTGACGGGGACGCTCCGCGGGCCCCAGCCCTCGGGCTGGGGGTGGCCGGCGGTGCGGGGTCAGCGGCGGCGCTGGTTGATCACTGCGTGGCGCGATCGAGTGGGGCCAGCGGAAGGAGCGTCGGTGCCCGCGGAGGACACGGCGGGCCACGGCCAGGCCCATCGCTGAGGCCGGGCCGGCAGCCCTGGCCGCTGGAGGCCCGCATCCGGATGGACGGTCGGGTCCAGCGACGGGGGTGTGCGGGAGACGGGCCCGGGGTGCCCCGGAGTCGGCCTGGCACATGGCACAGCGGGCTTCACCCGTCCTGGCTCAGGCTGCCGCCAGCTGGGCTGGGCCCTGGGCCGACCGGATCTGATGGCCTGCCATCACTCACCGCCGGCGCGGCCGGGCCCGCTCCCCGTGAGGGGCTGGACCGTGAGGCGGCCCGCGATGGCATCGAGCGCTGCCGTGCCCCGCACGACATCCATGACCAAGGTGAACGCCTCGACGTTGGTGACGTGGGGACGCTGCCCGTTGAGCCGGAGGAAGGCGTGGGTGGCCAGCCAGGCCAGACGCTTGTTGCCGTCGACGAGCGCGTGGTTCAGGGCGATCGAATGGAGCAGGGCTGCAGCCTTGTGGGCGAGATCAGGGTAGGCATCGTGCCCGAATGCGCTGGCACGGGGCCGGGCCACCGCCGATGCCAAGAGGCCAACGTCGCGAACCGGCCCCACCCCGAGTGCCTCGACCATATCGAGCACGTCCTCGAGATTGAGGTGCTCGACAGGGGTCACGCCTTCCCGAGACTGTCCAGAGCCTCGTGCCACTCGTCCAGCCCCTCGCGCACGGCAGCATGCACGCGCGCCCGATGCTCGACCCGGGCCCATCTCTCCAGCACCGCCCGGCGGATCACCTCCTGGCGAGACAGCCGCTCCGCCCCGGTCAGGCCGTCCAGGGCCTTCTCCAACTCTTCGTCAGTTCGCAGGGTGAGTGCCATCCCGTCATGATACCGCACTGGTACCACTGGCACCGCCCGCCTCCCCCGGCTCCGACGACGGGGCAGGAGCCCTCACTCCCAACCGGCCTCGCCGCAGGGATGACCCCCCACCCGGCCGCGATGGCGCCGAGCGTCGCCGGCAGGGTGTCCGGGGCCACGCGCGCAGGGCCGGCCGCTTGGCGATGGTGCTCCGCCCGGCGGCGTCGGCCGCCGGGCAGGAGCGAGTCGGAGAGAGCCCGTACTCGACCTCGAAGACGGCCTTGCCGGCGGCCAGGAAGGGCCGGAGCCGGCCGCACTCGGCGTCCTGCGCGCACTACTCGTCGATGGCGCAGTTGAAGTCGGGCCGGAGAGCTTGCACCTGCCCTAGGTCGTTCTTCGGGCCCGCGGCCAGCCCGTCGCGGCGGGCGATCCCCGTCAGGGCCCGGTTGGGTGGCCGCACTCGGAACAGCCCGGCAGAATCGTGGTCCTAGTGTCGGATCACTGGTCCACGGTCATACCCGTGTGCCTGAATCCCACTGCCCTTGTATAGTGGGACCATGATGGAACTCGAGGTCGACCTGCGGAGGAAGAACCAGCTCACCTGGCCGGAGCCACTCGCTCGTGCCATGGGCGTCAGTGAGGGGGCCCGGCTCAAGATCGTGTACGAGGAGGCCACGGGAGAGGCGCGAGTCCGCCCGATCCGACAGAGCTACGCGGGGGCTCTCCGTGGGGCTTACGGGGCCAGCGAAGAGGAGATCAGCGCCTACCTCGCGGCGGAGCGCCGGAGTTGGGGTGGGTGACGCGCGCCTCACTCGAGCGTGCGATCCCCGTCGGCGATCGCCTGCTCTTGGACAGCAGTTGTCTCATCTCCCACCTTGACGGTAGCGAGGCCACCAGTCCACTCGCGATCCATGTGATCGACGCGCTGGTGCGATCTGGCCGGAATCCAGCAACGGTCGCCATGGTGAGCGTGATGGAGACCTTGGTGCGCCCGCGCAAGCGCACGCTTGAGGAGTACGAACACGTCCTCGACTTCCTAAAGCACCATCCGAATCTGAAGCCTCAACCCATCGACCTTGCCGTCGCCCAAGAAGCCGCCACCATGCGGGCCGCGTTTGGCTTTTCCACTCCGGACGCCCTGGTGATTGCGACAGGCGTGGTATGCCAAGTGGCACGTCTTGTGACTTGTGACGAGACATGGAAGACGAAACTGGCCGGCCATCGGATGAGCCGTCGTATCCGGGTCGTCCATCTGCCCGATCATCTACCAGGGTAGGGTCGGCTCTGCGGCGGAAGATCGCCGCCCCGGGAGTGGCCGCTGACCCGGCAGGCTCCCAAGTGGGCCTGCCTCTCCACCGGGCGCACCGCGGTCGTGGGCGTGCCATTGTCGGCGGTCAGGTAATGGATCCGCCCGGCGCCACGGTAGACGAGCACGGCATGGGAGGAGGAGGCCGTGCAATGGGCCGCGGCCGCGCGGGCCGCGATCGGCGCCACCGATGCAGCCCACGCCGGGCGCGGACCTGCGGGACCGACTGCACGGGTCTCGGTGATCGAGACAACTGCCGGGCTCCCCAATGCGAGAGGCCCTCACCCCTCGGTGCCGTGCAGCTCCTCCAGGCTGAGCCGGATGTCCTTCATCCGGCGGTAGAGGCGGAGGGGGTGCTCGGGCACGGCAAGAAAGCCGTGATGCGCATAGAAGCGCACTGCCGCGGCGTCGACGGCGGCCACCACCACCAGACGAGCCGCAGCCGCTTCGCCTGCCACGACCGCCTTGCGGAGCGCCTCGGCGAGAAGCAGGCTGCCAAGCCCCTGGCCTTGATGGTCAGCGTTCACAGCCAGCCGAGCGAGGAGGACCATACCGGTGGGGTAGCCACGTAGCCCGCGCACGAGTGCGGGTGGCGCCTCGGAGCGCAGCACCGCCCCCATGGTGAGGCTGAAGTACCCGAGGATGTGGGTATCCTCGCTGAGCAGGAACGTTCGAGCGGAGTCCATCTGCTGAGAGGCCAAGGCGTGATCGCGAAGCCAAGAGTCGAGGCTCTGGTTGCCGCACCGGAACTCCGAGAGGTCGTGGTGGGCGGCGAGGCGTTCGAGGCGCCGCGGGCTCACGCGCCTGGCAGCTTGGGGTAGCGCCTAAAAAGGTCGGACAGCTGAGGCACCGCCGCTGGGGGTTTGTCCAGCTCGGTGATGAACCGGTCAAAGGCCTGGTTCGAGAGCGCGAGGTCCCGGCGCTGCTCGATCACGGTCGCCGCACGGGCGGTCACCGTGTCGAGCACGAATGCCGTGACGGTGGCAGCCTCCAGGTCCGCGGCCTGGCGGATGAGAGCGTCCTGCTCAGGGGTCACCCGCACCTCCAATCGATGACGCCTCGGGGGACGGACGGCTGCGTTGGCCATGACCGACAGCATACAGTGTCCGGACGCTGTCCGGACACTCTGCTTGCCCCGGTAGCCGAGCGGAGGTCCCCAGCCAGCGGTCCGCGCTCTTTCCCGAGGGCTACCAACTGTTGCAGGTGCCGCGTGCCATGAGGAGCGATGATGAGCTTGAGTGAGTGGGCGAAGGTACAAGGCATCCATCCGGTGACCGCGTACCGGTGGTTCCGGGACGGCAAGCTGCCCGTGTCAGCACGCCGGGGCGGGGGCCTGATCCTGGTTGACGCTCCGGAGTCCGCGGCCCCCACGGACCCCATCGCCGTGTACGCCCGCGTCTCGTCGGCGGACCAGCGCGCCGACCTCGACCGGCAGGTGGCCCGGGTCACCGCGTGGGCGACGGGCGAGGGCCTCGCGGTCGGCCGGGTGGTGACCGAGGTGGGCTCCGCCCTCAACGGCAAAGGGTAAAGAGGAGCCGCCGAGTCCGACTGCTCTTCACCGAGGCCAGTGATGGTTGCCCCGAGAAGTGGCTACACTGTGTACCTAAAGGAGACACAATGCAGAAGCTCAAGAGCGTCGGCGTCCGCGAGTTCCGCAACAACGCCAGCACCTATCTCTCTGGTTCCGAGACCATCGCCGTCAACCGCCACGGCAAGGTGATCGGGTTCTACATCCCGCTGGAACGGGACGAGGACGAGGTCCGCCGTGCGGTCGCCAAGCTGGGTGCGACCGTGGAGAAGGTCCTTGAAGAGTCCGGCATGTCCGAAGAGGAGCTCGGGCAGCTGTTAGACCTGCGACGGCCTATGCCGGAATGATCATCGTGGCAGACGCCAGCGTGCTCGTTGGCGAGCTGCTGCGGGCCCGGGGGCGCGCCCTGATCCTCCACCCACGGGTTCAGCTCGTGGTGGCCGAACACCAATGGAACGAGGTCGAGCACGAACTTGCACGACGGCTCTCCATCCTGGTGGCAAGGGGTCGCCTCACCACCGAACGACGCCTCACCCTCGAAGAGGCGGTCCAACACGTCCTGGACGTCCAAGGCATCGAGATCATCGCCCGGAGCGCCTACCAGCACATGGAGGCCGTCGCTCGGCGCCGGGTCCCACGGGACCCCAACGATTGGGCGCCGGTGGCGCTGGCGCTCGTCTTCGACGCCGCCATCCTCACTGGCGACAACGACTTCCTCGGGTGCGGCTGTCCCACCTGGACCGTCGAGACTCTTCGAGAGGAGCTGGGGGAGCCCTGAACGATGGGCTGCCCGATCGAGGGGTCAGCCGCGCCATCCACCACCACATCGGTCTGTCTGGCGGCCACCGCTGCTCAACTTCACGTGGTGGGTGAACCGGGAGGACCGCGAGGGCCGCAACCTCTTCGAGGGCGGCTTCCTCGGCCTGGACAACATCGGCCTCTTCGACCGCTCCGCCCCCCTGCCGGTGGCCGGCCGCCTGGAGCAGTCGGACGGCACCGCCTGGATGGCGATGTACTGCCTCGGGCTGCTGGAGATGGCCACCACCCTGGCCGCTCACGACCACACCTACGAGGACATCGCCACCAAGTTCTTCGAGCACTTC
>JAKABA010000321.1 GCA_021802115.1 bacterium | reverse complement strand
CCCCCACATGAACAGGTAGAGGCCGATGATGGGGCTGGCGTCGGCCGGGGTCACCGTCTTGGCCCAGACCCCCACCAGCAGGTAGTAGCTGAACCAGAAGGCGCCGTACGAGGTGAAGGCGGTGGCGGCGAAGGTGTTGCCGCGTCGGAACGCCCACATCCCCGCCAGGAGCTGGCCGAATCCGCCGTAGGCGGCGGCCATCGGCAGGACGGCGGTGGTGGCGCCGGCTCCGATGATCCCCGCGTTGATGAATGAAAGCAGCATGGTCGTGAGGCCGAACCCGGCCAAGCCCAGAGGGGCGGGGTCGGCGATTGCCGGAGTCGCCTCCTGGGTGTGCATCACCGGCTGCGGGCCGGCGGTCGGATTGTTGGCAGCCATCAGTTGACTCTTGAGCCTCCGTTTACTAAGCGCTGATGAATCAGGGTCGCCGCTACTCCCGTCGCTATTGCTCCTTGCCCTCCTCTGCTACGGCCCTTGAGCGCAACTCCTCGACCACCGATGGGTCGGCCAGGGTGGTGGTGTCTCCCAGGGCCCGATGCTCCGCGACGTCCCGCAGCAGGCGGCGCATGATCTTCCCGGAGCGGGTCTTGGGCAGCTCGGGGGTGAAGACGATGTTGGCGGGAGCCGCGATCTTGCCGATCTTCTTGCCCACGTGGTCGCGCAGCTCGGCGAGCAGCTCGACCGAGGGCTGGTGGGCCGCCTTCAGGGTCACGTAGGCGACGATCGCCTGTCCGGTCTGCGGGTCCTGCCTGCCGGTCACGGCCGCCTCCGCGACCGCGGGGTGGTCGACCAGCGCCGACTCCACCTCGATGGTGGAGATGCGGTGGGCGGACACGTTCATGACGTCGTCGATCCGGCCCATCAGCCAGAAGTCACCGTCCTCGTCCTTGCGAGCCCCGTCGCCGACGAAGTACACCCCCGGGAAACGCGACCAGTAGGTCTGCTGGTAGCGCTCGGGGTCCTTGTAGACTCCCCGGAGCATCGCCGGCCACGGCTTGCGGATCACCAGGTACCCGCCCTGTCCGGGAGGCACCTCCTCGCCGCGCTCGTCGTAGACCGCCGCGTCGATGGTGGGAAACGGCTTGGTGGCCGATCCCGGCTTGGTGGTGGTCACCCCCGGCAGCGGCGTGATCAGGATCATCCCGGTCTCGGTCTGCCACCAGGTGTCGACGATCGGGGTCCGGCCCCCACCCACGTGCTCCCGGTACCAGATCCACGCCTCCGGGTTGATCGGCTCGCCGACCGTGCCCAGGAGCCTCAGAGAGCTGAGGTCGTGCTTCTGAGCGTACTGCGGGCCCCACTTCATGTGGGTTCGGATGGTGGTGGGCGCGGTGTAGAGGATGTCCACCTTGTAGCGCTCGATGATCTCCCACCAGCGCTCCTCATTGGGGTGGTTGGGGACGCCCTCGTAGATGACCCCGGTGGTGCCGTTGCAGAGGGGGCCATAGAGGATGTAGCTGTGGCCGGTCACCCAGCCGATGTCGGCGGCGCACCAGTAGACGGAATCCGGCTTGACGTCGAAGATGTAGTGGTGGGTGGTGGCGACCCCCACCAGGTACCCACCGGTGGTGTGGACTATCCCCTTGGGCTTGGCGGTGGTGCCGCTGGTGTAGAGGAGATAGAGCAGGTCCTCGGAGTCCATCGGTTCGCAGGGGCAGGTGGCGGGATCATCGCTGAGCCCCTCGACCAGCTCGTCGAGATAGATGTCGCGCCCCGCCTTCATGTTCACCGGATCGCCGATCCGCCGCACCACCAGGCAGCTGCGCACGGTCGGCGACAGCTCCATGGCGGCGTCGCAGTTGGCCTTGAGGGGGACCTTGTTGCCCTTCCGCCAGCCCTCGTCCTGGGTGATCAGGACCTCCGCCTCCATGTCGTTGAGCCGGCCGGCCACGGCCTCGGCCGAGAAGCCGCCGAACACCACCGTGTGAGGGGCCCCCAGCCGGGTGCAGGCCAGCATCGCCACCGGCAGCTCCGGACACATGCCCATGTAGATGCCGACCGGCGTTCCCTTCTTGACGCCGAGCTTCTTCAGCCCGTTGGCGAAGCGGACCACCTCATGCTGCAGGTCCGAGAAGGTGATGGTGCGGCGCTCGTCCACCGGCTCACCCTCCCAGTAGAAGGCGACCTTGTCGCCGCGCCCGGCCTCGACGTGCCTGTCGACGCAGTTGTAGCAGACGTTGAGCTGCCCGCCGAGATACCACTTGGCATACGGCGGCTCCCACTCGTAGAGCTTGTCGAAGGGTCGAAACCAGCTGACCCGGGTCCTCCCCTCCTGCTCCCAGAACTCCTCGAAACCGCGCGTGTAGATGTCGGGCTGGGCGTTGGCCTGGGCGGCGAATTCGGGTGGCGGCGGGAAGCGCCGACTCTCCTCCTGCAGCGCGTCGATCCGGTTTGCGTCAACGGTCATATCGCCCTCCTGTCTGCTGGCTGCGGGCACCCTTCACAGGTGTGAGCTCCCTCCCCCAATCGGGACTCCGACACACGACTCGTCTGGCTGCAGGTTAGACACCACCCCGCCAGGCTTCAACGCCAGCGCGGCAAACGGTCACTTTTGGGCCTGTTCGCGGTTGGTTTCCGGCGCTGAGCGGCGCTCAACTTGCGCGCCGCGAGCACCCGGGGGATGATGCCGCCATGCCCTGGCAGTTGGTCGTCTTCTCGGAGATCGCCCTGACCACCGCCGCCGCCGTGGTGGTGACGCGCCGACTGGGGCGGCGCGCCCACGCCTTCGACACCGACGCGGAGCGGGCGACGATGAGGACCCTCGCCTTCGCCACCCAGGCGGTCTCGACCCTGCGTCAGGGGTTGACCGCCAAGACCGCCGCCAAGGTGCTGCGCTCGTTGGTCCCGCAGTCGGCCGGGTTGGCGGCCGCGCTCTACGACAGCCGTCAGCTGCTGGCGTTTCAGGCCGTGGCGGGCAGCCGGGCCGAGGGCCACCTGAGGCACCTCCCAAAGGAGGGGCGCGAGATCCTGGCCTCCCTCTCCACCGGGCGCACCCAGCTGGTCAAGCTGCACTCCGGCGAATCCTCGGCGGGGTGCCCGCTCAAGGTGGCGGTGGTCGCACCGATCGGGCTGGAGGATCGCCCGGTCGCCTGCCTGGTGACCTTCCACGCCGGCGAACCCAGCCCGGCCCAGCTGCGGATCACCACGGATCTGGCTGAGCTGCTGGCGACCCAGCTCCGGCTGCAGCGGGCCGACCAGCAGCAGGCGGCGCTGGTGCGTTCCGAGCTGCGGGCGCTGCGGGCACAGATCTCGCCCCACTTCATCTACAACACGCTGGCCACCATCGCGAGCTTCGTGCGCACCGACCCGGAGCGGGCTCGGGAGCTGTTGACCGAATTCGCTGACTTCAGCCGACGGGCGTTCTCCGGTCCGACGGCTGAGTTCACGACTCTGGCGGACGAGCTGGTGTACGTCAACCAGTACCTGACCCTGGAGCAGGCCCGCTTCGGCAGCCGGCTGGCGGTGCGGTACCACATCGAGCCGGAGGTGCTCAGCACCGTGGTCCCGACCCTGCTGGTGCAGCCGCTGGTGGAGAACGCGGTCAAGCATGGGATCGAGCGACGGCCTGGCAACGGCACCATCGTGATCGAGGCCGACGACCAGGATGATGAGTGCCTGATCACGGTCCGGGACAACGGGGATGGGTTCGCGACTCCGCTCGACCTCGGCGAGCACCCCGGCGCGCTCGCCAACATCAACCGCCGTCTCAACCAGATCTTTGGTCCCGCCCACGGTCTGGAGATCGAGTCCGCGCCGGGCTCGGGGACCTCGGTCAGCGTGCGGATACCCAAGTACCGGCCCGGCGTCAAGGCGTCGTAGCTTTGGAGCAACGCTTCCGGGCCCTGGTGGTGGACGACGAGGCGCCCGCTCGGGGCGAGCTCTGCTACCTGCTGCGTCAGGCGCCCCGGGTGGCGGACGTCCGGGAGGCTGAGGACGCCAGCGGGGCCATGGACGCGCTCACGAGCGACGGCGCGGACGTGGTCTTCCTGGACATCCAGATGCCGGGGCTGGACGGCCTCC
>JAKABA010000052.1 GCA_021802115.1 bacterium | reverse complement strand
TCATGAACAGCGTCTTAGAACGACCTCAAACTGCCGCGAGCACGCTGGAGGAGCTCGCCCGCCAGCATCTCGATTCGCTGGTCACCTACGCACTCCATCTCACCGGGACCCCTGAGGAGGCGGTGGAGTACGTGACGGCGGGTCTTTACTATGCTCGGCACTTCCCGCCCGCCAGCCTGCAGCGGGATGGGCGGGCGATCCTGTACCGGGCCGTGACCAGAGCGGCGCGGCAGCACCAGCACTACCCCCCCCAGCGAAAGGGGGTCGGCCGGCTCTTTGGCAAGCGGCCGCCGCTGATCAGCCTGGGGTCGTCCGGGGCCGACGCCTCCCGCATCAACACCGCCAAGCGGGCGCTGCTCGCGTGCGAGTTCGGCAGGCGGTCCGCACTCTTGCTGCGCGACCTGGCCAAGCTCAGCTATCGGGAGATCGGCGTCGCCATGGAGTGCTCCCCGGAGGCGGCCTCGCGGCTGGTCGCCACCGCCCGTCGGGAGTTCGGCAGCATCTACAGGGACATTTCGATCTGACCATGAAGTGCAGCCTCCTGACCCTGAGCTGCGCCCTGGATGGCGAGCTATCCCGGGAGCGGCAGTCAGAGCTGGAGGCCCATCTGGTCACCTGCGAACGCTGCCGAACCGGTATGCGCTACCTCCGGGACGAGACCGACCGCATCTCCCAGCTGGCCCGAGTGGAGGTCTCCGGCACGACCGCGACCGCGCTCCTGGAGCGGGCCCGGGTGGTGGTGACGCCGTCGGAGTCGGTCGAGCCCGAGACCAAGCAACCGCCGGACCCGAGCGACGAGGGGAAGGAGAGCGCGGTCGATCCCTTCAACCTCATGGGCATCGGCACCGAGGCGGTGGCGGCCGGAGAACTCCTGGACGCGGCGCCCAGCGAACACGCCACCGAGATCCCAGTCGAGCCGCCCGCCGCGGAACAGATGGCCGAGGAACCGGGGGAGCCCCAGGTTCCGATCGCCGACGACGTTGCCGAGCCAGCGCCCGAACCCATCCTGCTGCCGCCGGGAGCCTTCTCCTATGCTCCTGCGCCCCCCGCCGACCAGTACCACTCCCCCGGTGCCGAGAACGACGAGGCGGAGTCCGCAGCCGCGGCCGGGGGATCGCTGGGTGAGGCGGCGACCAACCCGGAGGCAGGCGATGACGACGCCTCGCTTCCGATGGCAGCCGCGATCGCGGAGACCGAACTCGACAAGCCTCCCGCTGACGGCGATGCCATGGCAGCCCCGGCTGGAGACGGTACTTCAGAGCCCACCGCGGCACAGGCCGCCGACCCGGATCCAGAAGTCCAGGGCGGAGACGAGGACCGGCCCTCAGCCGAGCTGGGAGTCGTCGACGGCACGCGACCGCCCGATGATCCGCAGCCACCATCCGGCGGCGCACCTGCGGACGCTCCGGTAGCCCCAGGTACGACCGGCGAGGCCGACCTCCTGGATGGTGAGCCGGAGCCGTGGTCATCGGACCGCGACGGCTGGAACGCTGCCCCAGACCGCAGCGCACAGCTTGAGGGCACACCGGACACCCTGGGCCCGCTGCCGTCCCCCACGGATCCACCCGAAGTACTCGCCGGAAACGAGCCCGCGACCAGCGTGTGGCCAGCCGACAGCGGTCCGGAGCAGCCCATCGAGGTAGGAGATGGCCCGCCACCCCTCTTCGTGCCGTTGCGGTTCGACGCTGGGGATGACTCTCCACACACCCCGCGACCGAGCGCCTGGCCCCCGGATCTCGTAGCGACCGGAAACACCCCCATGGATGCGGCCCCTCCACCACCGCCTCCATCGTCCCATCAGAGCGACGAGGTGATGCAGGTCGCGCTGGAGGAGTCGGCGCTGCTGGGGGAGCTGAGCCAGCTCGACCGGTTGGCAGCGGATCCCCGACCTCCGGGTCCGGCCCCGGCAGAACCTTCGATCCCCCCACCTCCATCGATCACCAGTCGCTCGGGCAACCTCGGCTGGGAGCCCAGCAGCTCACTCAATCTGGGGCTGGATCAGCTCCCCGCAGCGGCGCTCGATGCCGGCGACACCGAGCCCAAGCCCACGGAGCGCCCCTGGAAGATGGACCGGGTGGAGGCGAGCGCTGTGCTCGGATCAGGCGCGGCGACGCGCCCCAAGGATTCCGTGGTCCCACCGTCAGAGCCTTCGGCGCCGGGCCGGCTGCAGAGCGGCCGGCAGGCAGCGATCCCGCCCCGGCGGCGGCGGGTGCCGACGGAGGAGAGCCAGGGGGGGGCCCCACCCCGCAGCTGGACCAAGACAGCTACCATCGCGATCGCCGCGCTGGCGGTCTTCCTGATCGGGTGGAGCCTGCTCCATCACAGCTCCACCCCTGCTCCCAAGCCGACCGCTCACCACCATGCCATCCTCCCGACGCAGTCCAAGCCGACCCCCACCCAGCAGCCGACGGCCTCGACCCAACCGGCAGTGACACTCACCGACACGCAGAGCTTCGGCGGTACCGGCAGCGGGTATCAGGTCCAGAACGTGCGCTACGGCCTGCACCAGAACAACACCCAGCTCTGGGTCGTGTTTCAGCTCATTCAGGGGACCGGGGCGCCCAAGGTCACAACTGGGTTCAGCGGCGCGACCGACCTCTACCTCGAGATGTCAGGAGTGGCACCGGGAGCCGCCGTCGCCCAACCCGCCCCAGGCGGGCTCGTCACCAAGGTGACGCCCACCCAGGTCCCCGGGTTCAGCGGGGCGGCGTACCTGCTCCAGCTCAGCCGGGCGACCAAGATCGACAGTGCGTATCTCCTACCGGGGAGCGAGACCAGCTCCGCCGGCGAGAGGGTGGTCCTGGAGCTGCAGAACTGACCTAGGCGCGCTCTTAGATCAGTTGAGGCTGTAGGCGGGCGATCCCACCAGCCGGCTGGCCAGCTGACGGTCGAGAAGCAGCGCCTCCCGGCGGAGCAGGGATAGCTCCAGGCCGATCCTGGACATGGGGTCGGACTCCTCCAGAAGGCGTTGCTTGTCCCGGAGTTCCACCACCAGGTGGCCCGCCACCGCCCACGACAGCTCGGCGGGCTCGGCGGGCAGCTCCCAGAACGGGGGAATCGCGACCCCCATCGCCAGCAGGCTGCTGCGGTAGCCCTCATAGCTCTCGCGCAGCTGCAAGGCGACCCCGGGAGATGGCGCCACGGCCCGCGCCGACTCCACCAGCTCGACCTCGGCGCGAAGGTACGGACGTCCCTCCAGCTCGTGGATCGCCTGGAACCTGGTCGCGCCCGCGACGACCAGGTTGAGCCGTCCTCCGGGCAGCCGGACCACGCGTTCGATCCGCGCCAGGGTGCCCACCCGGTACCAGTCGGGGCTGGGGTCGGTGTCCGAGCCACGCCGGATGGCGACCACGCCGAAGTGGGAGTCACCGACCAGGCAGTCCCTCACCAGCGCGCGGTAACGAGGCTCGAAGACGTGGAGTGGGATCCGCGCCCCGGGGAAGAGGACCGTGCCGAGCGGAAAGATGGGGACTACCTGCACGACGGATCAGTATGCCAACGGCGGACGTCTCAAATCCGCGCCAGCGGCTTCAAGCCGAGCAGGGTGAGGGCATCGGCCAGGGTGGCCCTGGTGGCATCGACCAGGGCGCGGCGGAACCCCCTGACCGCCGGATCCTCGACCCGATACAGGCGCTCGGTGTGCTCGTACAGATCACTGAAGGCGGTGGCCAGCCGGTAGGTGTAGCCCGCCAGGGTGGAGGGGCTCAGGGAGTCCGCCGCGTCCGCGACCGCGCGCGGGAAGCTCGCCACCAGCTTGACCAGCTCGCGCTCCTCCCGAGTGAGTTCGGGAGCCACCTCGGGGACCGGTGCCGGCTCGACCCGCTGGAGGACCCCGCAGGCCCGGGCGTGAGCGTACTGCAGGTAGACCCCGCTGTCACCGGTGGTCCGCAGCGCCTCTCCGAAGTCGAAGGTGATGATGGAGTTGAGACCGAAGCGCAGCAGGTAATAGCGCACCGCGCTGGCCGCCAGCTCGGCGGCCGTGGCCTCGTCCTTGGCCTTGGCCTGCACCTGACGCTGGGCCTCGTCGAGCAGCGAGTCGGCGCCAACCTCGATGCCCTGACGGCCGCTCAGGGCATACATCGCCCTCCCGTCGCTGATGTCCACCCCCAGAGCGGCGGCGGCGGCCGGGGACAGGGCGACCACCTCGTAGGCCAAATGGTGCAGCTGCTCGGCTTGATCGACGAATCCCAGCCGCCGCAGCGCCTCCTTGACCACCCGCTGGGGGGCGCTCTGGCGCTGGTCGATGACATTCACCACCGCCCCCGCGCGACCGAACCGCTGCGGGTCCAAGGACGCCTGGGTGGGATCCGCGCAGGACGTGGCCGGTCCGCCCTCTCTCCAGGGGCGGTAGTTGAAGTCCAGGCCCAGGACTCCGAACTTCCAGAGGTGGTAGGCGATGTCCTTGGCGGTGTAGGTGGCGATCCCGTCGCTCTTGATCAGGACCTTGGCGTCCACCTGGTCGGATTCGGCATCCTCCCAGCCCTCCTCCACCGGCAGGACCCAGCATCCTGCCAGCCGCCCCTGCTCAGCCTTGTGAATCACCCCACGCTCCAGCAGCAGATCGACCGCATGCCGCAGAAAGCCAAGCTCGATGATGTCGGACTCCCAGGTCAGGAGGTCGTAGCCGATCCCGGCGCGGGCCATGGTCTTGAGATGGCAGTCGACGATCCGGCTGGTGAGCTCCTTGGCCGCGGCGGCCACCTCTCCCTCCCGGGACTCGATGGCGTGCAGGGTCTGGCGGCGCAGCTCGACCAGGTCGGGTTCCTGCTCGTAGCGGCGGCACACCTCGACGTAGGCGCGGGAGCAGAAGCGGTCGTAGGCCTCGCCAGGATGGGGACTGAGCCCGAGGTGGCGGATGCCCACCAGCACGTCCGCCACCTGGACGCCGGTGTCATCGATGTAGTTCTGGACCTCCACCTGGTGCCCGCGGGCCCGCAGCACCCGGGCCACGGTGTCGCCGATGCAGGCATTGCGCAGATGCCCGAGGTGGGCGGCCTTGTTGGGGTTGGTGGCGGTGTGTTCGACCACCACCTTGACCCCGGCTCTCGGGTCCGCGTCGAGCACCCTGGGCTCCCGGAGGGCGTCCTCCACCACCTGGGGCGCAAACGTCGAGAAGTCGATCCTGAGGTTGAGATAGCCCCCACCCGTAACCGTGACTTCCCTGACGTGCCCCGGCGGCCGCCGGGAGATCCGGTCCGCCAGCTCCTCGGCGATCTGGCGGGGAGCCCGGTGCAGTTCGCGGGCGAGCCGGAAAGCCGCTGCGGACGAGTAGTCCCCGGCCTCCGGGACTGCGGAGGGCTCGACTAGAACCTCCACCGGGCTTGCGATCCCCAGTTCGAGGATCGCCTCCCGGATGGCGCGCGCGAATTCGCTCTGGAGGTCTGGCATCGGCACCTGATCGTAACCGGTCGGGTGCGGGAGCGGTCTCAGACCATCGGGTCGAGCTTCGCCTTCAGCGCGGACTTGGGCTGGTATCCCACCAAGCGCTGTACGGCCTCTCCCTGCTTGAACAGGATCAACGTCGGGATGCTCATGACCCCGAACTTGCCGGCGATGTTGGGGTTGGCGTCAACATCCAGCTTGGCCACCTTGACCCGGGCCCCATACTCGGACGCGAGGTCCTTCACGACCGGTTCCAGCATCTTGCACGGGCCACACCACTCGGCCCAAAAGTCGACCAGGACCGGTCCGTCCGCCTTGATCACCTCGCTGTCGAAGGTCGCGTCGCTCACATGCACTGGCTCAGCCATTCTTGCCTCCACCAGCGGCGGCGCCACCGGTTGTGGTGGGGACGCTCGGCTGGGTTTCCTTACTGCTCTTGGTCGTTGCAGCCTCACTCTGGGCCGTCGGCTTGGCCGCTTCGGATGGCTCCGCCGGCTTGCCTGCGGCCCCGTTGTTGGAGGCCGAGCTCGCAGGTCCGATCGAGCCGCTCGAAGAAGACCGGGAGTCGGTCTTGTAGAAGCCCTGCCCCTTGAAGACGATCCCCACGGGGAACACCACCCGGTGCACTGGAGCGGCGCACACGCTGCATGAGGTGAGGGGGGCAGCCGTGATCGGCTGGACGACCTCGAAGTCGTGTCCCGAGTCACACCGGTAGGCGTATGTGGGCACTTCAATCTCAGAGTACCCGAAACCACCCTGCCCCCAAACTGAGCCGCCACCAAAAGGTGTGGCGAACCGCCCGCCCCGCGGTGGCTGAGATGCCGGATCGGAGATGATGGGAGCCCGCCCAGGTGACGGGGGGACGGGACCTTGGTGGTCGGTCGCCGACCCAGTGCGTCCAGCGATGCTCGGTGGTGGTCCTTCAACAAGCCCGTCCCACCGGGACGGAGCGGTCTGCTGGGTGAGCGCTGGCCCGTGCGGTAGCGTCGCTTCGCCCAGAACGGCTGGGGATTGAGGGCCAGTGGCATCGACTGGTCTTCAGGTAGCCCGCTCGGTACGGAGGGCTCAGGTGGCCGCCGCAGGCCAGCCTCGGCCGCCGCCGACCACCTCACAGCCGCCCCCAGCCCAAACGTGGAGACGGGACCCAAGACCGACGAGGGCCACCTGGTCAGGCCAGTTCCTGCGAAGCCGTGGGCTCCAGGGCGGACTCGACCACCTCCGCGACATCTCCAGGATCCAGCCCGGGGATGGCATCGGCACGCCACCGGCGGTAGAGGCGATCTCGCGGACCCGATTTGGCAACTGGCCCCAGAAGCGCCTGCTCCAACTCCGGGACGACATCGCCGACCGCGTAGAAGTCGCCGCTGAGCAGGGCCTGGGTGATCTGGCCGTCAGCGATGATCAAGGTCGCCCGCACCAAGCCACCCGGGGCCTTGCGGACAGCGTGGCCGACCCTCACGTTTCCCGTGATCCGCAAGGCCCGGAGACGGTCCGCCGGAAGGCGCACATCATCCAGCCACGCGCGGCTGCGCATGCGCCGGACCCGCCGCGAGTAGGCCTGGCGCTCGTCTCCTCGCAGGGTGCCGGGGATCAAGGCGACCCCCAGGGTACGCTCGAACGCGGTCACCAGCGCCCGGCCTACCACCCGTGGCGCCGGCCGTCGGCCCAACTCCCGCTCCAGGCTAGACACGTACGCCGCCATGGTGTTGGCCACCTTGTCCCGGATCTTCTCGTCAGGGATGAGCAGGACGCTGGCGGCGGCGCCGGCGTCGAAGGCGCTGATGATCGAACCCACGAAGACGAACGCCTGACCGATCGTGGCCGCCCCCAGGCCTCCAATCTTGCGGCCACCGACCTGGAGATCGTTGACAGGCGCGAAATGAGCGCCCGGGATCCCCAGGGCACGGTAGCACTCGACCGGCCCGCGCGCGAAGTACTCGAATGCCTGGGCGATGCGCGGCGGCACATCTCGGGGCTGCCAGACCATCTGGAAGAAGAGCTGATCGCGATCCAGGTAAACCGCTCCCCCACCCACTTCCCGGCGCAGAATCGGCAGCCCCAGGCGGGCACATGCGGCCGTGTCAACTTCGCGGCCCAGCTCCTGGTGGCGTCCGATACAGACGTACGGCCGGCGGGGCCGACAGAGGATGATGGTGTTCGGTTGGTCAGGCCGCAGGCTGTCGGCGAGCGCGTGATAAAGAGTCTGGCTTTGGGTGTATGAGCAAAGCCCCAAATCCAGCAGTCTCACTTCGTCCATGAAGCCCTCCCACCAGGCGTTGCCGCCGCGGAAGTGGTCAGTTCGGGTCGCCCCCGAGCTCGAGCTGCCGTCACCATTCTGGCCGCCCACGGTGGGCTGGAAGGTGGTGGAGTCGCTCACCCTGCGGCCTATCGTTCGAGCCTGGACGGTGGCTTCGGACCACACTGTGCTGGTGGCCCGCGATGCCGTGAGCTCGGAGCTGGCGGCACTGCCCTCGCCAAGCCGGGAGTATCGGCAGGTCGCGGAGCTGGCGCTGCCCGCCTACCGCATCGTGGCTGCCGCCGGGGGCTGGCTGTGGCTGCGCTCCTGGCCCGCCCGGATCGCCGATCGGGCCGGGTATCGGCCGTTCGGCCGGCAGCTGGTGGTGCTCTCTCCGGCGGGCGTGGTGACTCGGGTCCTGACCCTGGACGGCGCTCTGACCCAGATCGTGGTGGCAGGGGAGCTGGTGCTGGTGGCGACCTCCGGCGGTGCGCTCAGCGCCTTCGACCCCAGTGGCGGCCACCTCTGGAGCCATGCGGTGCCCGGCTGGCCGGCCACTCCCGAGCAGCGTGTGTGGGCTTCCCCCGGTGGCGGCAGGGTGTGGGTCTCCGAGCGCGGCGGGATCACCGAACTGGACGGGGTGGGCGCCGTGCGGTGGAGCTGGGCGGCTCCGGCGGCCGGGGACGACACCTCTGAGCCGGGCCGCCGCCAGGCGGCGGAGTTGCTCCGGATCCCGCTCGACTCCAGCCCCACCACGGTCCGGCGCGCCTTCCGCCGCCGGGCGAAGGAGACCCACCCGGATCACCATCCCGAAGAGCCGGAGGCGGAGCAGCGCTTCCGGGCGGTGGCCAATGCCTATCGGGTGTTGCTCCAGCGGCAACCGTCGCCAGCGCACCGCCTGGTTGACAGCGGCCGCTTGGAGATCAGCGGAGTCTGGCCCTGTGGACCAGACCAGGCCTGGGTCGCCACCTGTTCGGGCACCTGGCATCTCCTCGACGGCGGGGGCCGGGAGCGGGAGCAAGGGCGGCTGAGCCGCCACGCACCGGTCAGACTGGCGGTCACGGCAGTCGGCGATCTGGTCGCAGCCGGGGGGCCGGGGGAGCTGCGGCTCGCCCACGGAGGCCTGGTACCGATCCCGGTGGACTGGGAATACGAGCTGCGCGCCACCCCGGCCGGGATCGTCGCCCACGGGCGGGAGGGGCTGATGCTCGTAACCGGCGATGGCGCAGTGGCACAGTCGCGGCTGCTGCGACCAGCCCAAGCCGAATGGGTGGGAGATGATCTCTATCTCCTCTACGCGGAAGGGGATTTCTGGAGGGTCACATTTGGTAACCCTGCTCCTCCAGCAGCTCCTCCATCACGTCGCCGAGGATGATGTGCAGATTGGGATCGATGCTCTTGATCATGTCCAGCACCCCGGTGAGGTGCCAGATCAAATACAGTTCGGTGAGCGTCTTGGGGGCCACGTCCCAGGAGGTGCTGGTGGTGTGCAGGGTCTCTGGCGGCAGCGCCTTGCGCCACAGCTGTAGGTTCGCGGAGGTCTCCTTGGTGTCCGGGCCCCAGTCGGGGAAGGCCTCCGGCTGAATCATGTCGGGGGAGACCTGGGTGCCGGTCCCCATGATCTTGTAGATGATCCGGCCGTAGCCCTCCAGCGCCTCCTTGGCGGTGCGCAAGCCATGCCTCACCGCCACCTCGCGCAGGATCGTGATCACTCCCCCGGGATTGTTCCCGCGAGGGCAGCGCAAGCAGGAGAAACACTGGGAGCAATCCCAGACCTCACCGTTCATCTGCTCCCACACCAGCTCCACGTCCTGGCGGGCCACCGCCTGCGTGATGCGACGAGGACTGAAGTTGTAGAAACGGGCAGACGGGCAAGCGGCCACGCAGATCCCGCACTCGTAACAACCCTTGAGGTACTCCGGGAAGCGGGGGTCGGCCTCCACCTCGCTGAAGAGGCGCTGCTTTTCCTCGAAGGTGGCGTCGGGAATCGAGGTGGGTCGCATCAGCTGGTCCTCCGGATCAGAAATCGCAGCACCTTGCCGTCCTGCTCGGTGGCGACCAACTCGTGGCCCATCCGCCGCGACCAGGTCTGAATGTCCGGAGTCGCGCCCGGGTCGTCGGCGATCAGCAGCAAGGTCTGCCCCACCTCCACCTCCTTGATCGCCTTGGACACCTTCACGATCGGCATCGGGCACATCATGTGGAGACAGTCGAGCGTCTTGTCGGCACCTTCAATCGCCATCGTTCTCCTCCTGCTTGGGGGTGCGGATGGAATCCTCCTCAAGGAGGCGTGACCAATCCGCCTGCTGGTTGTCCTTGAACTTGCGCCGCACCCAGGTGGGGGCCAGCCGCCAGCAGGTCGGGCACATCGGCCGTCCGGCCTCCATCGGCATCATCTGGCAGAGCGGGCACAGCTGCTCAGTCGGCGCAGCGGTAGCATCGGATTCCTTCACGGTCGATGCGCTCCTTGTAATAGTCGAAGGCCTGCGGACCTGCCGTCAGCCGGGGCCGGTCGCGAACGAGGTCGCTGGGGCGCAGCCGGGCCAGCCAGCCCTCGCCATAGGGGTCGCGATTGGCAATCAGGATGTCTCTCTGGAAGCCTGCCTGATTGACCTCCAGGAGCTCCCCCGACAGGGGGGTTGGGAAGGGCCCCACCCACTTCGCGCTCTCGATGGTCGCCACGCTCTGGCCGGCTTCGAGCAGCCTGCCCGGACGTTTGAAGAGGATGCTCACCAGCTTGCCCGCCCGGGTCTGGGCGGGATCGGTCATGCCCATGGTGGCGCTGCCGTCTGCCTCGAAGCGCACCCACACATCGCTCTCGAGGTCGTACTCAAGATCATGGGGGATGGCACAGCCCTGATGGGTACGCGGGGGAATGTCCACATTCAGCTGCCGCAGTCGATCCCCTCCGCCTCCAGCAGGCGGCGGTAGGCTTCGACCCCATCGGTCCCGGTCACCAGGTCGCCACTCTCCTCCTCCCAATTGGAGGGTTGCAGCCGCACTATCCAGTTGCCGTACGGGTCCCGGTTCAGCACGGTGGGATCGTCCTGGGGCGCCTGGTTGACAGCCACGATCTCACCGGTGAGCGGGCTCGGGATCGGGCCCACCCATTTTGAGCTCTCGATGGTGCCTGTGCTCTGACCCTTGGTCAGACCCCGGCCGACTTTCTTGGTGGTGACCACGATGATCTTGCCCGCCAGCTTTTGGGCGACATCGGTGATGCCGATCAGGGCACAGCCGTCGCTTTCGCGCTGGACCCAGACATGCTTTTGGATCATGTAATGGAGATCGTCCGGAATGTTGCAGTGGTTGACTGTGGCCAAGGCTATCCCTCCGTCGGTCCCTCTACGGCGGCTGCGACATGCGTCTCCCAGTGATAGAGCAAGAGATCGAAGCCCACCATCCTAATCTCGTCCGCGAACTTGTCCAAGAACTCGGGGTCGCGCCCGCGCGGGTTCACCTCCTTGCTGATCCCCTCGGAACAGGTCGGGCAGTTCACCTCCATGAAGATTCGTCCTTCCTCGCTTCTGGTGACCAGCCGGTCCCTATGGTCAGACAGCATGTGCGCGTGCAGCTCGCGCCGCTCGCCGGCCCGCTCGCAAAATGGACAGGTCATGGGCTCGCCTGGTTGCGCACCCCCTCGATGCCAGCCTCGAAGAATCGCATCAGGGCAGCGACCAGGGCGGTCCCGCGCAGCTCGCCGGTCGCCGGATTCCAGGTCGCCAAGCCGGCCTGCGCGAGCGCTTGCCGGGAGACCTCCACGAGCGGGCTGGGGGTGGCCGCCAGGCTGCCCTCGGCCACGAGCCGCCGTGCCAGGGAATACTCAGAGGACTCGGCCAGGCACTGCAGGGCACGCCTCAGCAGCGCCTCGGAAAGACTGCGCCCAGCGCCCCCCGACCCCGCTTCCAGCGGCGCCCCCGGGGCCAACGCCAGCCCCCGCTCGTGAGCGCGCAGCAAGCCCGCCTGGCGGTCGGCGATGGCATCCGCGAGGGCGCTTCCTGGCTCCGGCTGTTCAAGCGACAGCAACGGTGGCCTCCTCCGGCTCCAGGGCAGCCTCCACCAGTTCGATGACGTCCATCACCTCGATGCGGCCGTCCATTTGCGTTGTTTGCACCGCCGCCGTGTACATGACCACGTCCTTGGGGCACGCCACCACGAAGTAGCGGGCATCGCCAAGGGCCACCGCCTCGCGAATCCGGTTCTCACTGGGGCGCTCCTTGACCCCACGATCGTCCATCCAGATCCTACCGCCGCCGGCCCCGCAGCAGAAGCTGTTCTCGCGACAGCGGGGCATCTCGTGCACCTTGACCCCGAGCAACTCCATGACCCGGCGGGGTGCGTCGAAGCCGTTGTTGTACCTGCCCAGATAGCAGGGGTCGTGGTAGGTGGCCACCATCTCCTGACCCCGAGTGGGCTTGAGTGCCCCCTGCTCCAGAAGCTCCAACAAGAGCTGGGTGTAGTGGAGCACGGGATAGGTTCCCCCGAGTCTGGGGTACTCCTGGCCGAGCGCGTTGAGGCTGTGGGGGTCGGTGGTCATGATGCGCTGGAACTGGCACTTGCCGAGGGTCTCGATGTTGTGCTGGGCCAGCATCTCGAAGAGGCCCTCCTCGCCGACCCGGCGCACATCATTGCCGCTGTTGCGCTCGCTGTCATAGAGAATCCCGAAGTCCACTCCGGCGCGGTGGAGGACTCTGGCCACGGTCTGAGTGAGGCGCTGGACCCGGGGGTCGTAGGAAGCAAAGTCGCCCACGAACCAGAGCACGTCGACCGGCTCCTTGCGCGCGTCCTTGATCGTGAAGCCGAGATCCTTGGTCCACTTGGAGCGCAGCCGCTCAGACTGATTGAAGGAGTTGCCGTACTGGGCGAGGCTGGCCAAGGTGTCCTGTAGCCGCGGCTCCATCCGTCCCTGCTCCACCAGCTGCCGGCGCATGTCGACGATCTTGGGCACATGCTCGATATGGAGCGGACAGACCTGCATGCAGGCGCGGCAGGTGGTGCATGCCCAGAGCGTGTCGTCACGGACCGCGTCGCCCAGCAGCTGGACCCCACCCACCCCCTTGCGGTGGGAGCCGATGCCCTCCTGCTCCAGGAGGTGGTCGCGCAAATCCATGATCAGGAGCTTGGGGCTGAGCGGCTGGCCCGCGGCGAAGGCAGGGCACACCGCCTGGCAGCGCCCGCACTCCGTGCAGGCGTAGAGATCCAGCATCTGCTTCCAACCCATCTGGTGGATCTCCTTGAGGCCGATCGAGGGCTGGCTGAGATCCGCCGCCGGCAGGGTGCCCTTGGGGGACAGGTCCCGGAAGTAGATGTTGGGGATGCCCACGAAGATGTGCAGATGCTTGGAGGTCGGAATGTAGGCCAGAAAGCCGAGGATCGCCAGGATGTGGGTCCAGTAGAAGACGTGGGCGTAGGGCTGGGCCGCCCGCCCGTGGATCCCCGCCAGCCCCACCGCCGCCGCCAAGGCGGAGCTGACCGGCCGCCAGGCGGCCGAGGGGTCATGCCCCTCGGCCACCCGGAAGGTGCTGTGCAGCAGCATGCTGGCGACGACGCAGAAGATGAGGATCAGGATTATGGTGGCGTCCCGCTCGTTGGACCCTTTGAAGCGTTCCGGCCGCCGCACGTAGCGGTTGAAGGCCGCCATCGCCAGGCCCACCAGCACCAAAACGTCAAAGATGTCCTGCAGCAGGGCGATCCAGGTGTTGCCGCCTATCGGCGCCAGGCTGAATCCGGGAACGAGGCCCTTGCCGAACTCCTCGACCACGGCGGTGAGCAGGACCACGAAGCCGCTGAAGATCATCAGGTGCAGGGTCCCGGAGTAGCGGATCTGCAGCAGGCGGGTGTGTCCTCCGACGTTGGTGACCACCCCCAAGATGCGGCGGAGCGGATGGTCGAAACGGTCTTCCGCCCCAGCTTTGGTCAGGGGTCGCAGCAGCCTGGCGAAGCGATAGCCGGACCACGCGAAGGTTGCCACCATCAGGGCGAGCAGGGCGATCGTGGTCGGTGCCATCGGTCAGCCAGCCGCCTTGAGACGCTTGCTGAGGGCGGGGAGGATGTCGAAGAGATCGCAGGTGGTCCCGTAGCTGGCAGCCTGGAAGATGGGAGCGTTGGGATCGGTGTTGATGGCGATGATCAGGCCGGCAGCCTGCATGCCCTCCAAATGCTCGGGCGCCCCGGAGATGCCGACCGCCACGTAGAGCTTCGGCTTGACCGTCATTCCCGACTTGCCGACCTGGCGCTCCTTGGGCAGCCAGCCACTGTCCACCACAGGACGAGAGGCTCCCAGCTCGGCTCCAAGGGCCGCCGCGAACTCCTCCGCCACCTCGATGTTGTCGGGCCCACCGATGCCACGCCCGACGCTGACGATCCGCTCCGCCTTGGTGATGTCGATCCCGCCCTCGCCGCCGCTCCCGGTGGCGATGAGCCGGGTCCTGAGGTGGTCGAGAGCCTCCGGAGGGGACATGACGCTCCTGATTCCCTCCCCGCCGGAGTGGCCGGCTGCCTCCGCGAAGGTGCCGGCGAC
The DNA here is from genome assembly GCA_021802115.1 of bacterium. The sequence continues at coordinate 6,738 of JAKABA010000052.1, read as the reverse complement.
CACCGAGAACACCGCCGGCGGGGCGGTCCTGGTGGTCGCCACCAACTTGCCTCCGTAGAGCTGGCTCTCGGCCACCAGCTCGCCACCTTCGGCACTGAGCCCGACGCAGTACGCCACCAGCGGCCGCCCGGTGGCGACCGCGCTGCCGGCCGCGAGGTCGATCCCGGCCGAGGTGTACCCCACCAGCACCACCGCCGGCTCGCGAGCCCGGATCGCCTCCACCAGCACCGCCTGGTGGGCCTCCGGGAGGTAGTCCGCCAGAGCCGGGCTGGTGACGGTGACGATGGTGTCCGCGGCGCCCAGCTGGTCCGCCAGCGGCTCGCAGTCCGCCGCCGCCACCAGGGCCTCGACCGGGCCGCCAAACGCCTCCGCCAGCTGCCGCGCCGCACCCAGCAGCTCAAAGGTGATGGGAGCGACCCGGCCCTGGTCGGCTTCCACGTAGACCATCACACCGGCCATGCTCATGCTCCCACCAATCCGCGCTCGCGGAGCAGGTCGACTATCTGCTGGGCCACCTCCTCGGGTTTGCCCTCCAGCATCCTTGCCCCCGCGCCCCTGGCGGGCGCGGCCAGGCGGGTGACCGCCGGGGCCCCGACCGGAGCCCCAGCCGCCGGCGCCGCCGCGGTGATCTGGGCGGAGGCCATGACCTGGCGGAGGCGGCTGATGGGGACATACCGGGGCGGCCGAGCGGCCGCCTGCACCCCCAGGACTGCCGGCAATTGGACCTCCAGGGTTGCCATGCGCCCGCCGGAGTACTCCTGCTGCACCCGGACCGTGGCCGCCCCCGGCTCGATGCCACTGACAACGCTGACGTGGGGCCACCCCAGGCTGGTTGCCAGGATCGGGGCTAGCTGGCCATGGATGTCGTCGGCGGCCTGAACCCCGGTCAGCACCAGATCGGGAGCCATCCCCGGGAGAACCTCGGTCAGAGCCGCCGCCGCCCGTGGCGCATCGGTGCGCCCGTCGGGGGTGGGGATCTTCACGGCCCGGTCGGCACCCCGCGCCAGCGCGGCGTAGAGCATCTGGTCGACCCCATCGGCGTCCAGAGCCAGGGCGGTGACCTCACCGCCTCCAGCCTCCTTGAGGAGGATCGCCTCCTCCAGGGCGTGGTCGTCGAATTCGTTCAACTTCCACTTGACGCTGTCCCGGTCTATGTCGGTACCCGTGGCGTCAACCTCCACCTCCTCCACCAGATCGGGGACCTGCTTCAAGATCACTGCGATATGCACGCACCGCCTCCTAGTGCAGGGCCTCGTCCACGAGCTCGATGACATCGCGAACGAGCAATTTGCCCTCGTTGCCGGTTGACTTCACCGCGTCCTCGAAGCGGGAGACCTCATAGGGGCAGCAGACGACCAGCATCTCCGCGCCGGTCTCCACCGCTTCCCGCACCCGCCGCTCGCTGAGCCGCTCCTTGGTGTGATTGCCGGAAAAGCTGTCCAGCCACATGCCCCCGCCCCCGCCGCCACAGCAGTACCCGTTCTCCTTGCAGCGGAACATCTCCACGAACTCCAGCCCGGGGATCTGCCGGATCATCTCGCGGGGAGCGTCGTACTCACCGTTGTGGCGGCCCAGGTAGCAGGGATCGTGGAAGGTGACGCGATAGGGCAGCTCCCGCTGCCAGGGCAGCTGGCCCATCAAGGGCGCCAGGAACTGGGTGTAGTGGGTGACGTCGTAGACCCCGCCCAGCTTGGGATACTCATTGCGGAAGGAGTTGTAGGCGTGGGGGTCGGGGGTGACCAGCCGTTTGAACTCGTAACGACCCAGGGTGGCGATGTTCTGCTCCGCCACCATCTCGAAGAGGCCACGCTCCCCCGCCGCCCGCTGGCTGTCGCAGGAACACTTCTCCTCCGACCCCAGAATGCCCCAATCGACCCCCAGCGCGGCCATGGTCCTGGCAAAGGCTCTGGCCGCATCGCGGCCCCTGGGGTGGTAGGCCCAGTAGCACTCGACGAAGAAGAGCACGTCCACGGGACGGGGCTCGCGACTGAGAACGGTCACCGGGGCCCCGGCCTCGGCCACCCAGTCCGCGCGCTTGCGCGCTGGCTCACCCAGGGGATTGCCGTACTGGAAGGTGTTCTCGAACGCCTTCTGCAGCTCGGCCGGGACGTTGCCGGCGGCGACGGCCTGCTCCCTGACCGCAGGCATGATCTTGAGCAGATTGACCTCCTTGGGGCACACCCGCAGGCAGTTGCCGCAGGTGGTGCAGAGCCAGAGGTCCGGGCTGGTGAGCAGATCCGCACCCAGCTGGGTGCGACGGTATATCTTGCGGGGGCTGTAGTCGCCCACGTGATCCACCGGGCAGGCGGGCGTGCACTTGCCGCACTGGTAGCAGTAGGCCAAAGACTCCGCCCCGGGGATCTCGGTCACCCGGTCCAGGGCGCTGATGTCGTGCTCCCAGACCACCCGCTGCTCGAACATCCGGTTCCACTGGCCCGAGATGTCCATGCCCTCAAAGACCAGGTGCTCTTCCTCGTGGACTCGCTCCGCCTCTATCTCAGACATTCAGACCTCCATCCGGTGGATGCCCAGCAGCCGGCGGGTCAGCTGGGGCAAGGGGGGGATGACCTTGTTGAACTCCTGGCTCATCCGGATCCGGGTGATCGTGTACAGGTAAACCCCATAGACGCAGGCGAGGTAGACGTCGACCCCGAAGGCCTCGGTTCCGAAGCGCGTGAATCCGACGGAGCGTCCCGTCTGGTTGACAAATGCAATGCCCTCGCCGACCCGCAGGTAGGTCTCCCCGGCCGAGCTGGCGGATAGGTCGTGCTCCTCCATGGTCACCAGCGGGAGGGCGCCGGTGCCGATCTCCGGGTCCCAGATCCAGCGCGTCCAGAGCCAGTGACGCTCGGGGTCGAAGAAGTGCAGTGCCTCCCCCGCCACGTCCCGGCGGATGCCCTGGTCCACCTCCGCCAGCTCCTGATCGAACGAGTCGATGCGCGCCGAGACGGGCCCTGGCTCGTGGAGAAGGTTCCAGAGCGCCTGCCGCCACCGTCCATCTCCGACCTGGGCCAGCAGCTCGTCGGAGTGGCGCCGAGCCGCAAAGATGGTGCGCAGACAGCCTCGCAGCTGCTCCGAGGACAGAGCGGGCAGCGAGTCGCGGTCCAGCATCTCCCGGAAGCGCCGGGACTTCACCTCGAGCTCCAAGGCGATCCCATCGAGCTCCGGCGCCTGGATCAGCCGCTCGGCCTCGCGCATGAACTCCTGAGCGGCCTCGGTGTCGACCACCTGGCCGTGGCCGGTGATCATCCCGCGACAGGGACCGCTGAACGGCGGCGGAGCGCGGCCACCGCCTTCATGGCGGCCGATCCGGCCATGGAGACGCAGTCGTCCAGATCCTTGGGACCCGCCGCCGCGCCGGCCACGTAGATGCCCGCCACCGAGGTGCCGACGGAGTCGAGGGCGTTCTCCGGGGGGGCGATGAAGCCGTGCTTGTCCTGGGCCACGCCCAGCAGCTTGCCCACCATCTTGGTCCCCTCCGACGGGACCATCCCCACCGAGAGGACCACCACATCCATGGGGATCTCCATGGGACGGTTCATGGTGGTGTCCTCTCCCTTGATCACCAGGCGGTCGCCCCGGCGGGTGATCTCGGTCACGATCCCGCGCACGAAGTTCACGTGGTCTTGCTCCTGCGCCTTCCAGTAGATGCGGTCCTCCCAGAACCCGTACATCCGCATGTCGATATAGAAGATGAAGACGCGACAGTCGGGGACCAGCTCCCGGATTTCGGAGGCCTCCTTGGTGGCGACGCCGCAGCAGACCTTGGAGCAGTACTCGTTGCCGATGCGGCGGTCGCGGGAGCCGACGCACTGGATGAAACAGACCTGCTTGGGGGGCTGGCCGGTGGATGGGCGCACGAAGTTCTTGGCCGCCAGCATCCGCTCGGCGTCGACCAGAGTGATCACGTCGTCGTACTCGTAGTAGCCGTAGGACTGGGTCTCCCGGCCCGGGTCGAAGTGGTCGAAGCCGGTGGCGATGATGGCCGCGCCACAGCTGACCTCGGCAGCCGCGCCGTCCGCCGCTCGCAGGCTGGCCCTGAACTCCCCCAGCTCCCCGTCGAAGGCGGTGACCTCGGTCTCCAGGTGAACCTTGATCAAGGGGTGGGTCAGCACCGCCTGGCGGGCGATCTCCAGCACCTCCTGGGCGGGGCGGTGATCCAGTGCGAAGGCGGAGTAGCCCGCCGAGTCCGGGGTCCCGCCCAACCGTGCCCTGCGCTCGACCAGGATCACCTCGCTGCCGAGGTCCGCCGCCCCCCGCGCCGCCTCCAGGCCAGCCGGGCCACCGCCGATCACCAGGATGGCTTCACTTGACACCGGTCTGCTCCCAGGTGAGGTACTGCATCTCCCCGCTCTGAATCCGCTTCAGGTCCTGCTCAAACTCGGCCCAGCGCGCCTCCCAGTCGATGCCCATCTTCTCCAGCAGGGGTCGGTAGTCGACCGAGTGCCAGTGCAGCTGGCAGACGCGGTAGGGATGCGCCCCCATCGCCAGGGCCACGAACTGGGCCTCCGACATCACCGGGATGCCGACGTTGTACCCCTTCGCCTGGCCCACGAACTGACTCTTGTCGAGGGTCGTGACGCAGCCGGTGTCGTGGGTGAGCACCACGTCCGGATTCGCTTCGTCCTTCATCACCTGGATCTTGCGCAGGGTGGCAAAGGAGCGCGTGAAGTCCCGTTGCACCAGGATGTGGCGGAAGCCGAAGCCGCAGCAATCGAACCAGGTGGAGTAGTCGGCCACCTTGGCGCCCATGGCCTGGACCACCGCCGACACGATCGCAGTGCGCTGACCACTGTAGATGTCCGCGTCGTAGATGGCGTCCTCAGCGACCAGCTTGTAGTAGTGGCAGGCCGGGTGAACCGTCACCGTGATGTTCGAGAAGTCCAACACCCGCCGCTTGGCGAACTCTCCCCGCATCGCGTGCACCCATTCGCTGTAGTGCACTATCTCCTCGGGGATCACCAGCGGCTTGCCCAGCCGGGTCATGATGTCGCGCACCTGGGCGCGTAGCTCCGGGCTGTGCACCAGCTGCTCCCGCACCTCCTTGTAGTGGCCGTAGCTGGTGCCACAGTGGATCATCGGGTAGTAGCCGGTCTCATAGGCAGCGGCAAAGTTGCGCTGCGCCACGGCCGCTTGAGCGGCCGCATTGGAGGTGGCGGAGGCGTAGTAGTTCCAGGCGGTGCAGGAGGTCTGGTCACGGGGGTCGTTGTAGTCCAGTTCCAGAGCCCGGTGCAGCCAGAATATGGAGGTGGAGTAGCCGGGTATGTGCCCACACTGGCCGCAGCTCTTGTGGTGCCAGGTGTGCTGCATCGGAATCTTCTTCTTGCGCCCGTACTTGGTCTCCACCTCGACGTAGGGCTCGGGCACTCGCTGCACCACCCACTCGCCCTGTCGCTCCAAGTCGAAGACCGCCTCGCGCAGATCCTCGGTCGGCGCTTTTGCCGGGTCCCGCTCAAACTTCCGGGCCAGAGACGATGGGGGAGGTGACCCCGCGATGCTCATCAACGGCTCGTCGCTCATACGCTCCTTGCCTCCTATGTCAATGACCGCGCCTCAGTATGTGAGAGCCAAGTCGTCCTGACACTCCCCCGATTGAGGTGATTAGCATCCCCCAAAGGGGGGATTCGGGCTTGCCGTCAGGGTTCGGCTAGTTCGGAGCAGGCTCCAACAGGCCCGCCTGGAGAGCCGCCAGAACCGCTTCCAAGCGATGCTTCTTGCCCATCTTGCGCAGCGTGGACTTGATATGGCTGCGGATCGTCTGTTCGCTGAGGAACAGGCGAGAGGCGATCTCTCGATTGCTGAGACCCGCGGCGATCAGCTCCAGAACCTCCAGTTCCCGCTGGCTGAGATGCCAGGGACCGCCGGAGTCCCTGAAGCCACGACGCGCGAAGCCCAGGACGATCCCGGTCACGGCCGGGTCGAGGTACGCCTGGCCGGCCGCGACCGCCCGGATCGCCACTCTGAGCTGGGCCACGGGCACTTGTTTGAGCACGTAGCCTGCGGCCCCGGCACCGATCGCCGCCAGCGCGTCCTGATCGCCCGCGATCCCGGTCAGAACCAGCACCCGCGCGGTCGCGCCCCGATGGCGCAGCGCGCGCAGAGCGCCGAGCCCCCCCATGCCCGGCATGTGCAGATCCATCAGGACCACGTCGGGCTGCGAGGTGGTGATCAGCTCGACCGCCTCCTCCCCGCTGGCCGCGGTGGCCACGACCTCGAGATCCGGGTCAGCTGCGAACATGAGCTGCAGCCCCTCGCGGACCATCTCGTGGTCATCTGCGATCAGGAGGCGGATCACGGTGCCGCCGCCACCGCCATCGACCGGGGGACCGTCGCCTCGACCGTGGTCCCCTGGCCGGGCTCGGAGATGAGCTCCAAGCGGCCGTCGAACGCCGCCAACCGTGAGCGCATGCCGCGAATGCCGAACTGAGGGCGCATCGGTTCAACGGCCATGCCACCGCCATCGTCTGACACCTGTAGTCGGACAGGGTCAGATCCGGCATCCAACACCACCGTCACCCGATGCGCGCGCGCGTGCCGCGCCACGTTGCTGAGCGCCTCCTGGGCCACGCCCAACAGCACCTGGCGGGTTTCCCGGGTCAGGTCGGCCAGATGCCCCCTGGCCTCCCACTCCAGTTCCAAGGGACGGTCGGGGGTGCCCAGATCTGCCAAATGAGCCTGCAATTGATCGAGGAACTGCCGCTCCAACAGCTCGGCCGGCCAAAGGTCATAGATGCTCTG
>JAKABA010000320.1 GCA_021802115.1 bacterium | reverse complement strand
CTGAGCCACGGGCGGCTCGGGGGGGCGGCCCCGCCTGCGGCGGGCCGCCCCCCATCCCGGGGCTGTCCTGGCCTCAGGTCCGGTCGGAATCGAGGCCGGCGTCAGGGCCACCTACGGGCGCGATCTCCGCGGGACTCAGTGGCCATCGGGGCAGGCTGGGATCGAGGCCCGCGGCGGGGCGGCTCAGACGAGCACGACCCCGTGCTCGGCCAGCTCCTTCAGCGCCCGCTCGCCGTCTCCGGCGTCCAGGTTCACCGCCGCCGTCCCTTCGGCGATGACGTGGGTCGCGAAGCCGGCCCGAGCTGCGTCCAGCGCGGTTGCCTTGACGCAGACGTCCAGCGCCAGCCCCGCTACGAAGACAACTCGTACCTGACGGCTGACGAGGAGCCGCTCCAGCGCCGTCGGCGCCACCGAGGAGCGGGTGAGGCTGAGGGCGGCGAACGCGGAGTAGCCGTCCTGGTCGCCCAATCCCTTGCGAACGATCTGCTCGGGCTCGGGAAGGCTCGGGTGCAGCTCCGCTCCCCAGGTGTCCTGCACGCAGTGCCTGGGCCAGATGCCGCCCTGGTCGCTGAAGTGAGGTGTTTCGAAGGGATGCCAGTCCTGGCTGCAGACGACCAGAGCTCCCCGGCTCCCGGCCTCACGCATGAGCTCTGCCACCCGGGCAGCCACGATGTCGCCGCCCTCTACAAACAGGGTGCCTCTCGGGTCGGCGAAGTCGTTCTGGACATCGACCACGATCAGCGCCGACCGGTTATCGAAGCTCGGGCTCATGGATCCCAGGATATTGGGCCTGGCCGATCGTCGGGGCAGATCCCGCGGACGCGAGCCCTGGGCTGAGCTGAGCTCGAGCACGGGGCGGAGAGGGCCCCAGCGCCGCCCATCCTTATTGCCTAAGCTTGCGGGAGTGAGGACAGGCAGCGCCACCGATCCCGAGTCGCCGGCGCCCACCTCTTCTTCTGTGCGCGGGGTGCGCGGTCCGGCCCACATGGTGGCCTCGATGGCGCGGGAGTCGGCCGCCCGCTGGAGGGAGTCCCCGGAGCTGAGGCGGTCCCTGATCGCCTGGGTGGCGCTCGGGCTGGTGCTCACGGTGGGGTCGGGGGTCTCGGCGGGCTGGCTGGGATCACGGATCGGCCTGGGGCTGGGGCTGAGCCTCGGATGGTGGGTGGTCACCACCGCCGTTCTGCTGGTGGTCCTGGACCTGAATCGCAGGTATCCCGACCGAGCCCCCCTCAGCCACCTGGGCCTGCCCAACGGTCTGACCTCGATCAGGGCGTACATGGCGGTGCCGATCCTGCTGTACGCCATCCTGCCGCCGCTGACGGAGGCCAGGCCACTGTTCCTGTGCGTGGCGTCCCCGGTGGCGCTGCTCGATGTGCTCGACGGCTGGGTGGCCCGCCGGGTCGGGATGGTCACGGTGCTCGGACGGGCCCTCGACCCCATCATGGACGCGACCTTCTTCTCGCTCTGCGCGGTCGCCTGCCTGCTGCTCGGCTTCGTGCCGCTCTGGATGGGCCTGCTGGTGCTGGCCCGCTATGGGATTCCGGCGATCGCGTTCCTGTCGCTCTACCCCTGGCTGCCCCGGCGGCCGGAGATGGTCGCCACCAGGTTCGGCAAGGTCAACACCTTCGCGTCCGGGGTGGCCCTGGCGGGATCGTCGCTGCTGGTGCTGGCGGGAGCGCCGACTCTGCTCTTCGACCTGATCCTGGGGGCCATCCTGGCGGCGACCGCAGCCGGCCAGATCCTGACCCTGGCGCGCCGGGGGGTGGAGGAGCTTCGCTCCCGCGCCTGAGCGCTCACCTCGGCGCGGACGGCCGGGAGCCGCAGGCCCAGGCCAGAGGGACCGGGGCCGGTCAGCCCTGGGAGATCTCCCAGAGGACCTCGGGCGCGACCATCCAGCACAGCGCTCGGTGAGCGACCCTCAGGCTTCCCTCGATCGAGCCCTCGCGGAACATCTTCTGGTAGGCGTGCTTGGCGGTCGTGTCGGCGAGATGCACCACCCCACCCAGGGCCGCGAACGGGAGCAGCTGGAAGTCGACGAAGAGGGCCATGGCCACCGCGATCCCGATCGGGACATGGAACTGGGCGAGCAGGAACACCAGCACCCCTTCCCGGATGCCGATGCCGTTGGCGGAGATCGGGATGAAGGTCACCAGCAGCGCCACCGGCAGCGCCACCGCGAAGACTCCCCAGGAGATGTTGTAGCCCAGAGCCCGGCTGAAGGCCTCCATCGACAGCAGGTTCAGCCCCCAGCCGACCCCGCCAGCCAAGATCGAGACCGCCAGCGCCAGCGGGGCTCCCCGGTAGCGTCCCAGAGAGCGCAGGAACGTGGCGAAGTGCTCGGTCAGCCGGTGGGTCCGCCAGGTGTGACCCTTGGGGTCGACGCCGCGGAGCCTGGCGAAGATGTGCTCGGCGACCAAGACCAGGCCCCAGGCCAGGAGCATGGCCCCCGCGAAGAGGGCGAACCCGACCACATCGGTGGTGTGGAAGACGGTCCCGATCACGACCGCACCGCCCAGGCCCCAGGCGGCCATCCCCAGCGTTCCGGCCATGCGGCTGCCGACCAGAGACGCGATCACCGGCCCGTGCCCGACCACGCGACCGACCTGGACCCCGCGCACGGCGTCGCTGCCGACCCCGGCGGGGAAGATCTGGTTGATGAACAGCCCCTTCATGTACCAGGAGCCCAGATAGTGCCAACCGACCCTGCGCCCCGCTCCGCGCAGCAGGGCGCCCCATTCGACGATGCTGGCGAGGACCGAGAAGCCGGCCAGCGCCATCGCCAGCAGGGCCCATCCGCCCTCGAGATGGCCGAACCCGGCAATGGCCGACCCCAGGTTCACCGAGTGGATGAATATGCCGAAGGCGACCAGGGTGACGACGATCCTGGTCGCAGGGTGGCCGACCACCCGGCGCAGGATCCGGAGCAGTTGGGGTAGGAAACGGGTACCCACAGCCCTGCAAGATACACCCATAACCTGAAAGTTGTCGCAGCCGTGAGGGAATCGTCTCACCCCGGTCACCCAATCAGTACGATCCCAGCCAGTGACACCATCATCTGCCCTCGATTCGCCTCTGGTTGAGAGCGCACCCCCCCGGGTTGGCATCCTGCCAACCTACGTCCCTCCCGGGCGCCGCTCGCGGGCCTCCGCGCCGGCCTCCAGACGGCAGCGCATGCTGGAGCGTGCCCTCGAGATGGCCCCGGGGGCGACCGTCTGGCTGTGCCTGCTGGTGCCCCTGGGCGTCGGCTTTGTGATCACCTTCACCAATTTCCAGTACCTGTGGATCCTGGGTGCGTTCGCGGTCGTGATCGACCTCTACTGGCTGGTCAAGCTGGTCTACACCTTCCGCTTCGTGCTCCGGGGGATCCGCCAGCTGGAGGCGTCGCAGGCGACCGACTGGGGAGCGACCCTGCGCCGGGCGGAGCTGCCCCCGGGGGCGCCCGATCCCGCCGAGCTGGTGCACGCGGTCCTCATCCCCACCTACACGGAGCGCTACGAGACCCTGCACGCCACGGTCTCGGCCCTGGCCGCCGCCGACTACCCGGCGCAGCTCAAGATCGTGGCGATCATCACCCGCGAGACCGACCTGGACGGCTGCCGCAACGTCGCCCGTCTGCAGGAGGAGTTCGGCGACCGCTTCCGCGCCTTCTGGCACATCAAGGACCCGCTGCTGCCGGGGATCGTGGTCGGGAAGTCGGCCGCGATGGCCTACGCCGGTCCGGTCTTGGAGCGCGCGCTGCTCGGGCTGGGGCTGGACCCGGCCAAGGTGATCGTGACCGACCTGGACTCCGACTACCGGGTGCATCCCCAGTACTTCTCCTACATCAGCTACCACTTCTGTCTGGCCCCCGACCGCCTGACCTCGATCTGGCAGCCGGTCCCGATCTTCCTCAACAACCTCTTCAAGGTCCCGGCCGCGGTCCGCTCGATGGCGACCTTGGCCACCCAGTGGCAGCTGTACCTGCATCAGCATCCGAATCGGCTGGTGATGTTCTCCTCGTACGCGATGTCGCTGCAGATGCTCTCCGAGGT